>NZ_DASTEP010000055.1:0-74478 GCF_035709525.1 Hymenobacter sp. | reverse complement strand
CGGTCGGCCAGCTCCTGGGTGAGCAGGATGGCGGCTTTTTGGGCCAGCTCCTGGTCCATGTGCTTCACCGTCAGCTTTATCATGCGCGTGAAGGGCGGGTACTCGTGCTCGCGGCGCTGGGTTATCTCGTACTCGTAAAATTCGAGGTAGTCGTTGCGGATTACCTTGTCGAAAATAACCTGGGTAGGGTCGGCGGTCTGGATTAACACCTTGCCTTTCTTGCCCTTGCGCCCGGCCCGGCCGCTTACCTGCACAAACATCTGGTAGGCGCGCTCGTGGGCCCGGTAATCGGGGTAGTGGATAATAGCGTCGGCATTGACGATGCCCACCAGGCTCACGTTCTCGAAGTCGAGGCCTTTGGTCACCATCTGGGTGCCCACGAGCACGTTGGTTTTCTGCTGCTCAAAGTCGCCGATAATCTGCTGATAGGCGTTTTTGGCGCGGGTCGTGTCGAGGTCCATGCGCTGCACGTTGGCCTGGGGCAGCATGATTTTGAGGTCGTCCTCCAGCTTTTCGGTGCCAAAGCCCTGCGTGCGCAGCGCCCGCGAGCCGCAGGCCGGGCACTGCGTGGGCATGCCTTCGTGGTAGCCGCAGTAGTGGCAGCGCAGCTCGTGGGCGTGCTTGTGGTAGCTGAGGCTCACGGCGCAGCTCTGGCACTTCGGGATGTAGCCGCAGTCCTGGCAGGCCGTGACGGGCGCGTAGCCGCGCCGATTCTGAAACAAGATAACCTGCTCGTTCTGCGCGATTTTGCTTTCCATCGCGTTCAAGAGGTCGGCCGAGAAGTGGTTGTGCATCTTCTTGTCGGCCCGCAGCTTGCGCGTGTCAATGAGCTCAATCTCGGGCATCCCCGCCTCGCCAAAGCGCTTGGTGAGCGACACCAGCCCATAGCGCCCCTGCCGCGCCATGTAAAACGTTTCCACGGCCGGCGTAGCCGAGCCCAGCAAAACCTTGGCCCCTTGAAAGTTGCCTATCATCAGCGCCACTTCGCGGGCGTTGTAGCGCGGGGCGGGGTCGTATTGCTTGTAGGAGCTTTCGTGCTCCTCATCCACGATGATAAGCGACAGGTTATCAAACGGCAGGAATACCGCCGAGCGCACGCCCACCACTACCTGGAAGCGGCCCGAGAGCACGCCGTTCCAGACTTCGACGCGCTCGTTGTCGGAGAATTTAGAGTGATATACCCCTAGGCGCGAGCCAAATACGCGCATTAAGCGCGTTACAATCTGGGCCGTGAGGGCGATTTCGGGGAGTAGGTACAGCACCTGCCCGCCGCCATCCATCGCCTGCCGGATGAGGTCGATGTAAATCTCCGTTTTGCCCGAGCCCGTGACGCCGTGCAGCAGCACAATGTTTTTCTGGTTGAAGAGCGCCATCACCTCGTCGCGAGCCGTGGTCTGGGCTTCGCTGAGGGCGAAGGGCATCTGGGCCACCGGGTTTTCATCGAGCGGAAAGCGCGATACTATCTGGTCGAATTGCTCCAGGATACCGTTCTTTATCAGCGTATTCACGGCCGAGGGCGACAGGTGCGGCGAGCTGGTGAGGGCCGCCTTTTCGAGGCCCACGTGGTTGAGGTGCTCGTTGTGATGCACCGGCACGCGCTGCAAGTATTTCAGCAGCACATCGACCTGCTTGGGCTTGCTGGCCAGCGTATTGAAGAGCTCCTCCACGGCCGCCATCGTGACGTAGTGCTCGGCGAGGCGCACCTTTTTCACCACTTTGGGCGTGTATTTGTCGGCCATCTGCTCGAAGAGAAAGATAACGTCTTTCTGCATCAACGACTTGATAACCTTGTGAAAGGAAGCCACTTCCAGCAGGTCGCCCACTTCGGTAAAGGTCAGCGCCTTGCCGTCTTCGCTACTTAGTGCGTCCACGATGCGCTGCTCCTTGTCATCGAGCGGGTAGGGGCTGCCTTCGGCAATAAAGGCCGGGTGCAGCTGAATGCGCGACTCCGACGAGAGCTTGAGCGCCGAGGGCAGCGCCGCGTTTATGACCTCGCCCAGCGTGCAGAGGTAGTACTCAGCCATCCAGCGAAATAGCTTGAGCTGCGGCTGCGTTACGACCGGCGCGTCGTCGATAAATTCCAGGATGTACTTGGCCTGGTACTCCTTGGGCGGCGTTTCGTGCACGGCGGCCACGATGCAGCTCAGCGTGCGCTTGGCGCCGAACTGCACGATGACCCGGCCGCCTACTACCACGTTGTCGTTCAGCTCATACGGCACCCGGTAGGTGTAGAGCTTGGGCAGCGGCAGGGGCAAAATCACGTCCACGAACAGCGTCACGCGGTCGGGCGCGGGGGCTGGAAGCGGGGCAGGCTGGGCAAATTCGAACGTAAGCGACACGGGCAACAACTGGCGGCAGGCGAATAGTAAAGATAACCCCGGCCAGCCCGGATAGTGCCCGTGCGCCCGTAGAAGGTTGGTAGTACGTTGGTGCAGAGCGGTTTTGGCGGGCGGCCCCGCCGGGCACCCGCGCCGGTACCTTTGCCCGATGCAACCGCCCCTGCCCCTTGCCCTCATCGAAGACCAGCCGGCCATCCGGGAGGCGCTATCGGAGTACCTCTGCTCCCAGCCCGAGTTTGCCTGCGTGCTGGTGGCTGACTCGGTCGAGGACTTTCTGCACCGGCTGCCGCCGGGGCTAAGCGGGCCGGTGCTGGTGCTGAGCGACATTGGCCTGCCCGGCCGCTCGGGCATCGAGGGGCTGCCCCTCATCAAGGCAGTGCTGCCCAGAGCTCAGGTGCTGATGCTGAGCGTGTACGCCGACGCGGCGCGGGTGTTCGAGGCCATTTGCGCCGGTGCGGTGGGCTACCTGGTAAAGACCACGCCGCTGCCGCAGCTCAAGGAAAATTTGCTGGAGGTGGCGGCCGGCGGCTCGCCCATGAGCCCGCAGGTGGCGCGGCACGTCATTCAGGCGTTTCAGCGGCAGCCGCCGGTGGTGGTGGCCGCCGAGCCCACCCGCCGCCTCACGCCCCGCGAGCAGGAAATAGTGACGGCGCTGGAAGAGGGCCTGAGCTACAAGCTGGTGGCCGCGCGCTACGGCCTCAGCGTCGATACCGTGAAAAACCACATCCGGGCGGTGTATCGCAAGCTGGAAATCAACTCGAAAGGTGAGCTGCTGGCGCTGGCCCTCAAGCGGCGCGGCTAAGGAGTAGGCGGTGGGTAGAGGGTCGGGGCTAGCTAGCCATATAGCCCTTTTGTGTCATACCGCCGCGTAGCGCCAGCACCGTACTTTGTATGTACGTGAGGCGCGTTCATTCTTTTCTCACGAAGCATTCCATAATCTCTATTTTCTGGCCTCTTGCATTGGGGCCGGCGGCCTGAAGCCAGCGTAGCAGTGCCTGCGCTGGATTGGGCTATGCAAAGCAAACCTATCCGTCTTTCTGAGTTGAAAACACTCAAACGCCTGCCTCGGTCTATTGACCAGGGCAGGCGTTTGCGTGTGGGGCCAGTAGGGGCGGGACCAGCTACTTGCTGCGGCGCAATACGGTAGCTGCTGGAGCGCGGCCAAGGCATGCCCGTTCAGCTAAACTTTTTAGTGGTATTGTTGCGGCGAGTTATGTTCTGTCTGCCGCTGCCTGTTTTTTTGCGCCCGTTGCTATGGGGCTGCCTGCTGATGCTGGTGAGTGGCTGGACCGCGCGGGCGCAGGGGCCGCCCGTGCCGCTGGCGCGGCTGCGCGCGGTGCGCGACAGCCTCGGCCACCTGCTGGACCGTGACCAGCGGCCCGATACGCTGCGCGTGGTGCGCCTCAATACCCTGGCGTTTGTGTTGCGCACCAACGAGGCCGCGCAGTCGCTCGCCGCGGCGCGGCAGGCCCTGGCGCTGGCCCGGCGCCTGCACTTCGAGCGGGGGCTGCTGGAGGCGCAGTTTAACCTGGGGTACTACCACCGCTCGCACAACAACTACGACTCGGCCCTGCGCTACACGCGGCAGGCGCTGGCGCTGGGCACGCGCTTGGGCAACCGCTTCACGCTCACGCGCCTGCATTACAATCTGGCTCGCATTTATCTGGAGCAGGGTGACCTGGCCGCTGCCCTTGGCCCCAGCCTCGACGGGCTGGCGCTGGCCCGCACCATGCGCAGCCCGCGGGTGCTGCTGTTTCAGCTGGTGCTGGCTGCCCGCATCGAGCTGGCGCTGGGCGAGGCCGCCGCCGCCCGCGCCTACGTGGCCGAGGCCCGCCCCCTGGCTACGGCCGCGCACGACCTCATCTCGGTAGGGTACCTCTACAGCGTGCTGGCTGACCTGAGCCGCCAGCAGCGGCACTGGCGGCAGGCCCGCCGCTACTACCAGCAGGCCGAGGCCAGCTACGCCGTGGTGTACAATGCCGAAGGGCTGCTGCCCACACAGCTCAGCGTAGCCGAAATGACCGAGCGGCTGGGCGACTACCCGGCCGCCCGCACGGCTGCCACCAAGCTGCTGCGCCGCGCCCAGGCCACCGGCACCCCCGAGCAGGTGGCGCAGGCGGCCCTGCTGCTGGCCCGCGCCTGGCTGCCCACCCGCCCCGACAGCGCCCACCGCTACGCCGCGCTGAGCCTAGCCGCCGCCCGGCCCCGGCACCTGCGCCCCCTTGCCCGCGATGCGGCCCAGTTGCTGGCCCAGGCCAGCGACCAGCTGGGCCGCTCGCGCGCGGCTTACCAGTATCAGGTGCTGGCCAGCGTTTATGCCGATAGCCTGGGCGGCGAAGACACCCGCCGCCGCCTGGCCGCCGTACAGGCTCGCGCCACGCGCTCGCGCACCCAGGTGCAGCTAGAGCTGGCACAAGAGCAGGCCCGCCTCGCCGCCCAGGCCGAAGAGTTGACGCGCCTGCGCAGCCGCCAGCAACTGGCGGGCGCGGCCGGCGCGGCCACGTTACTACTGGTGCTGGCGGGCGGCAGCTTTTGGCAGTACCGGCGCCGCCAGCGTGCCCAGCAGGCGCAGGCCGCCGCCACCCTGCGCCAGCGCCTAGCCGCCGACCTGCACGACGATGTCGGCAACCTGCTTACCCAAGTGAGCTTGCAAAGCAGCGTGCTGCGCGAGCTGGTGCCCGCCGCGGCTCCCCTGCACGCCCGCCTCGATACGCTGGCCAGCACCGCCCGCCACGCCGTGCAGCAGATGAGCGACGTGGTATTGAACCTGCACGATGAGGTGCATACTCTGCCTCAACTGATAACGCGCTTGCGCGACCACGCTGCCCAGGCGCTACCTGCTGCCCTCGAGATAGCCTTCGCGGTACCCACCGCCCCGGCTGCCACGCCGCTGCCGGCCGAGGTGCTGCACCACCTGTATCTCATTTATAAAGAGGCCCTGCACAACGCTGTGAAGCACGCCCAGGCCACCCACCTCACCGTGACGCTAGCGGCTACCCCCGCCGCCCTCACCCTCACCGTGGCCGACAATGGCCGGGGCCCCGACGGCCCCCCGCGCCCCGGCGGCCACGGCCTGCGCAATATGCAGGCCCGCGCCCAGGCCGTGGGCGGCACGGTGCGCTACGAAACCGGCCCCACGGGCTTTGTGGTAGTAGCCGTGCTGCCACTGTAGGCTGCCCAGCTAGCCCGGTGCTGGTGCCAGCGCCAGTTGGGCGAGCGCCTCAGGTACCGAATGCACCGGCAGCTGGCAGGCCCGGTTGCGGCATACATAGATGGTCGTTTCGGTCGTGGCAGCGCGGCCTTCCAGCAGGGGCAAGCTACTGGTTTGCAGCGCGCCGGCCAGAATATCGTTGGGTAGAAAATGCTGGCTGAGCTCGCGCCGCAGCTGCTCGGCCTGCGGGCCACTGATGGCCACCTCGGCCCCTGGGCGCAGCAGCGCTACGTAGAGGCTGGCCCAATTGGCCAGGTGCTGCGGCTCTTTCACTACCAGGCTTCGCACCTGGCTTAGCATGGCAGTAGCTAGGGCCTGGTATTGTTCGTTTTCGAGGTGGCGGCCCAGGCGCAGCAGGTTGTGCGCCATCACCGAGTTGGAGGCCGGAATCACGTTGTCGAACAGCTCTTTTTTGCGGGCGATGAGCGGCTCGGCGCTGGCATCGGTATAGAAAAATTGCTGCTCGGCGGGGTCGAAGAAATTGCTAATTACGTACTCCATCAGTTTTTCGGCCTCGCGCAGCCAACTTTCGGTGAAAGTGGCTTCGTAGAGGCTGATGTAGGCTTCGATGACTAGCGCGTAATCTTCCAGAAAGCCGCTGATGGTGGCGCGGCCGTTTTTCCAGGTGCGATAGAGGCGTGGCCCGTCGCGTAAGTTTTGCTTTAAAAATTTGGCGTTGCGGAGCGCCAACTCCAAAAGCTCGGCTTCGCCGAAGGCGCGGTAGGCGGCTACCAGACCGCTCAGCATGAGAGCGTTCCAGCCGGTTAGTACTTTGTCGTCGAGCGCCGGGCGCACGCGGTGGGCGCGGGCGGCCAGCAGCTTTTTTTGCCAGCCGTGCACCAACTGGGCCAGCACGGGTGGGTCGAGGTCGTGCGCGCTGGCAAAGTCAACGTCGGACAGGCGGCGGTGCAGGATATTGGTACCGTGCTCCCAGTTGCCCACGCCGGTGCAGTGGTAGTAGGCCGCCGCCAGCGGCTCCTCGTCGCCCAGCACCTGTTGCAATTCCTCGCGTGTCCAGACGTAGAATTTGCCTTCCACGCCCTCGCTGTCCGCATCAAGCGACGAATAGAAGCCGCCCTCGGGGTTGGTGAGCTCGCGGCGCACCCAAGCCACGGTTTGCAGCACTACTTCGCGGTACAGCGGGTCACGCGTTACTTGGTACGCCTCGCTGTAGAGGCTGAGCAGCTGGCCGTTGTCGTACAGCATTTTTTCGAAATGCGGCACCAGCCACTCGGCATCGACCGAGTAGCGCGCCCAGCCGCCGCCCACTTGGTCGTAGAGGCCGCCCCAGGCCATTTCGCGCAGCGTGAGGGTGAGTTGGTTTAGGAGAGCCGGGCTATCGGAGACGTGGTAGGCACGCAGCAAAAATCGCCAGATGCCGGGCATCGGAAATTTGGGGGCGTGGCTGGTGCCCCCACGCTCGCGGTCAAAGCGCTGCATCAGGTTGTAAGCCAGCAGCCGGAATTCATCGTCGCTCACGTCGGCGGCCGGCGCGCTATCGGCCGCGCTGTGCTTGGCCAGCGCGCTGCCTTGCAGCGCCTGGGTGAAGCGCTCGGCCGAGTTTTCCAGCTCGGCGCGGTGCTCGCCAGCGTAGGCTTGGGCGATGTTTTCGAGCAGCTTGACCCAGTTGCCGGGCGCGAAATAGGTGCCGCCATAAAAAGGCTTGGCCTTGGGCGTCAGCATCACGTTGAGCGGCCAGCCGCCCCGAATGCCCATTGCCTGCACGGCGTCTAGATAAATCTGGTCGATGTCGGGCCGCTCCTCGCGGTCAACTTTGATGCAAACGAAATACTCGTTCATCACCCGCGCTACCTGCTCATTCTCAAACGACTCGCGCTCCATCACGTGGCACCAGTGGCAGGCCGCGTAGCCAATACTCACGATGATGGGCTTCTGCTCGGCCTGGGCCCGAGCCAGGGCCTCGGGGCCCCAGGGGTACCAGTCCACGGGGTTGTGGGCGTGTTGCAGCAGGTAGGGGCTGGTTTCGCGGGCCAGGCGGTTGGCCGGCGGGGTAGGGGAGAAGGCAGACATAAGTGAGAGCGCGCTGGGTAAAACAAAACCCAGCCGGTTGGGGCTGGGTTTTGAGAAAGGCTACGCGGCCGGGGCGTCGGGCGCATCCGGGGCGGCTTTTTTGCCCGGCGGGCGGCCCCGGCGGGCAGTAGTGGTAGCAGTCGTTTTTTTAGCCGCGGCGGGCTTGGCGGCTGGTTTCTTCGCGGCGGTTGGCTTGGCTGCTTTGGCTTTGGCCGGGCGGGCGGCCGGCTTTTTAGCTTTAGCCGCTGCTTTGGCTGGCGCTGCTTCCGTTGGTACAGGGGCTGCTTCTGTGGTTGCTGGCTCTGCTGTGGCTGCCGGAGCTACAGCTTCAACTGGCACGACCTCCGAAGCTACAGGCGTGGCGGCGTCGGATGAGGCAACTGCTGCGGGAGCTGGCGCGCTAGCGTCGGGCGCAACGGTCGTTGTCGGTGCGGTATCAGTCGGAGGCGGATTGGTAGTAGCCGCTTTGGGGCGGCCCCGCTTGGGCTGGGTCGTGGCTACCGAGGCCTTGGGCTTGGTAGCGTACAGGCCCAGCACGGTAGCAGCCAAATCGGGCTCGGCCGCAGGCTCTGGAGAGCTGGCCAGGTTGTTTGCCGGGCGTTCCAGTAGCACTTCCGGGATGATGGGCGACGAAATAATCGGGGCCGCTCCCAGCGTAGGCGTGCCAGTTTCTTCCGGGGCCGGGGTGGGCGTGCGGTATAGGCTACCGCGCTGCCCGCGCTTCACCAGGCCCGACTTGGTTATCACCTTCGACTTTTTAGGCGTGGGCCCGGTGCCACGCCGCCGCACCGTAGCGGGCTGCTCCGTAGCTGCTGGCTCAGCATCTGCTGGCGGCTCGGTCGCATCAATTTCGGGCTGGTCGGCGGCTACTTCAAAATCAGTAGTTTCTGGGCTTGCAGTATCCGCTGCTGGCAACTCGGCCAGGGAGAATGGCTCCGAGAAAACGGCGTCGGGAATCGACGCATCTACCGATTCGGTAGCTGTTTCCAGTTCGTCGGTGTCGTCCTCGCCTTCCGGGGCCGCTACGCTGCCCTGCTCACCCGCCAGGCGGGCGGCGTTTTTACGGGCCGTGCGCTTGGCACCGCCGCGCGAGCGCCGCTTTTTCTTTTTGGCCGGGTAGGCCTCAGTTCCCTCTAGGGTGGGTAGCAAAAGCTCCGCCTCGGGGCTAACGAGTAGCGCCTCCGCCGAGGCGACTACCGATTCTTCGGCTACTTCTTCGGTCGGTAGCACCAACTCCTCCGCAGCTGGCAGCGCGGTAGGGACAGGGCGGTTATCGCGTCGGTCGCGGTTATTGCGGTCGCTGCGGCGGTTGTCGCGGCCATCGCGGCGGGTAGTACGGTCGTTGCGGCGGTCGGGCTGCTCGCTGGTTCCGGTGGCGGCCATCGTAGGCGTGCCATCGCCGATATCAATGCGCTCCTCGCCATCGTCTTCCAGCTCTTCAACTACTCGCGCCGGGCGGGGCGGAGGCAAAGCCGCGAGCTGGCGTTGCACGTCGCGCAGCTCTTGGCGCACGTCCACCCCTTGACTGGTGAGGCGCTCCAACCGCTCGTGGGTCTGGTCGAGGAAGGTGCGGTGCTCGGGCGCGCCGATGTGCAGCGGCCGGTGGCCCAGCGATTGCCGCACGGCCGCCCACTCCTTGCGGAAGCGCCCAAAATCAGTGTCGAAGTAGGCCCGCGCAAACCGCTCCCAGATGTAATCCTCGGCTACTTCTGACGGGTGCAGCATATCGGCCGCGTAGAAGCGGTAGTCGCGCAGGTCGTCGGTCAGCAGCTCGTAGGCCGGGAAATAGCTGACGTTGGGCAGCAACTCGCTCAAATAGTGGCAGGCCACGCGCAGCACCGACTTGCTCACCGCATTTAGCGGCAGCGTGTCTTTAATGTGCCGCACGGGGCTCACCGTGAGTACGATGCGAATATTGGGATTAAGCCGCCGTAGCAGGGCATGAACCTCCGCCAAGCCATTTACTATCTCGTCGGCGGTGAGTAGCTCTTTTTCAAAGAGGCCAGCGGGCAGCTTGTGCAGGTTGCTCACTAGCTCACCAGTCTCGCGCAGGCGGTAGGCCCAGGCGGTGCCCAGAGTTAGCACCACCGCGTCGGCCGTGCGGATAAACTCGCCGACCTGCCGCACCTTTTCCTGGATGGTTTGCAGCAGCTCAACCGGCGACTCGGCCCCGACAGTGCTGTGGAAGTCGTAGCTCTGCCAGCGGCCGCGGGCTTCTACTACGTGCTGCTGCCAGTCCTGCTCTTCACCCGCCGCCGCGCGCAGCAGCTGCGCCAGCGCCAGCGGCTGAAACACCGTGCCAAAAGGATTGACCAGCGCGTTTACCTTGTTGAGGCGCAGCCGCTCGCCGATGCTGTCGGCAAAACACGAGCCCACCGTCAGCACCCGCGCCGTGCGCGGTAGTAGCCGCTCCTGCGGCGCAATAGTTAATTCAGTCCGAAACATGAGCTACAAAGGTAGGCGTTAGGTGGCTGTTAGCTTGTAGCGGCTGGCTGTTGGCTTTTTGCTCCTATTAAGTGCTTGCTAAACAAAGAAAAAGCCCTGATGAAACGACCTTGCCAATAGCAGGGCCACTCATCAGGGCTTTCTTATGGAGAAGAGCTAGCAGCCAACGGCTAATAGCTAACAGCTCAAAAACTAAGCAGCTACCACGCGGAAATTAACCGCGTGCTTCACTTCCTTGTGCAGGTTCAGGGTAGCGGTGTAGTCGCCAGCGGTGCCGGGCTCCTGGTCGAAGCTCAGGCGCTTGCGGTCTACGTCGATGCCTTTGGCTTTCAGGGCGTCGGCCAGTTGCAGGGTCGTTACGCGGCCGAAAATTTTGCCGGTTTCGCCTACCTTGGCGGGCAGCTCGAATACCTGGTCGCCGATTTGGTCAGCTACTGCCTGGGCATCAGCTTTCACTTTCTCAGCTTTGTGAGCAGCTTGGCGCACGTTTTCGGCTACGATTTTCTTCGCCGATTTGTCGGCCAGCATGGCCAGGCCCTGGGGCAACAGGTAGTTGCGGCCGTAGCCCGACTTCACCGTTACGAGGTCGTTCTTGTAGCCCAGACCCTTAACGTCGTCTTTCAGAATGATTTCCATCTCTATAAAGCTTATTTCAGGGCGTCAGTTACGTAGGGCATCAGGGCCAAGTGGCGGGCTTTCGCCACGGCCTGGGCCACTTTGCGCTGGAATTTCAGGCTGGTGCCGGTGATGCGGCGGGGCAGCAAGCGGCCCTGCTCGTTCACAAACTTCAGCAGGAAGTTCGGGTCTTTGTAGTCCACGTACTTGATGCCGTTTTTCTTAAAGCGGCAGTACTTGTTGCGCGTGTCAACGGGCTTGTTGCCGTTGTCGCGGTTGTTGCGGTTGTTTTGCGTAGCCATCGTATTGCTTGCTTAGAGGGTTACTGAGCGGCAGCTTCGGCCGGCTGGGGCTTGGGCTGGTTCATCTCACCATTGCGGCGGCGCTCGTTGTAGGTCACCGAGTGCTTGTCGAGCACCGTGGTCAGAAAGCGGATAACGCGCTCGTCGCGGCGGAAAGCCAGCTCGAGTACGTCTACGATGTTGCCTTCGCCGCTGTGGTTGTAGGTCAGCGTGAAGTAGTAACCAGTGGATTTCTTTTGAATCGGGTAAGCCAGCTTGCGCAAGCCCCAGGCTTCAGTAGAAATGAGGTCGGCGCCATTTTCCTTAAGCACCTGCGAGAACTTCTCGACCGTCTCTTGCACCTGGCCCTCGTTCAGCACGGGGGTGAGGATGAAGACCGTCTCGTAATTTCTTACGTCCATTGACGGGGTTGATTTTATGAATGAAAAAATGAATTGGGGTGCAAAGGTACTGATTTAGCGGTAGATTACCAAGCACCGCCTAAAATAGCCAGTGGTAACTACTTTGCTTCACCTGCACTTGCGCAATGTGGTATAGCATTATAGTAAGCCCTTTTAGGTTGATGAAAAAGGCATGTTCTAAAAGTAAGCTCGTGCATTGGCGATGCCCCTATTGACCAATACCTTTAGTATAAATCTGGAAGCGCTGCTTAAAAATAAGGCCGGCTTTAACTTATTTAGGGCTTTTCTAAATAAGCCGACCATGCCCTGAAATGCCCCTTCCACCTTTGCCGCCCGCGATTCCTAGCCTACATTTGTGCCCCGGAACGGGTCCGCTCGTCCTCCGTTTTACTGGTTCGTTTGAAGATGAATAGCTTTCTATCACGCACTAAATATTGGGTGCTAGCACTATTTCTGACGTTGGCGGGCACCGCTGACGCGCAGAATGCCACCTCACAAGCTACGCCGAGCCAACAAGGCGTAACCGCTCCCGATGCCACTGCCGGCGCTGCGCCCGCCACTGGTGGCGGCGATGCGGCGGCCATTCAGGCTGGCGATGCCCTGTTCAAAGCCAACTGTGCCCAGTGCCACGCTGTCAACGAAAAGGTAGTTGGTCCGGCGCTGGCGGGGATTACCAAGCGTCGCAACATTAGCTGGCTAATTCCGTGGGTCAAAAACTCTGCCAAAGTAATTGCCAGTGGCGATGAGTACGCGGTAAAGTTGTTCAACGAGTACGGCAAGCAGCAGATGCCTTCGTTCGGCCTGTCGGACAAGGAGATTACCAGCATCATGGCCTGGGTTGGTTCGCAGGAAAGCGCAGGCCCAACTGCAGGAAAACAACCTGCTGTTGATGGCAAAGAACCTGCTGGTGGAAGCGGTGATGCTGCTGAAGCAGGTGCTGGCAAATACGTAGACGTGCTCCTCATCGTCCTCGTGGTAGTGCTGATTGTGCTGGTAGTTACGCTGGCCATCATCGCCAACCTGATGAAGGACGTGCTGGGTGGTCGCAAAGACCTCGACGGCCGCGATATTGAAGTATTGAACCAACGCTTCGACTGGACCAGCCTGTACCGCTCGTCGGCCCTGCGTGGCATCGTAGGGGTAGTGGTGGCGCTGGCCCTGCTATACGCCGGGGTGCAAAGCGTAATGGCCGTGGGCCTGACCCAGGGCTACCAGCCCACGCAGCCCATCGCCTTCTCGCACAAGCTGCACGCCGGCGAAAATCAAATCAACTGCGCCTACTGCCACACCTCGGTGTACAAAGGCAAATCGGCTAACATTCCGTCGCCGAACATCTGTATGAACTGCCACTCGCAGATTAAGACGGAATCACCGGAAATCAAGAAAATCTACCGGGCCATCGAGCGCAAGCAGCCCATTCAGTGGGTGCGCGTGCATAACCTGCCCGACCTGGCTTACTTCAACCACTCGCAGCACACGCAGGTAGGTGGCATTCAGTGCCAGACCTGCCACGGCCCCATCCAGAACATGGAAGTGGTGTACCAGTACTCGGCCCTCACCATGGGCTGGTGCATCAATTGCCACCGCGAGACGCCGCTCAACACGAAGGGCAACGCCTACTACGACAACCTCGTGAAGCTGCACGACAAAGCCAATAACGCGGTGCCCTTCACGGTATCGTCGAACGGCGGAACCGAGTGCTCGAAGTGCCACTACTAGGTAAGTAAAAGAAGTAGAGGTTCGATAAGCCACCTCGGTTTTCGGGCCTCTACTATTGCTTGCCCCCTGCCTGAAATATTTTTAGCCTATCTTATATTACTTCTGGGTGCGGGTTACTTGGCGTAAGAAGCCAGGTCTGCGCCTCTAAGTCCCCCAAAAATGAAATACTGGAAGGGAATTGAAGAACTGGATAATTCGCCGGAGTTTGCCAAAAACGCTTTCGCCGAGTTCCCCGACTTTCTGCCGGTGAAGGAAGGCCGTAGCGGCGAAGCCGACGACGCTACCGTAGCCCCGCGCCGCGACTTTCTGAAGCTCATGGGCTTTAGCGTAGCTGCGGCTACCCTGGCGTCGTGCGAAGCTCCGGTGCGCAAAGCAATTCCTTATCTCAACAAGCCGGAGGAAGTCGACCCGACTATCTCCAACTTCTACGCTTCTACCTACTTCACGGGCTCGGACTACAACGCCGTGCTGGTAAAGAACCGCGACGGTCGTCCGATTAAGCTGGAAGGCAACCCCGAGTCGCCCATTACGCGCGGCGGCTTGTCGGCCCGCGCCCAGGCGGCCGTGCTGAGCCTTTACGATGGTGCGCGCTTGCAGCACTTCATGGCGAAGGGCAAAGAAGCTGATTTTGACAAGGTTGATAACGCCGTGCGCGCTGCGTTGGCGGCCAACACCGGCAAAATCGCCATCGTTTCACCGACAATCATCAGCCCCGGCACTAAGCGCGCTATCGCCGCTTTCGCGGGCCGCTACCGCAACGTCGAGCACATCATGTACGATGTGAACTCGGCTTCGGGCCTGCTGCAAGCCAATGGTGGCAAGCTGCCGGCTTACGACTTTGGCCGTGCCAACGTTATCGTGAGCCTCGGGGCCGACTTCCTGGGTACCTGGATTTCGCCGGTGGAGTACTCGCGTCAGTACATCACCAACCGCAAGGTGAGTAGCGACAAGCGCACCATGTCGCGCCACTTCCAGTTTGAGACGGCTCTCTCGCTCACCGGCTCCAACGCCGATGTGCGCGTGCCGCTGAAGCCTTCGCAAATGGGCTTGGCCGCGCTGTACCTGCACAACGCCATTGCTGGCGGTGGTGCCGCTCCGTCGCTGCCCGCAAACAAGAACGCCAAGCAGGACCTCAAAACGCAGCTTGACATCGCGGTAAAAGAGCTTCAAGCTAACCGGGGCAACTCGCTGGTGGTATCAGGCTCGAACGACCCCGCCGTACAAGCGCTGGTAGCTGCTATTAACCAGAGCCTCGGCAACGTAGGCACCACGCTCGACCTGACCAACCCGTCTTATGTGCGGCAGGGCGACGACGCCCGCATGGCGCAGTTTGTGAGCGACCTGAACAGCGGTGCCGTAAGCGCGGTGTTCTTCTACAACGCTAACCCGGTTTATAACCATCCCAAAGGCGAGCAAATCAAAGCGGGTATCGCCAAGGCTGCGCTTAGCGTATCGCTTAACGACCGCCTCGACGAAACCGGTTCGCTTTGCCAGTATCAGGCTCCCGACAGCCACTGGCTGGAGTCGTGGAACGACTACGAGCCCAAGCGCGGCTCGCTGAGCCTGGGACAGCCGGCCATCACGCCGCTCTTCAAAACCCGTCAGGGCCAGGAAAGCTTCCTGCGTTGGGCCGGCTCCAATGAGAATTACTACAACTTTATGCGTGCCGGCTGGCAAAACGTGCTGGGTAGCGGTGGTTTCGCTGCTGCTTGGGACAAGGCTGTGCATGATGGGGTAGCTACTGGCACCGCATTGGCTCCGGCTCCCGCCTTCTCGGCCCCCGCTATTGGGGTAGCTGAGGCAGCTAGCCGCCTGCGCAACGCGCCGGCCGCTCCCGCTGGCTCGGTAGAAGCTGTGCTGTACGAGAAAGTAGGTATTGGCGAAGGTGGCGTAGAGGCTAACAACCCCTTCTTGCAGGAATTACCCGACCCGGTTTCGAAAGCTACCTGGGGTAACTACGTGGCTGTTCCCCGTAGCATGGCAGTAGCTAATAAGTGGGAGCAGAACGATGTGGTAAGCGTAAGTGCCCCCGGCCTTGCTAAGCCGCTCGACCTGCCTGTGCTGATTCAGCCCGGCCAAGCCGAAGGCACGGTAGCCATCGCGCTCGGCTACGGCCGCCTGATGGCTGGTAACGTAGGTAACAAAGTAGGTGAGAACGCCTATCCGCTGGCGCAAACCGGTCGCGATGGCGTGGTGTACGTTACCAACGTTACCCTAAAGGCCACGGGTGCCAACAGCCCCATCGCGCAGACGCAGACGCACCACACCATCATGGACCGCCGTGAGGTAGTGCAGGAAGCAAGCCTGGCCCAGTACCGCGAAAACCCCAAGGAGGTAACGGAGTACGAAAAGATTGCTACGCCCGAAGGCCTCGAAAAACCCAGCCGCGTATCACTCTGGCAGGACTATCAGTACAACGACCACCACTGGGGCATGGCCATCGACCTCAACTCGTGCATCGGCTGCGGCTCGTGCGTGATTGGGTGCCAGACGGAAAACAACATTGCCGTAGTAGGTAAGCAGCAGGTTATCAACCGCCGCGAAATGCACTGGATGCGTATCGACCGCTACTACAGCTCGGATGCGCACGAAGAAGGTGGCTTCGAAAAGGATGGCAAGCTGGCTACCTACGCCAAAATGGAAGACCCTTCGGACAACCCACAGGTAGTGTTCCAGCCTATGCTGTGCCAGCATTGCAACCACGCTCCCTGCGAAACAGTGTGCCCGGTACTGGCTACCACGCACAGCTCGGAAGGTCTGAACCAGATGACCTACAACCGTTGCGTAGGTACGCGCTACTGCGCCAATAACTGCCCGTATAAAGTGCGCCGCTTCAACTGGTTCTCGTACTACTCGAACGAGAAATTCCAGGACGTAAACGGCCACATGTTCACCGACCTAGGCCGTATGGTGCTGAACCCCGACGTAACGGTGCGAGCCCGCGGTGTGATGGAAAAATGCTCGTTCTGCGTACAGCGTATTCAACTGGGCAAGCTGGAGGCCAAAAAGCAGAAGCGCCGTCCGAAAGACGGCGAAGTAGTCGCTGCTTGCGCGCAGTCGTGCCCCACAGAGGCCATCCTGTTTGGTGACATGCGTGACCCGAGCAGCCGTATCAGCCAACTGCTGAAGCGGGAGGATGGTGAGCGTGCCTTCCACGTGCTGGATTCCATCAACGCGCAGCCCAACATTACTTACCTGACTAAAATCCGTAACTCAACTTCGGAGTTCTACCCCGAACCCGAAGTAAAAGGGAAAAAGGAAAACGCCTAGGTCAAGCTGTTCGGTAAATAAAAGTTTAGTTTCTAATATTCATTTCTATGCAGCACATATCACCAGTACGCGAGCCACTCGTAACGAGTGGTAAGACGTACCACGACGTCACGCAGGATATCTGCTACCAAGTAGAAGCTGCCCCCAATGTGCGGTGGATGGGTGCCCTGTCGGTAGCCTTGGTTCTGCTCGGGGTTTTCTTTTACTCTGTATACCGCACCTTATGGTACGGCATCGGCGAGTGGGGCCTCAACAAAACCATCGGCTGGGCCTGGGACATTACCAACTTCGTATGGTGGGTAGGTATCGGCCACGCAGGTACGCTGATTTCGGCGGTACTGCTGCTGTTCCGTCAGAAGTGGCGGACTTCCATCAACCGTGCGGCAGAGGCAATGACCATCTTCGCCGTAATCTGCGCGGCGATGTTCCCGGTACTGCACATGGGGCGTCCCTGGTTGGCGTTCTACGTGTTCCCGCTGCAAAACACGCTGGGTTCGTTGTGGGCTAACTTCAACTCGCCGCTGCTGTGGGACGTGTTCGCCATCTCGACTTACTTCACGGTATCGCTAGTTTTCTGGTACACGGGCCTGGTACCCGACTTCGCCACCATCCGTGACCGCGCTAAGGGCAAGATTGCCAAAGTGAGCTACTCGCTGCTGAGCATGGGCTGGAAAGGCTCGGCCAAGCACTGGTCGCGCTACGAAACGGTATCGCTGATTCTGGCCGGCGTTTCGACGCCCTTGGTACTCTCGGTACACACCATCGTATCGATGGACTTTGCAACTTCGGTGGTACCGGGATGGCACACGACCATCTTCCCGCCCTATTTCGTAGCGGGCGCTATCTTCTCGGGCTTCGCAATGGTATTGACGCTGATGCTCATTACCCGCATCGTGTTCCGCCTTGAAGACTACATTACGCTGGAACACATCGCACTGATGAATAAAATCATGATGGTAACGGGCTCTATCGTGGGTGTCGCTTACATCACGGAGTTCTTCATTGCTTGGTACTCGCAAGTTGAATATGAGCAGTACTGCTTTATCAATCGTGCTACCGGCCCCTACTGGTGGGCTTATGCTAGCATGATGACCTGCAACGTGATTTCGCCTCAAATGGTGTGGTTCCGCCGCATTCGCTACAGCATCACGATGACCTTCATCTTGTCTATCATTGTGAACATTGGGATGTGGTTCGAGCGCTTCGTAATTATTGTGTCGTCGCTGCACCGCGATTACCTGCCTTCGTCGTGGGCGATGTTCTCGCCGACTATCATCGACGTTGGCGTGTACGTAGGTACTATTGGCCTGTTCTTCACGCTGTTCCTGCTGTTCGCCAAGTTCTTCCCGGTTATTAACATGGCCGAAGTGAAGTCCGTCCTGAAATACGGCGTAGACAACGGCCCGACTTACGGCGGTCCTAACAATGGTTCGCAGTCGGCTCGCCGCCACGCTTCGCCTAATCCCTACTCTACGCCCGGCGTTCCGGCTTCGGCACCTGTTAATTACGACAAGCAAAATGACTAGTCCTGCTATCACTGCTGCTCCGGTCGCTGCCGCTCCAGCCACCCATAGCTCTACCAAGCGCTTTGCGCTGGGCATTTTTGAAGACGAAGACGTTCTGTTGCACGCTATCGATAACGTGCGTGCGGCCGGGGTTAAGATTTACGAAGTTTTCTCGCCCTACCCGGTTCACGGTATCGACGACGCACTAGGCATTGAGCGCTCGCGCCTGCCGATTGCCGCCTTCTTCTATGGCCTGTGCGGCTTGTCGTTCGCACTGTGGATGCAGATTTATATGCTGGGCTTCGACTGGCCGATGATTATCGGCGGTAAGCCTAACATCGCGCTACCGGCCTTCATTCCGGTAAGCTTCGAGTTGACGGTATTCTTTACCTGCCACGGCATGGTAATCACCTTCTACACGATTTCTAAGCTGTACCCGCGCTTCAAAACGCCAGTGCTAGACGTTCGCTCCACCGACGACAAGTTCGTGATGGCGATTGAACTGGACGCCAATAGCTCGCAACTGCCACAATTGACCCAATTGCTCCGTGAAAACGGCGCCAGCGAAGTCAATCAAAAGGAAATGACTAACTTCTAATGATGTCGCTCTCCACTAAACATGGGCTGTACGCGGCCGCCTTGCTGCTTAGCGCTGGCCTAGGAGCCTGCTCGACAGACCCCAACGACCCCGGCGTAGAATACGCGCCGGAGATGTACGAGTCAATTCCTTACGAGCCGCTGCGCCAGACCAGCTTCAATACCATTAACCCTTTTGGTATCAACGAGCGCACCCCGGCCAACGGTACGGTACCGCGCGGCAAACTCAACTACTACACGCATATCCCTAAGGACAGCGTGCGGATAGCTGAGCGGACGCTTACCAACCCTTACCCTTACACCAAGGCTAACCTAGAGGAAGGCCAGGTGCTGTACACGCGCAATTGCCAGCACTGCCACGGTGAGAAAGGTGATGGCCAGGGCCCAGTAGGGCAGAAGTTCAAAGGGGTGCCCAACTACTCGACGGGTGCTTACAAAACCATGAACGACGGGCATGTCTACCACGTCATCCAGTGGGGTCGTAACCGTATGATGCCGCACGGCTCGCAGGTGAACCCGGAGGAGCGCTGGAAAATTGCCATGTACGTGCACGTATTGCAGCTCAATAACGACGCTGCTGACTTGCCCAAACTGGTTAAGGTAAACGCGCCTGCGCCTACTACAAGCGCCGAGTCGGGCAATGCTTCGCAACAAACCGACGGAACAAATCAGAAAGCCGAAGGCGAAGCCCAGGCTCATACCGGCTCTGAAACGCCCGGCCAGGGCGACAAGGCCCGTAACGGCTCTATGTAATTTCGTATAGACTATGGCAACCCTGACGCATCATCACGAACCCGTTGTAGCCGAGCACCTACAGGAGCATCCCGGGCTGCAGCGCACGTTCGTAACTATTATTGTAGCCGGCGTAGTTGTGCTGGCTCTTGGTCTCCTGGCCGCTTTCATGGGCTGGGGTGCTGGCCACCACGAAGGCGCTGCGCACGCGGCGGCCGCAGCTGGCCACGCCGAACATGCCGGCAGCCCACTGTGGCTCAAACGCCTGCTGGTTAGCCTCTGGCATAGCAACGTATACCTGATAGGTATTTCGGTAGTAGGCACGGTATTTATGGCCATCCAATACGTAGCCTACGCCGGCTGGTCGGTAGTGGTAAAGCGTATCAACGAAGCACTTAGCGCTTGGCTGGTGCCGGGCGGCGTGCTGTTGGTAGTAGTTTTTGGCCTGAGCCTAGTAAACCACGACCTGTTCCACTGGACGGTACCGGGCATCATGGATGAAAACAGCGCAAACTACGACAAGATTGTAGCTGGCAAGGGCGGCTTCCTGAGCATCCCCTTCTATCTCATCCGCATGATAAGCTACTTGGTTATCTGGGCAGTATTCAGCTGGAAACTACGCCAGCTGTCTTTGCAGGAAGACCAAAATGGCGGTACCTACTACTTCCACAAAAGCATCGTGGCAGCTGCGCTGTTTCTAGTGCTTTTCGCCGTTACTTCCTCCATGTCGGCTTGGGACTGGGTAATGTCGGTAGACGTGCATTGGTTTAGCACCATGTTCGGCTGGTACGTGTTCGCTTCCTGGTGGGTATCCGGCATCGCAGCTACTACCCTGATTGCCATTTTCCTCAAGCAAGCTGGCTACCTGCGGATGCTGAACTCGAACCACTTCCACGACCTAGGTAAGCTCATGTTTGGCTTCAGTATCTTCTGGACCTACGTATGGTTTTCGCAGTTCATGCTGATATGGTACGCCAACCTGCCCGAGGAGTCGGTTTATTTCAACCAGCGCCTGGGTGGCTTCGATGGTCGCTACACGTGGATGTTCTACGGAAATCTACTCATCAACTTTGTCTTCCCTTTTTTGGCTCTGATGACGCGCGACGCAAAGCGCCAGATGATTATGCTGAAAATCGTTTGCATCGCTATACTTATAGGCCACTGGTCGGACTTCTATTTGATGTTCATGCCGGGCACTATGAAGGGCGAGAATGGGTTCTTGATTGAAATCGGCGTAGCCTTGATTTTGCTGGGGGCTTTCCTCATCTTGGTTACCCGCCGTCTGGCCGCTGCCTCGCTAGTACCCGTCAATCACCCCTTCGTTGAAGAAAGCGTTCACCACACGACCTAATCATTAGCACTGAGAAAACTGAGCTTAGGACTTAGCGCGTTGCCACTTGGCAGGTAGCAAATTCTAAGCTCTAAGCTCTGCTCTCTAAGCTCTATACAATGACTGCTTTAACTATTTTACTGGTACTGGTCTTGTTGTTGGTCGTGTTCGGCCTGCTGTTCCGGCTCCAGATTCTGACGTCCATCTTCTCCGGGTCTTACGTGCGGGAAATTGGCATGAGCAACCGCGTTAACGCAGTGCTGATGCTGGTGTTCATGGTAGTAGGCGGTGCGGCTTTTTTCTGGTCGTTCTCGGAGAACTTTAACAAGATGAATCCGCCTATCGCCTCTATTCACGGCCACGTGATGGAGCGCATGTTCTGGATTACCATGTCGGTTATCGGTGCTGCCTTTGTACTGACACAAGTTTTGCTGTTTGTTTACTCGTATAAGTATCAGCATAAAGAAAATCGCCGTGCTTACTTCTTCGCGCACAACAATACCATCGAGGTGGTTTGGACTATCATCCCGGCTATCGTAATGGCTTCGCTGATTTTCGCGGGCTGGAAAGCTTGGACGCGCATCACCGGCCCGGCTCCTAAAGATGCTGTTGTAGTAGAGGTAATGGGTAAGCAGTTCAACTGGCTGGTGCGCTACCCCGGCCGCGACATGAAACTGGGGGTAGTTAACTATCGCCTGATTGATGCTTCCAACGACTTCGGTTTTGATTTGAGCGACAAAGCGGCGCTGGACGACTTCACCAGCACCGAGATTCACGTGCCGAAAGGCCACCCGGTATTGATTAAAATCCGCTCGCGTGACGTATTGCACGCCGTTTACATGCCGCACTTCCGCGTGCAGATGTACGCCGTACCGGGTATGCCTACCCGCTTCTGGTTTACGCCGACCATGACGACTGACGAGATGCGAGCTCACTTGGGTAATCCCAACTTTAAGTATGAGTTGGCTTGTAACCAGATTTGCGGTAAGAGCCACTATGCAATGAAGGCTACGGTTGTTGTTGACGAGCCAGACGACTATCAAGCCTGGTACGCCAAGCAGAGCCCTAACTCGGCTAATGCTGATATGATGGCTTCTTATAAGCAGACTAGCGAGAAAGCTGGCTTGGGCAAAGGCGGCACAAAAGGTGCGCAGGAAGCTGCCATCAGCGAAACGGGTGAGACGCAAGCCATGCCACTTTCGGCACAGGCTTCGATGTAAGTTGTTTTTTACTGGTAATAGTTTTTTATATGGCTACTAATATCCCCGCTTCGGCCTCTGCGCATGGTGATATCGGCACTGCCCCGGTACCACATACCGAGCACGACGACCACCTGCACGGGCACGACGACCACCACGACCAGCACTGGCTGTGGAAGTACGTGTTCAGCCAGGACCACAAAATGATTGCCCGTCAGTTCCTAATCACGGGTATCTTCTGGGCCATCGTGGGCGGTACGCTGTCGAGCTTGTTCCGCCTGCAACTTGGCTGGCCCGAAGCCACGCTGGAGTGGTTGCAACCGCTACTCGGCAAATGGATTGAAGGCGGAAAGCTGAATCCCGAGTTCTACCTGTCGCTGGTGACCATGCACGGCACCATCATGGTGTTCTTCGTGCTCACGGCTGGCTTGTCAGGCACTTTCTCTAACTTCTTGATTCCGTTGCAAGTAGGAGCCCGTGACATGGCTTCCGGCTTCATGAATATGCTCTCGTACTGGTTCTTCTTCCTGTCGAGCATCATCATGTTTGCTTCGCTGTTTCTCGAAACGGGCCCGGCTGCTGCTGGCTGGACTATCTACCCCCCGCTGTCGGCCCTGCCGCAGGCAATCCCGGGCTCGGGCATGGGGATGACGATGTGGCTGGTGTCGATGGTGTTCTTCATTGTGTCGCAGCTGCTCGGTGGGGTTAACTACGTTACCACCGTCATCAACCTGCGTACCCGTGGCTTGAGCATGAGCAAGTTGCCGCTCACCATCTGGGCGTTCTTCCTCACGGCTATCCTCGGTATCCTGTCTTTCCCAGTTCTGCTATCGGCAGCCTTATTGCTGGTGTTTGACCGCTCGTTCGGCACGTCGTTCTTCCTGTCAGATATCTACATTGCCGGGCAGGCGCTGCACAACCAAGGTGGTTCACCGGTATTGTTCCAGCATTTGTTCTGGTTCCTGGGTCACCCCGAGGTGTACATTGTAATTATGCCTGCTATGGGTATGGTGTCGGAAATTCTGGCTACCAATGCCCGTAAGCCCATCTTCGGCTACCGCGCCATGATTGGCTCGCTGATTGGCATTTCGCTGCTGTCGTTCGTGGTTTGGGCTCACCACATGTTCGTAACCGGCATGAACCCCTTCCTCGGCTCGGTATTCATGTTCCTGACGCTGATTATCGCGGTGCCCTCGGGCGTTAAGGTGTTCAACTGGCTGGCTACACTGTGGCGCGGTAATATCCGGTTCACGGCCGCTATGCTGTTCTCCATTGGTTTCGTATCGCTGTTTGTTTCGGGTGGTCTGACGGGTATCATCCTAGGTAATGCTACCCTTGATATCCAGATGCACAACACGTACTTCGTGGTAGCTCACTTCCATTTGGTAATGGGTTCCTCGGCTTTCTTCGGGTTGTTCGCTGGTGTGTATCACTGGTTCCCCAAGATGTTTGGCCGCATGATGGACGAGAAGCTGGGCTACATCCACTTCTGGTTGACGTTCATCGGGGTTTACCTCGTGTTCATGCCGATGCACTACGTGGGTATCGCTGGTTTTCCCCGTCGCTACTACGCCTGGACTGGCTTCGACGCCTTCAGCCAGTTTGCTGACCTCAACAAGTTTATCTCGGCAGCGGCTATTCTGGCTTTCTTCGCGCAGTTCGTCTTCATCTTCAACTTCTTCTACAGCATTTTCCGTGGCCGCCGCGCTACGCAAAACCCGTGGAACTCGACGACGCTGGAGTGGACGACGCCTATCGAGCCCGGCCATGGCAACTGGCCCGGCGAGATTCCGGCCGTGTATCGCTGGCCTTACGACTACAGCAAGCCAGGCGCAGAAACGGACTTCATTCCGCAGAACGTGCCTTACTCGCAAACGGCATCTTCCAACATGCCCTACGAGCGCGAGCTGGAAGACTAATCGTAGAATAAGTTTTGCCTGAACGGGCCGCCGCGCAACGGCGGCCCGTTTCTTTTTGTTTACTAAGCGCCAAGCGAGAGTTTCGCTTGCTTCTGAGAGTATGCAGCCAGTTGGTTTTGTGCGCCGCTTCCGCTTTTGGAGCGTGCTGACGGTGATAAGTATCTACCTGCTCATCTTGGTTGGGGGCGTTGTGCGGGCGACTGGCTCGGGCATGGGCTGCCCCGACTGGCCCAAATGCTTTGGGCAATGGGTGCCGCCAACCAATATCAACCAACTGCCAGCTGACTATAAGCAGGTGTATTTGGCGCAGCGCGTCAAGAAAAACCAGAAGCTAGCCCGCACGCTGGCCAGTATGGGCTTTAAGCAGGTAGCAGGCGAGATTTTCGCGCATCCTACCCAGTATGTTGAGACGGACTTCAACGCTACCAAAACTTGGATTGAGTATGTCAACCGGCTAGTAGGCGTCTTGATTGGTATTTTCGTTTTCATCACAGCGGTAGTGGCCATACCCTATTGGCGGCGCGACCGCCCAGTGTTTTGGCTGGCAGTAGGCGGGTGGCTTTTGACGGGCGTGCAGGGCTGGCTGGGTTCGCTGGTGGTCTCTACTAATCTGCTACCCATTATGGTGACTATTCACATGGGTTTGGCGCTGCTCATCGTGGCTATGTTGCTGTATGCCGCCGACCGCGCCCAGGCTCAGCCTGCCGCAACGGCACTCACAACGGAAGATTGGGCTAGTACTGCGTCGCCCGCTGCGAGCACTAATGGCCTGTATACGCTGCTGTGGCTGGCTTTGCTGGCAACGTTCGTGCAGATAGTGCTCGGCACACAGGTGCGCGAGCAAATAGACCATATTTCGGCCGCCGCCGACTACCTGCGGCGTGACACCTGGGTCGACCAACTTGGCGCGGTATTCAAGGTGCATCGCTCGCTTTCCATTTTGCTGGTTTTGCTGAATGGCTACGTGGCGTATCAGCTGTGGCCATTGGGCGGGCGTTTGCGCCGCTTGGTGCAAGCGGTGCTGGCGGTACTGGGGGCCGAGGTAGTAGTGGGCATCACGCTGAGCTACCTGGCGCTGCCCGCCGTGGTGCAGCCGGTGCATCTTACGCTGGCGACGCTGCTGTTTGGCGGGCAGTTTCTGACCTTGTTAGCTTATCATCGTGCGGTAAGTGCGTTGCAAAAGGCACCGCTACGGCCGGCTCATGCGTAACTTTGCACTCTGGATTCAAGCTGCGCTAAAGCACGAATCCTTTCTAGCTGAATGACCAAGGCCCGCGCCTATTTTCAACTCCTGAAGTTCCGGCTCTCGTTTACCGTGGCGTTTTCCAGCGCCATCGGCTACCTGCTGGGAGCGCGTGAAATAAGCTGGAGCCGCACGCTGCTGGTTATGTTGGGCGGTTTGCTTGTAACGGGCTCAGCCAATATCATCAATCAGGTTTTCGAAAAAGACCTCGACAAACTGATGCGGCGCACTGAGGGCCGGCCGCTGCCTACCGGGCGCATTTCTCCCAACGAGGCCTGGGTGTTTTGTGTGGTGCTGGGAGTAGCAGGGTTGGGTCTGCTGGCGTACTACTTCAATCCGCTCACCGCCGCACTGTCTCTACTGTCGCTTATCCTATACGGGTTTATTTACACGCCGCTTAAAACGGTGTCGCCGATTTGCGTGGCCGTAGGAGCCATTCCGGGCGGGCTGCCGCCGCTCATTGGCTGGGTAGCGGCCACGGGCTACGTGGGTGAGGCCGCCTGGGTGCTGTTTGGCATTCAGTTTATGTGGCAGTTTCCGCACTTCTGGGCTATTGCCTGGGTGGCCGACGAAGACTACAAGCGGGCAGGCTTCAAGATGCTGCCCTCGCCGGGCGAGCGCGACCTGCGCACCGCCTTCCAGATAATGACGTACACGGTGCTGCTTATTCCAGTGTCGCTGCTGCCGCTGGTGCTGGGTATTTCGGGCCGCGTGTCGGCTGGGGTAGCGCTGGTGTGCGGCGTGCTATTCCTGCTGATGACCGTGCAGCTTATGCGGACTCAGGACCGCAAGGCTGCGCTCAGCATCATGTTTGCCTCGTTTCTGTATTTGCCGATAGTGCAGATTGCGTTGGTTTTAGATAAAGTTTGAGTTTTATTGCCTAGTAGTTTGTTGCTGAAATAACCGTGGTAGGCAATTATTAAAGGCCAGCTGCGAGCAACTAAAAATCCATTTTATGAATTCCACCGAACTGTTGGCCACCAAGCAAGAGGGCACGGGCACCCACCCCAAGCGCCTGGTGCTCATCTTGCTCATTTTCAGTATTATCATGATGTTCGCTGCCTTCACGAGCGGCTACATCGTGCGGCGCGACGAAGGCAACTGGCGCGAGTTTGACCTGCCCCTGAGCTTGCTGTTTAATACCATTGCCATTGCCCTTAGCAGTGCCACTATGCAGTGGGCCCAGGCCTCAGCCAAAGCCGACGAGGTAAAGCGCACGCAGCTAGGCTTGTTGCTGACGCTGATTTTCGGGGTTATCTTCCTGCTGGGGCAGCTGCACTCGTGGAGCGACCTAGTAGCGGGCCGCACATTCTTTGGCGGGGCCGACGCCAATCCGTCCGGCTCGTTCGTATACGTGCTCATGGGTGTCCACGCTTTTCACTTGGTTACGGGGCTTATTTTCGTGGCCGTCGTGCTCAAGCGAAGCCTTAATTATCAAGTGCATTCGCGGGCAATGCTTTCGATTGGCAACGCCACGCTTTACTGGCACTTCCTAGGCGGCCTTTGGTTGTACCTGTATTTGTTCCTACTTTTGAACCACTAATCCGCGAGTTGCCGTAAGGTAATTCTGTCCATTTTGCCGCCTGCTATGGCCCACTCGACCACTCTAGAGCCTACCCCCACCATCTACGCCGATGCCCCGCGCACCGGCACCTGGGATGGGGGCAACGAACCCTTTAAAGCGAGCTACGGCAAGCTGATGATGTGGTTCTTCCTGCTGTCGGATGCTTTCACCTTCGGAGCTTTCCTGACGGCCTACGGCATGATTCGCCACAAGCACGGCGTATTTACCGGCACGGCCGACAAGTTCTTCTTCAGCACCGCCCACTGGCCCATTCCAGAGAAGGTATTCAACGCCTTCCCCGGTTTGCATGGCATGGATTTGCCGCTGGCGTTCGTGGCGTTGATGACGATGATTCTCATCTTCAGCTCCGTAACGATGGTACTGGCCGTAGAAGCTGGCCACCGTATGGACAAAGGCGACGTACAGAAATGGCTGTTGTGGACCATCCTGTTCGGCGCGATGTTCCTGAGCTCGCAGGCTTGGGAGTGGAGTCACTTCATCGGCGGCACTGAGGCTGGCTTGCGCATGGCCGATGGCTCGGTGATGCACGGGGCTAACCTGGCCGTGAATCAGTACGGCCCGCCGCTGTTCGCCGACCTGTTCTTCTTCATCACCGGCTTCCACGGCACGCACGTGTTTTCGGGCGTTTGCCTGCTGGTGTGGTGCTTCATTGCCACCACCAACGGCACGTTTGAGAAGCGCGGGCACTACGAGATGGTCGAGAAAATTGGTCTCTACTGGCACTTCGTTGACCTCGTGTGGGTGTTTGTATTTACGTTCTTCTACTTGGTGTAATTGAAGTTTTGAAAAATAAACCGACTGCTGAATGTCTTTTTTAGGCATTCAGCAGTTTCCATTCAAAGCTTAAAAAATAAAGAAAATGGCTGCTCACGCTACTACCGAACACGCCTACGTTCCGGGCGAAATTGCAAAGCCCAATACGGGCTGGATTTGGAAAACCTTCTGGGTGCTGGTAGCAATTACTGCTCTAGAATTTGCGATTGCCTTTGCTCTGACTTCGCCCGACTGGCGCACGTTCCGCAACAGCATCTTCATTGTGCTCACGATTCTGAAGGCTTTCTTCATCGTGGGTGAGTTTATGCACTTGAAGCACGAGGTAAAAAGCCTCATCTGGACTATCCTCATCCCGACGGCGTTGCTGGTGTGGCTCGTAGTAGCCCTCGTAACGGAAGGTTCGTTTATCGGCGAAACCCTGTCGCACATGTTCAGCATCTAGCCGATGCGGCCCCGCCAAACCATCTTGCTGGGGCTCCTGCTGCTGGTGCCAGTACTGGCCTTTTTGTTCCTGTACGGCTTCGGTTCCAATCATTACGCGCTGCCAACCTACTTGCCCGAGCGGGCGGACTCCGTCCGCACCGCCGGCGGAGGGTGGCAGCGCGATACTGTTTATCACCGGGTGCGGCCGTTTCGGCTGCTGGGCGCTGGCGGGCGCTACGTGTCGAGCGCCGTGCTGGGCCAAGGCCTGTACCTGATGCAGGTAGTAGCCAACGAGCCGGCCAGCCCCGCAGATGCCCATGCCGCGCGCTTGATGATGCGCGTGCAGGAGAAGTTTCACCGCGAGCCCCGCGTGCGGCTGGCCACGCTGGTGCCTGCCGCCGGGGCCGACCAAGCCGCCACGGCCAGCCAACTGCAAAAGCTGAGCGAGCAGTATGGCACCATCAGCGGCAAGTGGTTTATGCTGGGTGCGCCGCTCGATACCATCCGGCACCTAGCCCAGTATGAATTGGGTTTGACGGCGCTTCAGCCGCAACGCCTGCCCTTTCGGCCGGCTACCGAGCCAGCAACTTTGCCCGCCGGGCGCTTGTTGCTGATTGACGACGCGCAACACGTGCGCGGCATCTACGACGGCACCGACCCGCACGAAACTGACCGGTTGATGACCGAGATTAACGTTTTGCTTTATACCTATGACCACCGCCGCTGAGCAGTTACACCCGCCCGTGCTGGAGCCAGGCGACTACACTAAATACAAGATTATCCTGGGTGGCCTCGGCGTGGTAGTACCCGTGCTGGTGGCGGTGCTGTTCTACTTCAAAGGCATCTTCAAAATAGAGGGTGCGGAAGCTCACTTGCGCTGGCTGCCGGCCCTGAACGCGGGCCTGAATTCGCTCACGGCGGTAGCGCTCGTGGCCGGTTTCTACTTTATTCGCCAAAAAAACGTGCTGGCGCACCGGGCGGCTATGCTCACGGCATTTAGCCTGGGTGCGCTGTTTTTGCTGTCCTACGTGGCGTACCACTCGCAGGTACCCAGCACGCGCTTCGGCGGCGCGGGCACTATTAAACTGGTGTATTTCTTCTTGCTGCTGACGCACATTAGCCTGGCAGTGGTGACGGTAGCGCTGGTACTGTTTACGCTATATTTTGCTCTGACCGGGCAATACACCAAGCACCGCGCCATTGCCCGGTGGACGTTCCCGGTGTGGCTCTACGTATCGGTGACGGGCGTAATCGTGTACTTTATGATTGCGCCCTACTACCCGGCGGCCTGAAATCGCTGACTCAACAATAACTTTTGCTTTATAACGAGGGTTTTAAACTATGAAAAAGCTGATTTTCGCGCTAGCCCTGAGCTTCTTGCTGCTGGGCCAATTGCTGACTAGCGCACCCGCCCAGGCGCAGTGCGTAATGTGCAAGTCGCAGGTGGAAGCTGCGCGCGCCGAGAAGGACGACTACGACGTGGCCGGCCTCAATAAAGGCATCGTGTACATGATGATAGTGCCGTACATCCTGATGGGGGCGGTAGGCTACTTCTGGTACCGGCGGACGCATCCGAAGCGTACCACGGTCGCGTGAGGCCCATTCGGGCGTGGTGGCTGGCGCTGCTAGCGCAGCGCTGCCCACGCTGCCACACGGGGCCGCTCTTCAACCATAGCACTTACAACCTGCCGCACCTCACCGACATGCCCGAAAGCTGCCCGGTATGCGGGCAGCACTACGAGCCGGAGCCTGGTTTTTACTGGGGGGCCATGTACATCAGCTTCGCCTTTGCTGTGCCCATCGTGCTGCTGACGGGGGCCGCCCTCTACTGGCTTTTCGGCGACCCTGATACGTGGGTTTACGTGCTGAGTGTGTCAGTTATTATGCTGCTGCTCACGCCGCCTTCGTTTCGCTATGCCCGCGCGGTGATGCTATACGCCTTCGGCGGTATCCGCTTCGACAAACGGTATCTGGAAAAAAATACGGCGCGCTAGGCGGGTCGTATTTGCTCGATTTTTGCAAAGGACGCGGTTATGTGCTCCTGACCCAGCCCTGGCTGGCTGTGCGGCATCCTTGCGCCGGCAGTCGGCCAGGGCTTTTTGATAGCAGTATATGGGGCTTTTGAACGCTGTCAAGCGGCGCGGAATAGATTTTTTTGGAGCTTGGTTTCTCGTAGTAAGCGGGCTGCTGTGCTTCGAGATTGGCATTCTTTCCAGCTACTTCGAGCCGGTGAGCGGGGCTGCCTCGCCGCCCGGTGCCGCGCAGGTGCAACACTTGGTGCAGCAGGCCACGGCCACGGCCCGCCGCGAGGCCGAACAGCTGCTGGCGGCCAGCCAGCCGCCGCAAGCGCTGAGCTTCGGGCATTTGCTTGAGCAAAGCACCTACCCAACCTTTTTGTACGAGGCGGGACAATTGCGCCAATGGTCGTCGGCCGGCCCCCTGCCTACTGCCACCGAACTGAGCGACCTACGGCCCGAGCACTTGGCGCATACCAGCTGGGGCGACTTTGTGGTAGTGCGCCGGGCTGCTGCCACCCGAGTAGCGTTAGTGTACGTGCCCCTCACCCAGCAATACGGCATCAGCAACCGCTACCTGCGGGCGGGCGCTGGCCAGGCGCTGCTGCAAGGGCTGGGCGCGCAGGTGCAGCCGCTAAGCCAAAAATCAACTCCGGCCTTCACCATTAGCGAAGCCGATGGCACGCCGCTGTTTGCGGTAGAGTGGCTGCCTGGTAGCTCCGGCGCGGGCCATTACTGGCCCCTGCTGCTGCTCTCGCTGGGGGTGCTGCTGTATCTGGGTGGCTGGCTGGTGCTGGCGCGCCGCTGGTGGCGGGCCGGGCGCACGCTGGTAGGAGCGCTGGCGCTACTGGGGCCGCTGGTAGCGCTGCGGCTGGCCCTGCTGCGGCTAGACCTGCCCTATGCCGTGCTGGAGCTCCCACTATTCGACCCGCGCGTGTATGCCGTGGCTAGCTGGGCCCCGTCTTTGGGCGACTTGCTTTTGAATGCGCTGCTGGCGCTGGTGCTGGCCGGGGCCGTGTGGCTGCTGAGCAAGCGCTACCGCTGGGCTACCCGCGCCCAGGCCGGCTACCGGCGCACCTGGGGCATTGGCCTGGGGCTGGTTTTTGGCCTGCTGGTGCTGGGCCTGCACAGCTACTATTGCGTGGCATTCAGCAGCGGCCAGCTCAGCCTAGATATTACCCAGAGCATCCAGGTAACTAGTTTTCGGTTTGTGCTTGGGCTGGCGGTAGTGCTGCATACGGCCGCTTTTATAGTGCTGCTGCTGCTGATAACGCAGCTGCTGGGGCCAGGCCGGCGGCTGGCGCGCAGCCGCGTAACGGCCGCCGCCGTGGCCGCCACCGCCCTGCTGGTAGTGCTCGTGAGTTTGCTGCTGGGCTGGCCCCTGCCTGGCGTAGTAGCCTTGAGCGTGTGCTACCTGGCCCTGGTGCGGGCCGCCGGCCCGGCCCCGCTGGGGCGGCCCTACCAGCTACTGCTGCTGCTGGCCCTGAGCGCGGCCACCGGGGCGCTGGCGCTGTACGAGCAATTCAACCAGCAAGTGCTGTCTGATAAGCAGCGACTGGCCAGCAACTTATTGGAAGACAATGACCTGAAAGGCGAGTTCTTGCTGGGCGGCCGCATTCGGGAGCTGGCGGCCGACCCCAGCATTGCGCAGCTGCTGAGCGCCCGGCCCGTGCGCGTGGAGGCGCTGCGCCGCCGCATCAGCCGGCAGTACCTACGCGATTATTTCGATAAGTACGAGGCGGATATCCGGCTGTTTGATGCGGCGGGCCAGCCAATTAGCACCGAATATGGCGACACCCTGACCTTTGGGCAAACCCGCGAGCTGCTTTCGCGCACGGCCACGGCTACCGACCAGCGCAATGTGTACCTGCTCAAATCGGCCAACTCGTTTAGCTCGCGGCGCTACGCGGCGGTGGTGCCGCTGGTGTCGCCGCCGCAGGTAGGCATTGGGCCGCCCGCGCCGGCCGGTACCATCGTCCTCACGCTCAGCCTGCGCAAATTGTCGAGCTACAGCGTGCTGCCCGAACTGCTGGTCGACCAGAAGTTTTTTCAGCCCGGCCTGGCTACCAATATCAGCTACGCGGGCTACGCCGGCGGGCGGCTGGTGTACAGCGAAGGCGACTTTGACTATGCCAACCAGCTGCCGGTCAGCTACCTGACCGATGCGCGCATCGACCAGACAGGCTTGGTGCTGGGCGGCTTTCACCACTTGGCCGTGCGCAGCCCCGACGGCCGCACCGTGGTCGTGACCACCGCTACCTACTCGCTGGCCGATGGGCTGTCCAATTTTTCGTTTCAGCTGCTCATAAACGGGCTGCTGTGGCTGGTAGGCGGCGGCGTGTACCTGCTGCGGCGGCGCGACCACCGCCGGGTGCAGTTCAACTTCAGCGCCCGCATCCAGGTGCTGCTCAATGTCGGCATTTTGCTTTCGCTGGTAGTGGTGAGCGTGGCCACCGCCAGCCAGGTTATCTCGGGCTACCGCCGCGACCTGCACCGCAACTACGAGCGCCGGGGCCGCATTGCGCTCGAAAGCCTGCTGCGCCGCCGCGACCTGCTGGCCGACTCGGCCGGCCAGCCGGCCAGCTACGACCCCGCCCTGGCCGGGCTGGTGCGCAACGTGGCCACCCTCACCGAAACCGACCTCAACCTCTACGACGCCCGGGGGCAGCTGCTGGTGAGCTCGCAGCCGCTCATTTTTGAGGCGGGGCTGCTGGGGCCGCTGCTCAATCCGCAGGCCGTGGCCGAGCTGCGCGAGCGTGGCCTCAGCCGCGTGCTTCTTACCGAGCAGGCGGGCTCGCTCGCGTTTAGCGCGCTCTACCTGCCAGTGCGGCTACCCGGCACCAGTGGCGCGGCGGCCGGGCCGCTGCTGGGCTACGTGGGTATCCCGTTTTTCGACTCGCAGAAAGAGCTTGATATCAAGCTGACGGAGCTGTTTACGACTATTCTTAACATCTTCACCATCATGGGGCTGCTGTTTCTGGGCTTGGCCTTCGTGGCCACGCGCCAGCTCACGGCCCCGCTCAAGCTGCTTACCGAGCGCCTGCGCCGCACCACCCTCACGGGCCAGAACGAGGTGCTGGCTTACCAAAGCTCCGACGATGAAATCGGCCTGCTGGTGCGCGAGTACAACGCCATGCTCGAAAAGCTCGAAGCCAGCAAGCGCGAGCTGGCCGCCCAGGAAAAAGAAGCCGCCTGGCGCGAAATGGCCCGCCAGGTAGCCCACGAAATCAAGAACCCGCTCACGCCCATGAAGTTGAGTTTGCAATACTTGCAGAAGGCCATCAACGAGCGGCGGCCCAATATGGAGGATTTAATCGGCCGCATCTCCCAGACGCTCATCACCCAAATCGACGTGCTCTCGGACATCGCTACCTCGTTCAGCACCTTCACCAACCTGCCCACCATGCGCCCCGAGCGCCTCGACGTGGGCGCGGTGCTGCAACACTGCACCGACCTCTTCCGGCAGCAGGATGGCGATGAGCTGGGCGAATTGTACCTGGAGCTACCGCCCGGCGCGTGCGTGGTCTTCGCCGATGAAAGCCTGTTGGTCCGCACCTTCAATAACCTCTTGCTGAATGCCCGGCAGGCGGTGCCGCCCGGCCGCGTACCCCGCCAGCAGGTTACGCTGCGCTGCGAAGCCAAAAAAGCCCTCATCGCCATCGCCGACAACGGCAGCGGCATCGCCGACGACGTGCAGGACAAGGTTTTTCGCCCCAATTTCACCACCAAGGCCACCGGCTCGGGCATCGGGCTGGCCGTGGCCAAGCGCGGCATCGAGAGCGCCGGCGGTAGCATCTGGTTTGAAACGGTGGTGGGGGAGGGCACGACCTTTTTTATCGAACTGCCGCTGGCGGGGTAGGGGTTCGCGCTACTGATATTGCCGGTAAAGCGCGACGGCCGAATTGTTTGGCACTGTGCGCAAGACAATGGCAAACTGCTGAGGACGTAATCGACGTACCGATTTCAGGCAGTGAAACCGTAAGTAGGGATTTTGTTGCGGATTGCTGGCAAGGGCGACGAGGGCCGGGTAGGCCGCCTGAACACGCGCCTCGCCCAGCATGAGTGCGAGCCTGCTCCGCATTCGTGCTGGCTCAGCAGGGTTATTCAAGTCCTGTAGTGCGCAGGATACTACCCGCGCGCTGAGCACGGGCGGCGCGAGCTCGCTGTACTCCTCGGTCTTGAGCTCGTATTTCCAGATGGTGTAGTAGTCCGTTGCTAAGCAGTACGGTAGTAGCTGGCTGGTCAGTAACCCGCCGCCGAGTAGCAGCAAGGCTACCCACGTTTGCCCGCGCCAGGGCCGGGCCAGCAGCCGCAGCCCCACGAGGCCGATGCCACCCAGCACCAGCAGGTGCAGCGCGAAAACTTTGCGCAAGGGCGGGGTAATCTGTTGGAGTAAGATGGGGTCATTGTTCCATACGTGGCTTTCTGGGGCATATTCTACGAAGTACAATTGCCCGGTTAGAAGCAGCAGCGCGGCAATCCAGCAATACTGTCGGTGCATATAGTATGGACAATTAGAGCAGGTGTATTCTATTTTCGGGTCTTCTCAGCAACTATCATGCAAGTAGAAAAAGGCGACCTTATTCAAAAAGCCCGCGCCGGCGAATTCGACGTGATAGTACACGGCTGCAACTGCTTTTGCACGATGGGTGCGGGCATTGCCAAAACCATCAAGCAAGTGTTTCCCGCCGCTTACCAGGCCGACCTGGCCACCGTGGCGGGCGACAAAACCAAGCTCGGTAGCTACTCGGCGGCCACGGTAGAAGCGGGCGGCAAGCCGCTGATTATTGTGAATGCTTACACCCAATACCAGTGGCGCGGCGCGGGCTTCCTAGTCGATTACGAGGCCATCAAGCAGGTATTTCGGCAAGTAAAGCAGACCTGTGCCGGTAAGCGCATTGGCTACCCAGCCATTAGGGCGGGGCTGGCGAAAGGCGACTGGGCTAAGATTACGGCCATTATTGACGAAGAGCTGGCGGGTGAAGACCACGTTTTTGTGGAATGGGAAAAGTAAAGCGGGCCGCACTTGCCGCCTCGGGCACCAACCCGCCCCCTGCGGGCGTTGTGCCCGCGCCAGTGCCGAACTTTACTTTATGACCCAACGCTACCGCTTGCGCTTTGCCCTGGTGGGCCTGCTCGTGGCGGTGGCGTGGCTGCTGGGGCCGGCGGCCTGGGCGCAGCAGCCCCAAAAAGCCGCCCCTGGGCCGCCCACCAGCCAGCGCTGCCGCTGGCTGCGCCTCGCGCCGGGCCGCGATACCACGGAGTTTGCTCTCGCCGATACGCTCACCATCGTGCCTAGCACCGTGGCGGCCAACGGCCGGCCAGTAGCCTACGACGCCCGCCGCAACCGCTACCGCTACGTGCGGCCCGCCCCGGCTGCTGGCCGCCCCGACTCGGTGTACCTCTGCTACCGGGTGCTGCCGGTGCAGCTGCTAACCCAGCGCTACCGCCGCCCGCCCCGCCTCATGGACAGCGTGGAGTTCAGGGACCGCAAGATGATGCGGCTCGAAGACTTTTCGCAGCAGGAGCAGATACTGAGCACGCCCGGCATCAGCAAAACGGGCAATCTGGCGCGGGGTATCTCGTTTGGCAATACCCAGAACGTGTTTGTGAACTCGGCCCTGAACCTGCAACTGGAGGGCAAGCTGACGGAAAAAATCCGCCTCACGGCCGCGATTTCCGACCAGAACGTGCCGTTTCAGCCTGAGGGCAATACCCAGACGCTCCAGCAGTTCGACAAAATCTACATCACCCTCACCGGCCCGCAGTGGAACCTGACGGCCGGCGACGTGGTGCTGCGCAACAAGCCCGACTACTTTTTGCGCTACTACAAAAACATCCAGGGCGCGGCTATCGAGGCCAACCTCGGCGCGCCCGCGCCGGAGCCCTTGCAGGCCGGCGTCAGCAACAACAGTGTGAGCAACGCGCCGCCCTCGTCGTTTACGCCTTACACCAACGGCGTAACGAACAATAGCGCCGCGCCCACTGGCAACAGCACGCAAACCCTGACGCCACCCGCCACCGTGGTGCCGCCCAACCAGACGCTGCAAACGCCACCCGGCACCGGCCCGGCCGGCCCCAGCGGTACCGGCGAAGTAACCGTGCGCAACAAGCTGGGTGAAATCCGCTCCTCGACGCTGGTAGCGGGCGGCGTGGCCAAGGGCAAGTTTGCCAGTCTCGACCTCACGCCCCTCGAAAACGTGCAGGGGCCGTACCGTCTCAGTGGGCCCAATGGTGAGCAGTATATTATCGTGCTGGCAGGTTCCGAGCGCGTGTACCTCGACGGGCGCTTGCAGACGCGGGGCTTCGACTACGACTATACCATTGACTATAACCTGGCCGAAATCACGTTTTCGCCCCGCCACCTCATCACTAAGAACTCGCGACTCAAGGTCGATTTTGAGTACTCTGACCTCAACTACTCGCGCTCGCTCTATACCCTGAGCCACTACCAGCAGGTCGGCCGCTTGCAGGTGCGCGGCAATTTTTACCAGGAGGCTGACGACCCCAACAGCACCGCCAACCTCTCACTCTCGGCCACCGACCAGCAGGCCCTGCGCACCGCCGGCAACGTAGCCGTGGTGCAAACCCGCGGCGACACGCTGGCCGCCTACAGCCGCAACCAGGTACAGTACAACCGCGCCCTCACCACCAACCCCACTACTGGCCAGCAGCTGGTTACCTATACCTACCCGCCCGATTCGACCAAGGCCGTGTACAATGTGCGCTTCACGAACGTGGGCCTGGGGCAGGGCGACTACGCGCTCGATGCCGCCTACTCCAACACCAATGGCCGCGTGTACAAGTACGTGGGCCCCGGCCGGGGCGACTACCGCGCCGTGCGCCTGCTGCCCACGCCGCTGCTCAAGCAGATGGCCACGGCCGGAGCCACCTTCCAACTCGACCCCACGGCGGCGGTGTTTGTCGATTTGGCTACCTCGCAGCTCCAGCGCAACCGCTTTGCCGTGGGTACCGAAGACAAGGGCGGGGCCATGCGCCTGGGCTACAGCGTGCAAAACCGCGCGCTGCCCCAGTGGGTACCCGCCGCGCTGCGCAATTACCGCCTCAGCTCGGCGCTCGACTACGAGTACACCGCGCCCAAATTCGCGCCCATCGACCGCTACCGCGATATCGAGTTTGACCGCAACTGGAGCACCAGCAGCACCGCCAACGCCACCACCACAGTGCCACGCGAGGATAATATCCTCAATTTCGCCGTGGGCCTCACCCGCGATGCCACCCACGCCGTCAACTACCGCCTCAGCCGACGCTACCGGCCGGGCGAGGTGAGCGGCGTGCAGCACTGGCTCGATGTGGCACAGCAGGTGGGCCGCGTGGAGCTGCGCGGGGCGCTGTTCGTGCTTCAGTCGCAGGCCGGGCGCTACCAGTCGAGCTGGGCGCGGGGCGAGGCCAGCGTGCGCTACGGCGGCGGGCGGCTGATACCGGGCTACAGCTACAAGTTCGATAAAAACCAGGTGCGCTCGCCCAACCGCGACTCGGTGCGCTCGGCGAATTACTTCGACGAGCACACGTTTTTTCTGCAAAGCCCCGACACCGGGCGCACCCGCTACCGCTTCGACTACAGCTACCGCCAGGACCAGACGCCCACCGCCGAGCAAACGACGCTGCGCGTGCGCAACATCGCCCAGACCTGGCAGGGCAACATAACCACCCGCCTCGGCAAAACCCAGGATTTGCGCGTGCTGGCCACCTACCGCGACGTGCAGCGCGTGGAGTTTCCCGACAGCGCCCGCCAGCGCAACGCGCTCGGCAAGCTTGATTACAACGTGACGCTGCTCCAAAACCAGATTCGCTCGGAGCTGAGCTACAGCGTGCAAACCGGCCGCGAGCTGCGCCGCGACTTTTCCTTCCTAGGCGTGCCCGCCGGCCAGGGCACGCACTACTACGCCGGCGACCTCAACCGTAACGGTATCCAGGACCGCGACGAGTTTCTGGAAGCGCAGACGCCCGATGCGCAGTACCGCACCTACATCAAGGTCTATCTGCCCACCACCGACTATCTCACTGCCTACCAAAACCGCCTTAGTTACCGCTTGTCGGTGAATGCGCCGCGCGGCTGGCGCGAGGCCGGCGGCTGGCGGGCGGCGGCGGCGCGGCTCAGCAGCATCACGAGCGTGACGGTGGACCGGCGCACCAGCAGCACGGCGCTAGGCGCACGCCTGAGCCCGTTCAGCTTCGAGAAGGAAGATGCCAGCTTATTGGCGTTCAGCCAGCTGGTGCGGCAGACCGTGTACCTCAACCGCGCCAACCCGACCTTCGGGGCCGAGCTTACGGCCCAGCAAACCCAGCAAAAAACGCTGCTCGCCCAGGGCTTCGATTTGCGCAACCTTACCACCCAAAGCCTACTGCTGCGCCGCACGCTGGCGCAGTCGTTCACGGGCCGCCTCACCGTGGCCCGCGACGTGCGCGAGGCCCAGAGCACCTACAGCGACAAAAGCCTGTTTCTGAGCGCCCGCAATTTCCGGCTGCTCAACTACACCATCCAGCCCGAAATCAGCTACCAGCCCAATGCGTCGTTGCGCTTCACGGGCACCTTGCAGCACGTGCAGAAGCGCGACCTCCTCAACCGCGACGGCCAGCCCGGCGTGGCCAACAACACGCGCGGCACCTTCGACGACCTGGGGCTCGAAACCCGCCTCAGCCAGGTAGGCAAGCGCACGCTCACGGCCGCTACCCACTTCACGCGCGTCGGCTTTGAGGGCGAAATAGCCTCCGTAGTTGGCCTCGAAGTGCTGCAAGCCCTGCGCCCCGGCTCCAACTTCACCTGGAATCTTAACCTGGAGCAGCGCCTCACCAACGGCCTCAACATCACGGTGGCGTATGACGGGCGCAAGTCGAGCACCCTCAACGTGGTGCATACCGGGCGCATGCAGGTGGCGGTGCTGTTTTAGCGAATTGTCCGTTGTTTGTCGCTCGTCATGCTGAGCGCAGCGCAGCGGAGTCGAAGCATCTCTACCGGTGAACTAACTTCTTTCGTAATCAACGGAGCGGTAGAGATGCTTCGACTCCGCTGCGCTCAGCATGACAGCCCATTAAAAACCAGAAACTATGACTCCTCCCAACCCCGACTTCATGCGCGAAGCCATTCGCCTATCCATCGAGAAAATGCAAGCCGGCCTCGGCGGCCCCTTCGGCGCGGTGGTGGTGAAAGACGGCGAAATCATCGCCCGTGGCTTCAACCAGGTCACCTCTACCCACGACCCTACCTGCCACGCCGAGGTCGATGCCATCCGCAAAGCCTGCCAGGCGCTGGGCATGTTTCAACTCGACGGCTGCGACCTCTACACCAGCTGCGAGCCGTGCCCGATGTGCCTCGGGGCCATCTACTGGGCGCGCCCGGCGCGGGTGTTCTACGGCAATACCAAGCAGGACGCGGCGGCCGTGGGTTTCGACGACCATTTCATCTACGATGAAATTGAGAAGCCGCTCAGCGAGCGCAGCATCCCCATGCAGCAGCTGCTACCCGAAGAAGCCTCGGCCGGCTTTAAGGCTTGGGAAGCGCACGAAGGACGCACCGAGTACTAGCGCCGGCGCGCTAAGCAAAACGCCCGCCCCGGCCGTCAGTACGGGCCGGGGCGGGCGTTTTGTTGAAGCCAAAACCCGACTAGCGCGGTGCAGTCAGCAGTTCTTCAATCTTCTGGTTGAAGGCGTTGAGGTCATCGGGCTTGCGGCTGGTGATGAGGTTGCCATCGGCCACTACTTCTGAGTCCTGCCACTCGGCACCGGCGTTGCGCAGGTCGGTTTTGAGGCTGGGCCAGCTGGTGAGGTGCTTGCCGCGCACTACGTCGGCCTCCACCAGCAGCCAGGGGCCGTGGCAAATGGCGGCCAGCGGCTTGCCACTGTGGGCAAATTCGCGCACGAAGTCCACCACGCTGGGTTCCAGGCGCAGCTTGTCGGGGTTAATCTGGCCGCCGGGCAGCACCAGCGCGTCATAGTCTTCCACCTTCACTTGGTCGATGGTTTTGTCTACGTCCACCTTGTCGCCCCAGTCCGTCATGTCCCAGCCCTTGATGCTGCCGCTTTTCAGCGATACCACCTCAACCTCGGCACCTTCGTTTTTGAGAAATTTCTGCGGCTCGGTCAGTTCTACCTGCTCAAAGCCATCGGTGGCGATAATGGCCACGCGCTTACCTTTCAATTTATCGGTTCCAAAAAGTGACATTGCGAAAAAAACTAAGCGGCGAAGCGTTTCGCCTGCTGGTAGAATCTTACGCCGGGCACTGGTAAGTGGTTGCTGGTGAGCTTAAGTATTAAGTTATTTTCATATCTCGTTTAGGGCGCGTGCAGAGACGCCTATTGGCGTCTCACGCCAGGCGAGCCGCAATAACGACGAGACGCAAGGGTGCGTCTTTACACCGATTTGAAGCTACAACCCCAGCAGTCGCCGCGCCGCCTTGGCAATGGCCAGCTCGGCCTGCCCCACCGGCTTTTGGGCGGCGTCGAGCTGGGCTTTGGCATCGGCCTGGCCGGCGGGTAGCAGGGGCTGGCCGCTCGCCAGCTGCGCGAGGCGCTGTTGCAGCAGCCCGGCAACGGCCGACAGCTGGGTGGCCAGCGGCGCGTACTCGGCCAGCGCCGGGGCCACCACAAAGAGCGGCGTGAGCACCTGGCTTACCGACTGCCACTGCTGCACTTGTTTTTGCAGTCGTGCCAGCTGGCCCTGCGCCACGGGCGTGAGCGGCATGGGCGCTACCGTGGGCACCAGCGCCGCGAGCGCCGGCTGCCCCGCCATCAGGCTATCGACCGTAGCCGCGAAGCGCCGGGCCACCTCCGACTCGGCCGGCGCGGCATCGACCAGGCGGTTAAAGGGCGTAGCGGTGGTGTAGGTAAAGCCCTGAAAATGGCGCTTATACTCCTTCACGGGCTCCAGCACGGCGGCCAGGGTTTGCAGGGCGGGCAGGGCCACGGGGTAGGGGGCGGCTAGTTGGCGCAGCAGGGCGGCCGGGGCGCGGCGGTGGCGCAAACCCAGGGCGTCGAGCTCGTCGCTCACCACGGCCAAGCGGCGGTACATGTCGGGCACGTTTTGGGTAAGGGCGGCGGGGCTCCAGAGGCGCTCGGCCACGGCGGCGGCGCGCGGCCACACCCGGCTTTCGTACACCACGCTGTCGGCAAATTCGCCCCACATGGCCGCCTCGCCGCCCAGCACGCGGGCGCGCAGCGAGTCGGGCACGCCGGTGTGCGAGTCGGCGGCGTAGGCGCTGGCAGCGGTTAGGTTCAGGTCGAGGTAGTAGCCGGCCGAGAGCAGCGCCGGGTTGCCCTTTTGCACGGTTTGCAGCACGGTTTTGGGGCCGCGCCAGCTTTGCACCACCACGTCGCGGGGCAGGCCGGGGCCGAGTATCTCGTCCCAGCCCATCATAATCTTGCCGTGGCGGCGCACCAGCGAGTCGATTTTCTGGCTGAAATACAGCTGAAGTAAGTGCTTGTCGGGCGTTACGCCGTCGGCCTTCACCTGCTTGTGCGCCCGCATAAAGGCCACGATGCGCGGCGTGCGCCGCCACTGCCGGCCGTCGTTCTCGTCACCCCCGGCATGAAAATACGGGTCGGGGAAGAGCGCCGTCATCTCGGTCAGCAGCGAATCGACGAAGGCATAAGTGCTGCGCCGGGTGGGGTCGATGGCCACGTTGGTGGTGCGCCACAGCGTGTAGGGCGCGTAGGCCGAGTCCACCGATGCCAAGCGCGGGTAGGCCACTATCCAGCTGGTGGTGTGGCTGGGCATGTCGAACTCGGGCACCACCCGGATGCCCCGCGCCGCCGCGTAGGTTAGCACTTCGCGCACCTGGGCGCGGGTATAAAACTGCTTGTCGGTGCTGGCCTGGTTGAGGCGCGGAAACCAGCGGCTTTCCACCCGAAACGCCTGGTCGTCGCTCAGGTGCCAGTGCAATACGTTGAGCTTCACGGCCGCCATCCCGTCGATGTTGCGCTTGATAACGGGCACCGGCAAAAAGTGCCGCGCCGCATCAATCAGCAGCCCGCGCCACTTGAAGCGCGGCCAGTCGCGGATGTCGCAGAGCTGCGCCCGCCAGCCGCGCGGCGTGCGCTCCAGCACCTGCCGAAACGTGGCGATACCGCGCTGAATACCCAGCGGACTCACCGCCGTGAGGCTGGCCCCGGCCGCCGTCACGCGCAGGTGGTAGCTCTCATCGGTCGAGTTGGCCGGGCCGGTCACTTGCTTGCGCAGGGCCGGCAGCGGGGCCGTGGCAAAGCGGTAGTAGCCGGGCTGCCACTCGGCCTGCACGGGCAGCGGCATCAGCGGGCGCTGGGCGTGGGCCGCGAAGGCGACCAGCAGTAAGAATAATTTCGCGCAGTGTTTCGCAGTGTTAAACCGCAGTGTTTCGCAGTGTTGGGGTTTGAAAGCACCGCGAAACACTGCGGTCAACACTGCGAAACACTGCGCGAAATACGTCATATCAATCCCCTGGCCTTGAATTCCAGGTATTTATTTATTGTGTTCACCGTCAGCAGCTGCGGTGGCGTCAGTAGGGCCTGAATGCCGTAGCGTTGCAGCTCCAGCACTATCTGCCGCTTTTCCTGCTGAAATTTCTCGGCGATGGTTTGGTTGTACACGTCGGCCGTGGTGGCGGCCGGCGCGTCGAGGTAGGTGCGCAGCTCGGTGTTTTCGAAGAAAACCACCAGCAGCAGATGCGACTTGCTCAAGCCCCGCAAATACGGCAATTGCCGTTCCATTCCCTGCAACGTCTCAAAATTCGTAAACAAAATTAGCAGGCTGCGCTGCTTTACCTTGGCGCGTACCGTGGCGTAGAGCAGCTCGTAGTCGGTTTCGAGGTACTGGGTCTTCTGCCGGTACAGCACTTCCAGGATGGTGCGCAGGTGGCCCGGCCGGCGCTCGGCGGCTATCGTGTTGCCGGGCTTGTTGGAGAAGGTAATCAGCCCCGCTTTGTCGTGCTTTATCAGCGCGATGTTGCTCAGTACCAGCGTAGCGTTGATGGCGTAGTCGAGCAGGCTGAGGCCCGCGAAGGGCATCCGCATCACACGGCCCTTGTCGATGAGGCAGTACACCTGCTGCGCCCGCTCGTCCTGGAAGTGGTTGACGATGAGCGTATCGGCGGGGCCGCCCGTGCTGCGGCGGGCGCTGGCCTTCCAGTTGATGTTGCGCGGGTCGTCGCCGCTGGTGTAGGGCCGCGTTTGCTCAAATTCCATGCTCTGGCCCACCCGCCGGATGCGCTTCACGCCCACCTCCGTGAGGCGGTTGTGGATGGCCAGCAGCTCGTATTGCCGCATCTGCAAAAACGACGGGTATACCGGCACCGCCCGGTTTTGGTCGAAGCGGAAGCGCCGCCGCACCAGCCCCAGCGGCGAGGCCGCGTACACGTTCAGGGCCCCAAACTCGTACTCGCCGCGCTTGGTGGGCCGCAGCTGGTAGGTGATTACCTGCGTCTGGCCCGGCTGGATGCTGGTTTTGAACAGCACGTCGCGCCGCTGAAACTGGTGCGGAATCTCGTCAATCACCTCCACCCGCACGCCAAAGCGGTAGCGGCTTTCCAGATACAGCTGCACCGGGTTGTCGTCGCCGTTCGAGAGCTTGCTGCCCAGCGCCCGCCGCCCAAACAGCGGCGGCCCGCTTTTGCTCGGGGCATACAGCAGCAGCGCGTCGAGCGCCACCAGCAGCCCGGCCGCTGCCAGCAGTACCTGCATCGGCCCCAGCAGCCACGGCAGAAAAAACGCCACCACGAAGCCCACGACGAGCGCCGCAAACAAGTAAAAAAAACGCAGAGGTAAGAAAAAGCTCATAAGCGGCGTAGCTGGTCGCGGACTTCCATCAGGGCGAAGCCCAGTAAATTTTTGCCCGCCCACCGGGCCGGCTGCGAGGCATCGGGGTGGCTGGCCGCCAGCCCAATGCCCCAAATGGCATCGACCGGGCTGGCCTCCACCAGCACCCGCTCGCCGGTCGTGAGCAGGTAGTCGCGCAGTGCCGGGTGCTGGCTGAATTTGTGGTAGTTGCCCGTTACCACCAGCTCGTATTTCTGCGCGTCCCACACCCCCGGGTCAAATCCCGTGACCTGGCGGCCCAGCTTCTTGGCCTCGTCCGGGTGCCGCGCCGCGATGATGCGCCGGCGCACCTCGTCGTTGCCAAAAAGCCGGGCTTTCTCGGCCATCATCCAGTGCTCGGCCGTGGCGTAGGTATCGCCGGCTACTTCAAAAGTCGCCGGAAACCATTGGCTGAAACAGCTTTTATCGACCATGTCCTTTTGCTTGGGCGTGTGGCCCCAGAAGAAGAGGTACTTGAGGGCGGCAGGCGGCTGGTCAAGGAGCCAGGGGAGAGAATAGGGCATAATTAAGTAGACGCGTCCGTCATGCTGAGCTTGCGAAGCATCTCGCGTGGCGCACTAACTTTTAATGTTGAGATTACTGCACACGCGAGATGCTTCGCAAGCTCAGCATGACAGGTGTATCAGCCATTACCGCGGCACCTCCACGCTCTGCACTATCGCCTTCACCACCTCGTCGGGCGTGCCGCCTTCCATCTCGCGCTCGGGCGTGAGCATGATGCGGTGGCGCAGCACCGGCGCGGCCAGCGTCTGCACGTCTTCGGGCGTCACGAAGTCGCGGCCGCGCAGGGCGGCCAGGGCCTTGGCCCCGTTTAATAAAGCCAGGCTGGCGCGAGGCGACGCGCCCAGGTACAGCGCCTTGTGTGCCCGCGTCTGACCCACGATTTTGGCAATGTATTCCAGCACATTGGCTTCTACACGCTGCGCGCCCACCTGCTTCCGCAAAGCGGCCAGGTCGGGGGCCGAGAGCACGGCCTGCACCCGCTCCAGCGGCGTGCCGCCGAAACCGCTGTGGTGGCCTTGCAGTATCTGCACCTCCTCGGCCAGGGTGGGGTAGCCCACGTTCAGCTTAAAGAGGAAGCGGTCGAGCTGGGCCTCGGGCAGGCGGTAGGTACCTTCTTGCTCCACTGGGTTTTGGGTGGCCAGCACCACGAAGGGCGAGGTCATGTAGTGCGGCGTGCCGTCCTGGGTCACGGTGCGCTCCTCCATCACCTCAAACAAGGCCGACTGCGTCTTGGCCGGGGCGCGGTTGATTTCGTCAATCAAGACTACGCTGGCGAAGATGGGGCCGGGCCGAAACTCGAAGTCGCCCTGCGCGGGCCGGAAAATGCTGGTGCCCAGCACGTCGGCCGGCATCAGGTCGGGCGTGAACTGGATGCGGCTGAACGGCACGTCGAGCGTGCGGGCCAGGAGTTTGGCGGTGAGGGTTTTGGCCACGCCCGGCACGCCTTCCAGCAGCACGTGGCCATCGGCGAGCAGGGCCACCAGCAGCAGCTCCAGCAGGTCTTGCTGGCCCACTATCACCTGGGCTATCTGCTGGCGCACAGCGTCGGTGCGGGCCGTGAGGGTCGAGAGGTCGACGCGCGGGGCGAAGGCCGTAGTCACGTCGGCGTCGGCGTCGGCCAGGCTGCGGGCTGCCACTGGCTGCGCGCTGGCGGCTGGCGTGGCGCCAAAGTCGTCGGCCAAACCCGAGCTGAAATCCGCGTTCTCAGCAGCGGGCTGCGGGCCGGTAGTGGCGGGCTGGTTGTTTTCGTCGAAAAGCTGGGGTTGCATAAGTAGGCGAATGAGCAGCTAAGCGTAGCTTCGCTTTAGGAAAATTGAAGTAGAAAAAAACATGCTTCTGATAATGCTATTCAGCTGGTATTAGTAGGCTCGATTTTGAGGGGAAAAAACTGCTTCAAGCCCTATTGAAAGCATGAAATTGGAATAGTTATAAAACGGAAAAAGCCAATTTTATAGCTGAATGCAAAAAAGGTAGACTACCGCGCTTCACGTTTAAAATCGTGAATGGCCTGGCTCAGGCTGAGTAGCTCGCGGTCGGTGACGACCGGGGCCGTGCGGGCAAAATTGACGCGGCGCAGCAGCGCTTCCACGCGGGGCAGGGGCACGCCCGATTTCTGGCTGAGGCGCTCGCGGAAGGCGGCGCTGCCTAGGTCGGGCGCGTTTTCCTGGAAGCGCAGGCGCAGGTAGTCGAGGAAGAGCGCCGTTTTTTTCTCGGCAATCTGGCTATGGTTGCGGCCCTGGCGGTAGAGCCCCGCCACGGTGCGCGTGAAAAGCAGCGTGGTATTGGGCAGCGGCCGCAGCGTCGGGATGATGCGCTGCCGCCGCCGCGCCGCCCCAAAAATGAGCAACACGCCCAGCCCCAGCACTAGGTAGTAAGCTTGGCGCAGGCCGGCATTGCCGAGCAGCACGCGCAGCAGCGACTGCTCGCCGGCCCGGCCCTGCTTCTGGTACTCATCCCACCACACGGGCTGGCCGGCAGGCAGCCACGACAGCGCCGCGAAAGCAAAATTGCCCTGCTGCGGGCGCAGCACCCAGTAGTTGCCCAGCGCCAGCGGAATGGAGCACACGTAGAGGTGGCCCCGGCCCACGTCGAGGCGCACCAGCACGGGGCGGCCCTGCGCGTCGGCGGCCAGCGTGGCCCCGCGGTGCGGGTGGTTGTCGTAGAGCGCCAGCCGGTAGTTGGTCACGGGCTTGGTAAAGCGGAAAGTGGTAGCCGTCCCGCCCGCCGGCCCCAGCAGCTGGATGGTAACCGAGTCTTTGCTGGCCAGCCGCCCGCCCAGCGTGTAAGCCAGCGTCGAATCGGCTTCTACCGTGCCGAAACCCAGCGAGTCGGCAATGGACCGGTCGCCGCCCCAAAAGTGGTGGGCCGCGATAAAGACGTTGTTGCCCCGCCCGATAAAGCGCAGCAAGGCGTTGGTTTCTAATTCGCTGCTGTTAAAGCTGCGGTTCACGAATACGTAGGTGCCGGCCGTGCGCACCAGCGGCAGGGCCTCGGCGCGGCGGCGGGCCAGGCTGTCGGCCACGTGGTGGGCCGAGTCGCCATCAAAATCGGGCTCGTCGTTGCCCAGTAGTTGGTTGAAAATGGGCTGGCGCACGCTGCGCACCGAGTCGGTGCCCAGCACGTGCGGCAGCACCTCGTACAGGGCGTAGGTGCCGTACGGAATCTTGTCCTCGCTGCTGAGCGTGGGCGACCAGTCGAGCGGCTTGGGCTTGTAGTACTCGTAGGCCACGTAGGCCCCGAACAGCAGCAGCAGCCCAGCCAGATAGGAGCGAAACGTTGTCAAAGGAGCAGAAAATTAGCGGTGAGAGCCAGAGAGGAAGCGGGAGGCGGCAGTCGTTTTCAAGTAGCTAGTAGCTCCTCATACACGGCCAGGTAGTCGGCGGCGGCCTGCGCCCAGCTGTACTGCCCGGCGTGGGCGCGGGCCGCCTCGGCCCGGGCCGGCGAGTGGCGGGCCAGCCCCTCGGCCAGCGCCTGCCGCAGGTGCGCCGGCTCAAAATTGTCGAAGTAATACGCCGCCGCGCCGCCAACCTCGGGCAGCGAAGTCAAGCGGCTCAAAAACACCGGCTTGCCAAGCTGCATGGCCTCCACCACCGGCAGGCCAAAGCCCTCGGCCAGCGAGGGCTGCAAGTAAGCTACGCAATGCGTTAAATACCAGCTCTTGTCGGCCTCGCTGATGCGCGTGAGCAGGCGCACGCGGTCGGCCACGCCGGCGGCAGTAGCTGCCGCCTCAATGGTTTTTACATAGTCGCTTTCGGCAAAGCTGCCGGCAATGACCAGCTCGTAGTCACTGCCTTGCAGCAGCGCCGGCAGCACGTGCCAGTTTTTCTTGGCATTGATGGTGCCCAGCCCGAACAGAAACGGCCGGCGCGGTGCGTAGGCTGGCGCGTGGCCGGCTGGCACGGCCGCCAGCTGCTCGACGCCGCGCCGCACGTAGCGCAGCGGCTGGGTGGGCCGGTAGCCCAGCAGGTCGGCGTGGCGCAAGATGTCCTGGCGCACGTAGTCGGAGATGGTCACCAAATAATCGGCCCGCCGGATGTTGCGGCGCACCATGGCCAACTGCCGGGTGTAGGTGTGCGCATCGGGGTTTTCGTGCAAAAAATTGAGGTCGTGCACCGTCAGCACTACCTTGGTAAAGGGGCTGGTGGGCACGTACCAGCTCAGCTGCGAAGTAGCGTGCCACAGGCGAAAGCCGTAGCTGGGCGGGTTGAAATACTTGTGAAAGCTGCGCTGCGTGAGGTAGCGCACGCCCGCGCCGCCCAGCCCGCCCACCTCGGCGGGCGGCACGTAGCAGTACAGCTGGTAGCGCTGGTTTTGGCGAATGAGCTCGTGGGCCAAGGGCACCACAAAGTGGCTGAAGCCGCTATTGCGGTCTTTCAGCGGCTCACAGTCCAGCAGGATGCGGGGAAGCGACATAGTCAGGGGTAGGGTGAGGGCAGGCGTTACTCCACGGCCAGTCGCTGGCTGCGGCCGGCGCTTTGCACCAGGTACACGCCCGCAGCCAGGCCTGGCGGCAGGTGCAGGCGGGCCGCACCACTGGCATCGGCCGTGGCAGTGGCTACGGGGCGGCCCAGCACATCGGCCACGGCCACCGCCGCCCCGGCCCCGAGGCCGCTTACCTGCACCTTGCCCCGGCCGGGGTTGGGGTAAATATTAAGCGTAGCGGAGCTTGCGGCCGGCCGGGTGGGCAGCGTGCCGGCACCGTTGAGGCGCACTACCACCGAGTTGATGTTGGGGTTGGTGGCAAATACGTCGAGGTCGCCATCGCCGTCCAAATCGCCCAGCACCAAATCCTGAAAGGAAAAGAGGGTGCCCAGGCTAGAGCCGTTAGTAAACGTGCCGCTGCCATTATTGAGGCGAACCGCCAGCGTGCTGCCCCCGCCGCCGTTGGCCACTACCAGGTCGAGGTCACCGTCACCGTCCACATCGCCCAGCACCACGGTGCGGGGCTGAGAAAAGCCGGCTAGGTCGGAGCCACCGCCGAAGGTGCCACTGCCGTTGTTGAGGCGCACGCTTACAGTGCTCATGGTGTTGTTGGATACTACGATGTCCAGCGTGCCATCGCCATCTACGTCGCCCAGTGCCAGGCTAGAGGCCTGGCTGCCCACGGCCACGTCGGAGCCCCCGCTGAAGGTGCCGCTGCCATTGTTGAGGCGCACCCGCACGGTGCCAATGCCAGCTATGGGATTGTTGGCCACTACTAGGTCGAGGTCGCCGTCGCCATCTACGTCGCCCAGCGCCAAGTTGTCGGGCTTGCTGCCGACCACGGGGTACGAGCCGGTGCCGAAGGTGCCGTTGCCGTTGTTGAGCCGGACGTCTACGGTAGTGTCTCCGTAGTTGGTCACGAGCAGGTCGAGGTCGCCGTCGCCATCTACGTCGCCCAGCGCCACGCTGCGGGGCTGGTAGTAGTTGAGTAGCTCGGCACCCCCGCCGAAGGTGCCGTTGCCATTGTTGAAGCGCACGCTCACGCTGCCGATGTAGGCATCGTTGGCCGTTATCAGGTCGAGGTCGCCATCGCCGTCGAGGTCGCCCACCGCCATGCCGCGAGGCAGGCCACCACCCGCCCCGCTGGTGACGGCTACGCTGGGGGCGCTGCTAAAGGTGCCGTTGCCGTCATTAAGGCGCACGCTCACGCTGGCGCTCCCAGAGCTAGTGGTGAGCAGGTCGAGGTCGCCATCGCCATCCACGTCGCCCACGGCCGCGCCGTAGGGCTGGCCAAACACGCTCAGGTCGGCCCCGCCACCAAAGACGCCGCTACCGCCCGTGGCCGCCGCCGTAAACTGGTACACGTAGGGCGCCGCTGCCGCGCCGCCCGTGCTTTGCACCGTGGCGGGCACCGTCACCTGCACCGTTTCGCCGGGCCGGAAGGCGGCAGAGCCCGCCGCCGCGGTGGGGCTGAGTGTCACGGTGCTGCCGCTCACGCTGGCTGTGGCCCCGCGCCGCCCCCGGTACTGCGCGCTGAATACCCGGATGTTGGCGGACGTGGCGGGGGCAATGGCCTGCGAAAAAGGTATCACCACCGAGGTGCTGCGGTTGGCCGCGCGGGCATTGGCGGCCGGGGCCAGGCCCGCCCGCGTCACGGCCACCTGGGCGCGGCCAGCCAGCGGCAGCAGCAGCAGGCCCGGCAGCAGCCAGCTACTGGCCCGGTTACACCGAATAGGTACAAATTGCCTCATCGAAAACAGAATGAAAGAATGGGTGGGGAAAGAAGCTATTGCGCAAATAGGTAGCCTATAAGTAGCCGGCCTGCTTCAGCAGTTGCGGCCCCCAACGAGCGGTGAAAGCTGACAAGTCAGCTGGGCTGGCGATGGCTCGTAAGAAGTAAGAAGTCGAACTCATCCCGGCTGCCCGACTTTGGCCCCCGCCAGTTGCCGCCCCAGCTGTAGCTGGGTTTCGCGCAGCTGGCCGTAACCGGCCGGCCGCAGGGGCCACTCGCCATACCACACGTACTCGAACTGCCGCGTGAGCTCGGCGAAGGCGGGGCGCAGGGCGGGGCGGCCGGCAGCCAGCTCGCGCAGGTAGGTTTGGTTGGTTTTGTCGGGCTGCCAGTCGATGAGGTCATGGTCAGACAGCTGCTTGAGCACCTGCAGGTAGCCCAGGCGCAGGGCCAGGCGCAGGTTGCCAGCCGCCTCGGCCTGGGCTATGGCCTCGCCGAAATTCAGCTCGTGAATGTTCTCGGGGCCGGCCTCGTAGTCGAGCGGCTGCGCGGCCCGGCTGGCCCGGCCAAACACTTTCGCAAAATCGACCTGCAAAAGCTTGAGCACCGCGAACACGAGCGCCGCACCGGCCAGCACGTAGAAAAACGTATCCCAGGCCACGCGCCCGCCCTTGGTGCTGCGAATTTCGGAAATCCACCGGCTCAGCCAGCGCAAAAAGCGGGTGAGCAGGCCTTCTTCCTCGGGCGCGCCTTCTTCGGCGTAGCGCAGGTCGGGGTCGGCGCGCAGCTCGCGCAGGCGGCGGGCGGGGTAGCGCACGGCTGGGCGCGGCTGCGCCGGCCCCGGCAGTGGGGCCACGGCTACGGGGCGCTTCTCGTCGTCCTCGTCCTCGTCGGCAGTGGCGGGGGTAGCGGGGTGGGGGCGCACCACGATGGGCCGGCGGGTACCCGGCGGCGATACCGGCCGCGCCGGACTTTGGGCGCGGCTGCCGGGCAGGGCGCTGCCCAGCAGCAGGGCGGCCAGCGCCAGGCGGCGCAGCTTAGTACTCACCTTCATCGTGGGGGCGGTAGTGGTCGGCAGCCAGGGCGGGCGCGGGGGCGGGCTCCTGGCCCAGTTGGCTCAGCAGCAGCAGCGAGCCCACGGCCTCGTGTTGCTCTACCAGGTTGAAATACTGAAAGGCCAGCACCAGCATCGGCACCGAATACGTGAAGACGATGCCCAACGCGTAGATGCACTGCGTGATGATGCCCAGAATTTCGGAATCGAAAAATGGCACGTGCAGGGCTTTGCCAAAAAGCACGGCGTACTGCGGAATGAGGAACATAAACCCCAGCGCGCCTTGCAGAAACGCGACCACCACTACCAGCCCAAACGTGGCCCACCACTGGCCTTTTATCAGCTGAAAGCAGCGCCCGATGGAAGCAAAAATGCCTTGGCTTTCGAGCCACAGCACCGGGAAATACAAGCTCAGCACTACGGCTACGTAGGCTATCGGGGCCATTACCAGTACCACCGACAGCAGCGAGCCCCACACGCCCAAGCCAATGGCCGCCAGCCCCATCCCAATGATACCCATGAGCATAAACGTGCCAATGAAGGAGCCGATGCCCAGCACCACCACCGCCAGCAGCACCCAGCCCAGCCGCGCCCTGATGGCGCGCCACACCAGCTGCGGCGTCACGGCCTGGCCGGGCGGCAGGTAGAGGCGCGTGCGCAGGTAGCCATACACGGTGGCGCTCAGCATCACCACGGCCACCAGCGCGCCGAGCATGGCCAAACCCAGGCCCACAAAGCTGAAGGCATCGGTCGGCGAGTAGCTGCCGTAGCCGCCCATGCGCCGGGCCGCCGAGTTGAGGCCGCTGTAGGCCATGAGCCGGGTGGTGAAGATGCCCAGGCCGATGCCGAACAGCATGGTAGCCGGCAGCACGAAGTACACCAAGCACCTGCCCAGCGGGCGCCAGTGCGCGCCCAGAAACTCGAACGCCGCCGAAATTTTGTCCCCAAAGTCCCGCTCCTTCCAGAAGTCGGTGGCCTGCGCGTAGCGCTGCTGCATAAAAGTTTGTTTATAAAGTAGATGAAGAAGCCAGCTCGGTGGCCGGGGCCGCCTGGTAGGCCGCGGGTGCCGGCCCGGCCGCCGCCCGCACCCGCCGCTGCACCCGGTGCGGGTACAGGCCAAAATACCAGATGATGAACGCCGCCGACCCGCCGATGATAAGCAGGCTCAGCGCCACGGGCATGTCGGTGAGGCGCGTCACGAAGCCTTCCAGGAAAGCCGCCGCCACGATGATGGGCACCAGCCCCAGGGCCAGCTTCAGGGCGTCGCGGGCGGCCAGGGCCAGGGCTTCCTTGCGCGAGTAGGTGCCCGGAAACAGCAGGCCGCCCGCCAGAATGAAGCCCGCCATGCCCGCCAGCACGATGCTCGGAATTTCGAGCGTACCGTGTATCCAGATGCTCAGCAGCGAGGCTTTCAGCACGTGGTGCTGGTAAAAGAAGTACTGAAACGCGCCCAGCATCACGCCGTTAGAAAACAAAATGTAGAGCGTGCCCAAGCCCAGCGTCATGCCGGCGGCGAAGGTTTTGAGGGCCACGCCCAGGTTGTTTTGGGCAATGCGCAGAAACGACTCGGCCCGGCCGTCGAGCTTGTACACGGCCATGGGGTCGCCGTGCCGGATGTTTTCGAGCGTCATGTTCACGTAGCCGTCGCCCAGCACTAGCCGCACGAAATTGAGGTCGTAGGCCGCCGACAGCATGCCCACGGCCGTGAACAGCAAAAACAGCCCCACCGCCCAGGCCAGCGCCTGCTGGTGCCGGGCCACCACCAGCGGCACCTCCACCGCCCAGAAGTAGCCCAGCCGGTGCTGCTGCTCGGGCTTGTTTTGGTACAGCGACTGGTGCAGGCGCCCGGCCAGCTGGTTGAGGTAGGCCGTGGTGGGCGAGCTGGGGTAGAAGGTCTGGGCGTAGGCCAGGTCGTCGGTCAAACTCACGAAGCGCGCGGCCAGCTCGTCGGGGCTGGCGGCGGGTGTATCCTCGTAGGCTTGCCAGCGAGCCTGGTTTTGACGCAGAAAATTGGCCTCGCGCATAAGACAGCTAAAAAGTAGCGCCTAAAGGTAGTGGGCGAGTGGCGGCCCGCCGCGTATTTTTCAGCCAAATTTCAGCTTCCTGCTCCATGCCTACCGTTCGGATTTACACCACCCAAAACGTGAGCCTCGCCTACGAGGCCGCCAGCATCGGCGACCGCATCGTGGCGGCGCTGATTGACATTGCCATCCTGGTGGCCTGGATGATAGGCGTGGGCTGGCTGCTGCGCCAGCTGCTGCCCACCGACTACGAAGTGCGCCAGTGGGTGGCCTGGGTCGTTATCGGCGTGCCGGTGGGCTTCTACGACCTGGCCTGCGAGGTGCTGCTCAATGGCCAGACGGTGGGCAAAAAAGCCCGCCACCTGCGCGTGGTGCGCCTCGACGGCACGGCCCCGCGCCTCGGCGATTTTCTGCTGCGCTGGCTGCTGCGCATCATCGATATCGACCTCACGGCCGGCGCTATCGCCATCATCACCATCGCCCTCAACGGCCGGGGGCAGCGCCTCGGCGACCTCGCGGCGGGCACTACCGTGGTCAGTCTGCGCCCCCAGGCCAGCCCGCTCGCCGAGGTAGTAAGCGCGGCTGTGCCCACCGACTATGAGCCGGTGTTTCCGCAAGCCGGCCAGCTTTCCGACCACGACATCAGCCTGCTGCGCCAACTCATCGGCCGCAGCCTGCGCCGCCAAAACTACCTGCTGCTGCACGACACGGCCCTCAAGGTGAAAAGCCTGCTCGACGTGCAAAGCGAGCTCGAAGACGAGGTGTTTTTGCGCACCGTGCTGCGCGACCACGCCCACCTGGTAGCCAGCTAGCCCCTACTTATTGGCTTATTAAAAAGCCCGGCCGGCTGCGCGAGGTGCGCGGCCGGCCGGGCTTTTTTGGTGGTTGCTGCCGGGGCTACCCCGCCGCCACGGTCTTGCGGCGGCTGGGCTTGGCGGCCGCCTGGCGCTCCTCGCCCTGGGCCAGTAGCTCGTCGTCGCGCTCGGTCTTCTTCACCAGCCAGCTCACGCCGTAGAGGTCTTTGCGGCGGTCGCGCAGGTTGCGCACCGCACCGCTGGTATTCAGGTCTTTGAGCAGGTCAAGGTCGAGGTCAGCGATGAGCGTCATCTCGGTGTTGGGCGTGGCCTCGGCCACGATGGCATCGTGCGGAAAGGCGAAGTCCGAAGGGCTGAACACGGCCGACTGCGAGTACTGAATGTCCATGTTTTCGACGCGCGGCAAATTGCCCACCGAGCCCGTAATGGCCACGTAGCACTCATTCTCGATGGCGCGGGCCTGCGCGCAGATGCGCACGCGCTGGTAGGCGTTTTTGGTGTCGGTCCAGAAGGGCACGAACAGGATTTTCATACCCTCGTCGCTGAGAATGCGCGAGAGCTCGGGGAACTCCACGTCGTAGCACACCAGGATGCCGATTTTGCCAAAATCGGTGTCGAAGCACTTGATTTTGTCGCCGCCGCGCATGCCCCAGTAGCTGGCCTCGTCGGGCGTTACGTGCAGCTTGTACTGCTCGTCCACGGTGCCGTCGCGGCGGCACAAGTAGCTCACGTTGTAGAGCTTACCGTCTTCGTACACCGGCATCGAGCCCGCGATTACGTTGATGTTGTAGCTGACGGCCAGCTCCATCATCCGCACCTTGATGGGCTCGGTGAAGGCCGCCATGCCCCGAATGGCCGCCGAAGCCGCCGTTTCGCCGGTGAGGGCCATCATGGGCGCGTTGAAAAACTCGGGAAACAGCACGCAGTCAGCCTTGTAACCGCTCACGGTATCCACGAAGAATTCGATTTGCTGGAAGAAATCCTCCAGGCTCTTGGTGGCCCGCATCTGCCACTGCACGATGCCGATGCGCACGTTGGACTTGGGGTTGCCGATGAGCTTGTCAAACTCCTCGTCGTAGTACACGTTAATCCACTCCAGCAGCGTGGCATAAGCCTTTGACTCCGAGTCGTAAGGCAGGTAGCCGCGGATGATTTTACGCACGTAAAACTCGTTGGCCAGCTGGAAGGTCAGAATCGGGTCGGTCAGCTCCTTGTTGCGCACCATCTCTACGTACTTGGCGGGCGTCATCTCGCCCGCGTAGGCGGCGTAGCCGGGGATGCGCCCGCCGGCCACCATGGCGCGCAGGTTCAGGCTCTCGCACAGCTCTTTGCGGGCGTCGTAGAGGCGGCGGCCCAGGCGCAGGTTGCGGTACTCGGGGTCCACGAATACATCAACGCCGTAGAGCGTGTCGCCGTCCGCGTCGTGGGTGTCAAACTTACCGTTACCCGTGATTTTGGCGTAGGTGTGTTTGTCGCCAAACTTACTGTAATCCACGATAATAGCCAGCGCGGCAGCGATAACCTGGCCGTTGTCCTCGATGCAAATCTGGCCTTCGGGGAATTTCTTGAGCAGGGCGTTGTACTCGTCCTGCGACCACGCGCCCTCCATGTTGGAGTACACCTTTTCCATGATGCCGTGGATGGCCTTGAAATCGGCGCGGCGCAGCTGGCGCAGCACCAACTTGTGGGCCGGCACGGCAGTGGGCGTCAGGCGCTCATCGAAGGCCGCCGTGGCGGGGCCGAGCTTGTTACCTTTTTTGTGGTGCGTGCCGCCGGGCGCGGCCTTGCCGTTGGGGTCAGAAGAAATAGCCATTATACAAAAAGAAAAATCGAAATAGGTAGGCCGAACAGCAGCCAAAATTACCCGCAGCGGCCTCGCTGGCCGCTGCCGGCCAGCGGCTGCAACACCTAAACGGGCCGATAGGTGCGCCGGGTTGCGCGGCAGCAGTTTCGCCCGAAACACCGCAGTAACCCACGGCGCTACCCGATGTTTGGGGCGAAATGGGGGCGCGCCGGCCTATCTTTGCGATACCTCAGCCCTCGCCCGGTGAAGACCTTTTTCTCCTACCTGCTCATTTCGCTCGTGCTGCTGCAAACGTTCAGCCGCGAAGTGTTGGTGGTGGATTTTACCCTCAACCGGGCCACAATCACGGCGCGCTTCTGCGTGAACAAAGCCCGCCCGCAGCTGCACTGCGATGGCCAGTGCTACTTCGCCAAAAAGCTGAAGCAGCAGGAGGACCGCGAAAACAAGGCTCCCAACCCGCTCAAAGAGCAGTTGGAAATGCTGCCCGTGGCCTTTCAAAGCCTGGTGCCCGCCGCGCCGCGCCGCTGGGCGAGCGCACCCGTGGGCTACGGCCCCCACCGCCCGGCCGCCGTGCCGGCCAATGCCGCCTACGGCATTTTTCATCCGCCGAGGGTATAATTCAGCCGTTCGGGGGAAAACTACGCCCGTTTGGGTCGGTGTGCGCGGCTGAGGTCGGGCGCAGGCTGACGCGGGCCTTTTCCTAACTTCCGGCCGGCTGGGCAATAGGACAGAGACGCACTAAGTTGGGGCTACTATTAGGCTACGCTGCTGAGCAGCGGCAGGCTCCAATTAGCGCGTCGCTACTCCGCTCCAAGGTTTCTGGAAGACTGCTTTAAGCTGCCGCCTGGTGGTGGGCGGCGTGGCGTTCAATTCATAGTAAGGGTTTCTTTTTCAAGGCGTAGTGGCTGCCCGCAGGGCGGGCGGCGGGCGCATTCGCAGGCATTTTCTTTTAGCATATTTTATGAAATTTTCGCAACTACCGACTTTCTTCGCCGCGCTGGCATTCGCCGTTTTCTCGCTGGCTGGCTGCAAAAAAGACGAAACCACGCCCGACAGCCAGACCGGCGAGCTGGACGTAGAATTTGAGCACACGGTGGGCACGGCCCCGCTCACGCTCAACAGCCGCACCTACACTACCCCGGCCGGCGACCAGTTCACGGTCAGCGCTTTCAAGTACTACGTTTCCAACCTCAAGCTGACCCGCACCGACGGCACCGAGTACGCGGTGCCCGAAAGCTACTACCTGGTGAACTCGGCCGCGAGCGCCACGCAGCACCTGGCCCTCAAAAACGTGCCGGTGGGCGACTATAAGGCGCTGACGTTCACCATCGGAGTGGACAGCGCCCGCAATGTGTCGGGGGCGCAAACCGGCGCGCTCGACCCCAGCAACGCTATGTTCTGGAGCTGGAATTCGGGCTACGTATTTGCCAAGCTGGAGGGCACCTCGCCGCAGTCGCAGTCGGCATCGAATATGCTGATGTTCCACATCGGCGGCTTCAAATCGCCCAACAACACGATTCGCACCGTGTCGCCCGCCTTCCCCACCGGCATCAAGCTGCTGGTGCGCGCCGACCACTCGCCCGAAATCCACTACAATGTGGACGTGCTGCGCATGTTTACCGGGCCGAATACCATTCGCTTTGGCACGCTCTCGACCACGATGGGCGGGGCCAGCTCGGTGCTGGTGGCCAATAACTACGCCCAGGGCATGTTCGCGGTCGAGCACATTCACGCCAACTAGGCCGTGCCCAAGCTGATGCTACGCAAGCTAGCGGCCCGGCTGGCCCTGGGGCTGGCCGGGCTGATACTCGGCGGCTGCGCCGCCGATGGCCCCGCGCCCGCCGCCCCGGTGCCGGGCACGGCGCTGCCCACCAATTTTCCGGCCCCGGTGTACGGGCTAGAGGCCAACCCGCCGAGCGCGGCGGCGTTTGCGCTGGGCCGCAGCTTGTTCTACGATGTGCGCTTGTCGCGCGACGGGCAGGTGTCGTGTGGCTCGTGCCACCAGCAGTTCGTGGCGTTTGCCCACGCCGGGCACCGCCTCAGCCACGGCGTTGATAACCTGCTGGGTACGCGCAATGCGCCGGCCCTGCAAAACCTGCGCTGGAGCCGCACGCTGCTCTGGGATGGCGGGGCCAGCAACCTCGAAACCATGCCGCTGGCCCCGCTCACCAACCCCGTGGAGATGGACGAAACCCTGCCCAATGTGCTGCGCAAGCTCAACGCCGATGCCGACTACCGGCGGCGCTTTGCGCAGGTGTTTGGCGGCGCGGGGCCGATAGACTCGTACCAGCTGCTGCGGGCGCTGGCGCAGTTTACGGCCGCGCTCACCTCGGCCAACTCGCGCTACGACAAGTACGTGCGCCACGAGCCGGGCGGCACGCTCACGGCCGCCGAGCTGCGCGGGCAGGCGCTGCTGCAAGCCAAATGCAGCAGCTGCCACGCCACCGACCTGTTCACCGACGAGACGTACCGCAACAACGGCCTCGACCGCTCGTTCGGGGCCGACTCGGGGCGGGCGCACATCACCGGGCGCGCCGCCGACGTGGGCCGCTTCAAGGTGCCGAGTTTGCGCAACGTGGCCCTCACCGCGCCCTACATGCACGATGGCCGCTTCCGCACCCTGCCCGATGTGCTGGCCCACTACGCCCACGGCGTGCAGCCCTCGGCTACCCTCGATGCCGCCCTGCGGCCGGTGGGCGGCACGCTGGGCATCGCCCTCAGCGCGCAGGAGCAGGATGACCTGCTCGCGTTTCTGAATACGCTGACTGACGATGACTTTCTGCACGATGCCCGCCTGAGCGAGCAGCCGTAACTGATTGTTTTACAATAGAAAATGCACCGTCATGCTGATTGTCATGCAGAGCGCAGCGAAGCATCTCGCATGGCGCAGTAATGAATGACGTTGAGAATACTGCACCACGCGAGATGCTTCGCTGCGCTCTGCATGACAGCTAGTTAATCTTATCCCAATGAAAAATAAGCTCTTACTCTTCCTGATTCTACTTAGCGGGCCCGCCGCCCGGGCCTGCGATATCTGCGGCTGCTTTATGGGCATCACGCCCTACGACAACCAGAGCGGCTTTGCGCTGATGCACCGCTACCGCATTTTCAACGGCTACCCGCTGCTGGGGCAGCCGGCGCAGTTCAGGCCCAGCGGGGCGCGCGTTTTCGCGCCGTCGGCGCTCAATTCGGATGAGGGCTACGCGCACTCGCACCGCGGCGACCCCACCGATTTTGAGGCGTTTCGGGTGGTGGAGCTACGGGGTAAATACTTCCTGAGCCAGCGCGTGGAGCTGAACGCCTTCGTGCCCTACGTGATGAATACCTCGCAAATCAACGGTTTGCAGCTCAACTCCTCGGGGCTGGGCGACGTGACGGTGTTTGCGGGCTACCACCTCATCCGGGCCATCGAAACGGCGGGCGTGCAAAGCCGCCTCATCGTGGGCGGCGGCGTAAAGCTGCCCACTGGCGACTTTCGGCGCGTGAACGAGCAGGGCCGCCGCTACCCGCTACTCAACCAGGTGGGCACCGGCACCACCGACGGCTTCGTGTACGCCAACTACATCGGCAGCTACCGGGGCCTGGGGCTGAGCGTGAACGGCAGCTTCCGCGTGGCCAGCGAAAACGCTTACCGCAACAGCCTGGCCCCGAGCACGGCCGTGTACGGCAGCCTGTTTTACCGCGTGCCGCTCGGGGATAAATGGCAGGTGTACCCGTCGGCGCAGCTTTTCTACGAAAAAACCAACGGCGAAACCCTCGAAGGCCACCTCACCGGCGAGCACGCCATGCACAACGCCCTGCTCGGCCCCGGCCTCGACGTGTACTACCAGAATTTCTCGGTGAATGCCAGCGTGCAGCTGCCCGTGTACACCATGCCCACCGACCACCCCGCCAGCGCCGGCCGCCTGGTGCTGGCCGTGGGCTACAGCTTCAAGCAAACCAAGTACTTGCTGCACCGCCGGAAGTAGGGTGATAAGTAGCTGAAATTGACCACTGCCGCAAGTATATTGCGCAAAGCCTGTTTTTTGTTTTCGCCTACTTCTTTATGGGTTCTTTAAAAAACACCTGGCTGCGGCGGATTTTCCGTTGGCACAGCTGGCTGGGGCTGCTCACGGGCGTGCCGCTGCTGCTGCTGGGCCTGAGCGGCTCGGTGCTGGTTTTCAAGCCCGAACTCGACCACTGGCTAGCGCCGCGCGTGGCTTCGCCGCCCGCCGGCCGCGCGCCCGTGCCCCTCGACTCGCTGTACCGAATGGTGGGCCACCGCTACCCGGCTATCAAGAAAATGGCCATCGTAGGCTTTCCGCAAAAGCCGGGCGAGTGCTACGAGTTTCGCATTTATGGCAACGATGGCAACCCGAATACCTACGATTTGGCCAGCGTGTGGGCCGACCCCTACGCGGGCCGCGTGGTGCAGGAAGGGCCAAATACCGGCCTGGCGGGCGGCGCGCTCAACTGGCTGTTGCAGTTTCACTTCTGCTTTCAGTTGGGCATGGGCGGGGTGTTGCTCACGGCCTTGCTGGGGCTGGCGCTGCTGGCCTCGGTGGCCACGGGCGCGGTGGTGTACCGCAAGCAGCTGGGCAAGGTGCTGCGGCTGCGCGCCCCGCTGCGCACGCACAGCTGGCGGCTGCTGGCCTCCGACCTGCACCGCTACGTGGGCACCTGGGCGCTGCTGCTCAATGCCCTCATCTGCTTCACCGGCTTCTGGATGAACCTCTTCGGCTTTGACCCCGACGCCTGGCGGGCGCAGTGCCAGCCGGCCCCGCCCAACCAGCTCATGGCCCGGCCGGTCGATGCGCTGCTGGCCACGGCCCGCGCGGCCTACCCCGAGCTGGTGCCCACCCGCATCCGGCTACCCACCCACCCGGGCACGCCCTTCGAAATCGATGGGGTAGTGCCCGGCCACGCGCTGCCCTGGGGGCCGGGTGCGGCGGTGCAGGTCGACCCCACCACCGGCCGGGTGCTGGCCGTGCGCCGGGCCTGGCAGGCCGCCTGGCCCGCGCAGTGGGAGGCCCTGATGGGCCCGCTGCATTTCGGCACCTTCGGCGGCTGGCCCGTGCGGGTGCTCTACGTGGTGGTGGGTTTCACGCCGGGGCTGCTGGCGCTCACGGGCTTCGCGCTGTGGTACCGGCGGCGGGCGGGCGCTGGGCGGGCTTGAGCCTTACGTGAAACCTCACGTGAACCTCACCCCCTAGCCCCCTCTCCAAAAAAGAGGGGGGACTAGACGAGTTGAGAGTTCTGAGTTAGGAGTTTTGAGTTGTTGGATAACTCTTAACTCAACACTCAAAACTCTTAACTCATCCGGTTCCCCCTCTTTTTTGGAGAGGGGGCTAGGGGGTGAGGTTCCCCAAGCGGCGAGCACGCATTTAAATGTCTGTCAACTAATTACTTATGAAACCCCTAATTACCCTCACCCTAGCCATCCTCGCCGCGCCCGCCCTGGCCCAAACTACCGTGCGCGGCACCGTGCGCCAAACCGATGGCCCGCACCCCGGCCGGCCCCTCAGCGGGGCCACCGTCAGCAGCCCACAGGCTAGCCAAACAGCCACTACCGACAGCGCCGGCCGCTTCGAGCTGCGTGGGCGGGCGACCATTACGACGCTCACCGTCAACCACCTGGGCTACCTGCCCCAAACGGTGCGCGTGAGCGGCGGCGAGCCATTGACCATTGGCCTCACCAGCGACGGGGCCACCACGCTGGGCGAGGCCGTGGTGACCTCGAAATACTACCGGCAGTACGGCACCCAGACGATTTCGAGCGCCCTGCGGCTGCAAACGCCGCTGCTCCAACTTTCGCAGCACGTGCAGGTCGTCACGCCCGAGGTGCTGTTTGACCAAGGCAGCTTCAACACCACCGAAAGCGTGACGCGCAACGTGAGCGGCGTGGTGCGCAACGAGATTTCCAACAACCTCGGCCCCAACCTCTACATGCGCGGCGGCCAGATTGCGCCCCTGCGCAACGGCGTAGACCTCACGCCCTACTACCGCGGCCCGGTGCCCGACGACGCGGCCCTCATCGACCGCATCGAGTTTGTGAAAGGGCCGTCGCTGTTTATGAACAACATCGGCGACCCGGCCGGCTCGTTCAACATCGTGACCAAGCAGCCCACGGGCACGCCGCGCTACGCGGCTACGGCCATGCTGGGCAGCTACGATTTTTACCGCCTCGCCGCCGACCTCGACGGCAAGCTCCTGAAGTCGGGCAAGTTGCTCTACCGCTTCAACGCGATGGCGATGAGCACCAATTCTTTCGTGCCCGGCGACTATAACAAGCGCCTGCTCGTGTCGCCGGTGCTCAAGTACCAGCTCAGCGCCCGCACCGCCCTCACGGCCGAGTACACGTTTCAGGCGTTTAAGTACGGCCTGTATAGCCCCATCGTGATGACGCCCAACGGCTTTGGTTCGCTGCCGCGCGACTTCACCATCTCGGAGCCCAGCGTGGGGCCCATTCGGGCGCGCAACCAGTCGGGCTTTCTCACCTTCACGCACCAGTTCAGCCCCAATTGGCAGCTCACGGCGCGGGGCGCGTTTTTGCTGGAAAACAGCGAGGGCCGCTACCTCTGGGTTACGAGCGTGAACGCGGCCAACCCCAACGTGCTGCTACGCAACCCCAAGTACGACCTCGACCGCACGCAAGTAACGTCGCAGCAGGCCTTTGTGAATGGTAAATTCAGCACCGGCCAACTGCGCCACCAGCTGCTGGTCGGGGTCGATATCAACCAGAAGAAATTTCTGGCCGTCGATTACCTTGCGTATAACACGACCCCGGCCGGCCAGCTCGTGTACTACCCGCTCGACGTGACCAACCCCGCGCACGGGGCCGAAATACCGGGCTACACCTCGCCCAACGGCCTCGCCGGCCGCAATACCGAGCAAACCATCGACTACTACTCGGTGTACGCACTCGACGAGCTGGCCCTGTTCGATAATAAGCTGCGCCTCACGCCCGGCCTGCGCTACACCGCCGTGCAAAGCCGCAACCAGGTGCTGGGCCTGAGTAGTAGCTCCCGCGACCGCGTGGTGACGCCGCGCTTTGGATTGAGCTACAGCCTCTTGCCGAGCTTATCGGTGTATGGCCTCTACGACCGCACGCTGGTGCCGCAGGGCGGCATCACGAGCGCCGGCACGCCGCTGGACCCGCTGCGCGGCAGCAACCACGAAGTCGGATTGAAGAAAAACTGGCTTGATGGCCGCTGGACTTCGACCCTGGCCTTGTACTACCTCACGCGCTCCAGCATCGCGGCCGTAGACCCCGCCAACAGCCTCTACCGCGTGCAGGTAGGCGAAAATCACGCGCAAGGCGTGGAGCTCGATGTGGTGGGCCAGCTGGTGCGCGGCCTCAACGTGGTAGTGAACTACGCCTACACCGATGCCAAAATCGACGGCGACACCAACCCCGCGCTGGTGGGTGCCCGCACGCCGCTCTACGTCAAGCACGTGCAAAATACCTGGCTCAACTACGAGCTACCGGCCCGCGTGGCGCGGGGCCTCAGCTTTTCGCTCGGCTACCAGTACCAGGCCGGCCGGGGCGGGCGCTACGCCGTGGCCGTGCCCTACGGCATCCCCGACTACTTCCGCCTCGACGGCGGCGTGGGCTGGCAGAATACGCACCTCAAAGTGAATCTGCTGGTTAATAATATATTGAATCACAACCTCATCGCCACGCCCTGGCTGCGCAACGGGCTTTATTACTGGATTCCGCAGGCGGGCGTGAATGGGCGGCTCTCGGTGAGCTACACCCTATAAAGTTTTGCTAGCCAACGCAACTGGCGAAGTAGCCGCGAAGCGGCGGCATGTTGGTAGCTGCATACAGAAGGCAAAACAAAATGAGCCGCAAAGCGGCGGTACCCTATCGGTTGGTGCCGCCGCTTTGCGGCTCAATCCTTCAAAAAACGGCTTTAACTACCAATATGCCGCCGCTTCGCGGCTATTTTGCCATAGCCGATTGCAGAAGCCGCTACTCGCGCACCACGCGCCGGGTGGCCGTGCCTTGGGCTGTCGTCACCGTCAGTAGCAGTACGCCCCGAAAATTACCGAAGGCCGCCGCCTCCAGCGTGAGCACGCCGCCCGCGCCAAAGCTGCGGCTGAATACCTGCCGCCCCAGCAAGTCGGTAGCCGCTACCGTGAGCGGGCCACTGCCGGCAGGCACCGTGAGGCGCACGGCCTCGCCCAGGGCCGAGGGGTTGGGGAAGGCGCTGAGGGTGGCTTGGGTGGCCGCGTCGCGGCCGGCCAGCGGCACGAAGCGGCGGTAGATGTCGCGGTATTCGACGCTGGTAATCACTTCCTGGCCCGCTACCTCGGTGGTGATAATGGCGAGCACCGGCACGTGGATGGTTTTGGCCAGCCACTTGTACTCGCGGCGCGTGGGCAGCGTGAGGCCCTGGCCCGCCGTGCCGCCGATGGCGAGGCTGTCGTGGTCGATGAGCTTGCTCACGACCCGTACCGTCTGAAACGTGCCAAAGGGCGTGGTGAGCGTGCCCCAGGCATCAATCTGGTTGGTGCGCTGGCGCTGCTGGCTGAAAAAGCCCGTGCTCGCCAGCGCCGCCGGCGTGCTGATGAGCGAGTTGCTGACGTCGGGCGCGTTGCCGTAGGCCACGGGCAGCCGGTAAATGATATCCTGCCTGGCCTTAGTAGCATACGTAACCGGCACGCCCGTGCCCAAGTAGGTAGCGGCGTAGCCCACCGAGCGGAAGTCGGCGCTGGTGGTGTTATAAAAAGCCAGTGGGTCAGAAATCGGAATACCCACGCCGGCGGGCAGCGGCGTGTTTTCCGGAGCCACCACCGAGGCCTTGGTGTCGGGGCTCAGAAAGGCGTTATTGAACGTGAATTGCAACGCAAAGCCCGTGGCCGAGCTCACGTTGTTGTAGCGCGCCACGCGCTGCGCGGTGGCTACCAGCCCAGCATAGTTCCAGGTTTTATTGGCCCCGTTGAGGGTGAGGGCGGGCGCGCCGGCGGGCAGCACGGGCGCGGCCTGGCTTAGGCGCAGCGAGTCGCCCACGGCCGGCATGTCGGACGAGGTGATGCTGGGCGACGTCTGGGCCTGCGCGGCGGTGGCACCACAAAGCAAGCCTAAACTAAAGAGTAAAGGTTTTTGCATCAGCTGAAAGAAGGGTGGGAAAACCGTTGAAAAAGCAAGAGCGCAACCCCCACGGGTTGCGCTCCTAAAAATAAGGCTGCCAGCCTGAATCGATACCGCTTTAGCCTATACGCCCGTCATTTCGGGCACGGTCTCGTCGCCGCCTGGCACCAGCAGCCGGCCCGCCGTGGCGGCCCGTATCTGGGCCACACTTACGCCGGGCGCGCGCTCGCGCAGCACAAAGCCATCGGGCGTGACGTCGAGCACGGCCAGCTCGGTTACGATTTTCTTCACGCAGCGCAGGCCCGTGATGGGCAGCGTGCAGTCGGCCAGCAGCTTCGATGAGCCGTCGCGGGCCACGTGCTGCATGGCCACGATGATGTTTTTGGCCGAGGCCACGAGGTCCATCGCGCCGCCCATGCCTTTCACCATCTTGCCGGGGATTTTCCAGTTGGCGATGTCGCCGCGCTCGCTCACCTCCATCGCCCCCAGGATGGTAAGGTCCACGTGCTCGCCGCGTATCATGCCAAACGAGTCGGCCGACGAGAAAATGCTGGAGCCGGGCAAGGTCGTCACCGTCTGCTTGCCGGCGTTGATGAGGTCGGGGTCTACCTCAGCTTCGGTGGGGACGGGGCCCATGCCCAGCAGGCCGTTTTCGCTTTGCAGCTCGACGTTGATGCCGGCCGGGATGTAGTTGGCTACCAGCGTGGGAATGCCAATGCCAAGGTTGACGTAGGAGCCGTCTTGCACTTCCTGCGCGATGCGCCGGGCGATGCCGTGTTTATCTAAAGGCATATAAAAGAGGGTGGGAATGAAGTAGATTGTAACGCCAAGCTCCTGCTTGGCGAGCGAGCGAAGTGAGCAGCTACGTCCACCAACGTTCGCTTGCGCCGTTGCTCGCTACGCTCGCTGCCAAGCGGGAGCTTGGCGTTACTTAGCCTGCCGCTTGTTCAGCGCGCCGTACACGAGCTTGCGGAAGCGCGGCACCATATCGGGCGTATTCGAGTGCGGGTATTTCTGGGTGTAAAGCAGCACCACCAATTTCTCAGTCGAGTCGACCCAGTAATCGGTGCCAAAAATGCCGCCCCACTCGTAGGAGCCGGCCGTTTGGCCGGTCTGGGCCGCGCCCCGGGGCGTCACGATGCTGAAGCCCAGGCCGAATTTGTTAAGGCCCTGGTTCACGTCGCCCATCTGGTTTTGGGTGATGAGCTGCACGGTTTCGGGCTTCAGCAGGCGGTGGCCGTTGTAGGTGCCGCCGTTCAGCAGCATTTGCAGGAAGGCCGCGTAGTCGTCAATAGTCGACGAGAGCCCCGCGCCGCCCGAGAAGTACGTGCCCGGCCGGTTGGGGTAGTCGGGCCGCAAGCCCAGCATCCCGCTGGCTGGCATGGGCACCGTTTTGCCCTGGTACTCGGTGTAAAGCGGCACGAGCCGCGCCTGCTTGGCGGCCGGCAGGTAGAAGTAGGTATCGCGCATCCCCAGCGGCTCGAAGAGCCGCGTGCGCAGGTACTGGTCGAGCGGCTGCTTGCTGAGCACCTCAATCAGCCGGCCCAGCACGTCGATGCTGATGCCGTAGGTAAAGCGCTCGCCGGGCTGGTGCAGCAGCGGCAGCGTGCCCAGCCGGTCGATGGCCGGGGCCAGCGTGCCATCCGGCGAGCCGATGCCGCTCGGAATGCGCGCCTTCGCATAAATGGCCCGCGCCTCCTTCGAGCCGATAACCGGGTAGCCCAGGCCCGAGGTGTGCGTAAACAGCTGCCGAATCGTGACCTCGCCGCGCGCCGGCACGGTAGTGTACGTTGTGTCCTTCTCGTTGAAAGTCGCCAGCACCTTGGGGTTGCGGAAGGTGGGTAGGTACTTGGAAATGGGGTCGTCAAGCTGGAATTTACCCTCGTCATACAGCAGCATCAGCCCGATGCTGGTAATGGCTTTGGTTTGCGAGGCAATGCGCTCGATGGCGTCGGGTCGGAGCGGCGTTTTGGTGGCCACGTCGCTGTAGCCGAAGGCTTTGCGGTATACCACTTTGCCATCGCGGGCCACCAGGGCGATAGCGCCGGGCACGCGGCCGTCGCCGGTTACTTCCTGCAAAAGCTGGTCGATGCGCTGCAAGCCCTCGGGGCTGACATCGGCCGTGGCGGGCGCGGCCTCGCGCAGCGTGGCCGGCTTGGCCAGCTGGGCGAAGGCGGCGGGCGCGGTGAGCAGGAGGAAAGAGGAAAGGAGGAGCGGTTTCATGGAAATAGGTAGGGTACGTTTGTCATGCTGAGCGGAGCGCAGCGGAGTCGAAGCGGAGTCGAAGCATCTCTGCCGCTTCATTGCTGACGCAAGAAGTTACTCTGCTAAAGAGATGCTTCGACTCCACTGCGCTGCGCTCAGCATGACGGACGGGGCACAGAAAATGACAAGCTACGCCCGCACCGTGCGCTGCTCGATACGCTTTTCGTAGTCCTTACCCTGAAAAATGCGCTGCACGAATATCCCCGGCGTGTGAATCTGGTTGGGGTCGAGCTCGCCGGCGGGCACCAGCTCCTCGACCTCGGCCACGGTGATGACGCCGGCCGTGGCCATCATGGGGTTGAAATTGCGGGCCGTGCCTTTGTAGATGAGGTTGCCGGCCGTGTCGCCGCGCCAGGCCTTTACCAGGGCAAAATCGGCGCGCAGAGCGGTTTCGAGCAAGTACATCTTGCCGTTGAACTCGCGGCTTTCCTTGCCTTCGCCGACCTCGGTGCCGTAGCCGGCCGGCGTGTAAAAGGCCGGAATGCCCGCCCCGCCGGCCCGGCAGCGCTCGGCCAGCGTGCCCTGCGGAATCAATTCTACCTCCAGCTCGCCGCTCAGCAGCTGGCGCTCAAACTCGGCGTTTTCGCCCACGTAGCTCGAAATCATCTTGCGCACCTGCTTGGTTTGCAAGAGCTTGCCAATGCCGAAGTCATCGACGCCCGCGTTGTTGGAGATGCACGTGAGGTTGCGCACGCCCAGGCGCAGCAGCTCGGCAATGGCGTTTTCGGGGATGCCGCAGAGGCCGAAGCCGCCCAGCATCAGGGTCATGCCATCGGCGAGGCCGGCCAGCGCGGCCTGAGCATCGGGTACTACTTTGTTTATCATGGGTGGGAAGGGTAGCCGGGGGGCAAGTAATTGAGGGGCAAAAATTCACCCATTTTTTCGAAACCCCAGTACTCGTCGGTGAATACGGCCAGCGGATTTGCCAATTGGCCGTTGGCCTCAATCTCCACTTCAGGCTGCATCAGCACCAGCTGCGACACTTGGTGGTCCTGGGGTAGGGGCGGGGCCGGGCCGCGCGCGTAGCGCGAAGGCTGCGGGTGGTAGTTGGCATCGGGGCCGGCCAGCAGGTAGGTTACTTGCAGGCGGTCGCGGAAGCGCAGAAACACGCGCCGCCCATCGGCCGACACGCGGCGCAGGCTATCCACGTGCAAGGGCCTCATGTAGAGCAAGCTAAAGCTGGGCGGCACGCCGGCCCAGCGCCCCAGCGAGTCTTGCTCGGCCATTGAGTAGGCACGGCGCTGCCGCCGCAGCGCCCGGAGTAAGCTGTCGGCGCGGGCAAAACGCGTGTTGGGTACGATGCGCAGCCGCCGGGCCACGAAGCCCTGTGCCGTAAGCTGGCTGTCGCGCAGACTGCGAAAAAAATGCACGAGCGAGCCCCGGTAGGCCTGCGCCCGGTTGGCGTCCCACTGCCGACGCTGTCTGGCGCCGCGCGGCGTCATTTCCTCGAATACCGGCTGGCCGTAGAAGGTGACGACCTGCTGGCTGAAATTGCAGCTGAAACGTAGCCCGTAGTATTTCACGCGGTAGCCCAGGGCCTGGTTATCAACCTGCACGAACTTACGGGCTACGGCCGTCAGCTCAGTGGTTTGGGGGTCGAAGTCGATGAGCACATCGTCGGGGTTGCCAATGCGGCACTGCTGCGAAAACGTGGTGCGGCCCAGGAATAGCTCCGTAAATTTTTGGTAATCGCTGGGGTTGTTGAGGCGCGGCCGCACCACCACTTCGCCCAGCTGCGCGCCCGTCGGGGCGAGAGCAAGCGTCAGTTTTTGAGGCGTTTGCTTTACCGTAATGGTCTGCTTGGCCAGCCGGTAGCCTACGTAAGACGCCACTACGTCGTAGCTGCCGGCCGGCACTCGCTCAAACGTGAACGTGCCCTGCTCGGTAGTCGTCGCGCCCAGCGTGGTGTTGGCCAGAAACACGCTGGCAAACGGCAGCGGCTTCTGCGTCACGGAGTCGCGCACGGTGCCGCTGAGGCTACTTTGAGCCGCCGCCAGCAGGGGCAGTAGCAGTAGCAAAAAAGCCAGGCCAAAGCGCATAAAATGGCCGGCGCGCTAAGGGCGCGCCGGCCGGCGAAAATACAGCATCAGGGTGTGGCCACGGCCGCCGCCTTGGGCTTGGGCGCGGCTTTCACCGGCGGTTCGTAGTCGAGCGGCAGCAGCTCGCCGATGCGCTGGAAGCCCCAGTATTCGCCGGGCACCACGTCGAACGGGTTCACCAACGTGCCGTTGGTGTTAATCTCCGTTTCGGGTACCAGCAGCGTCAGGCGCGATACCTGCCGCTTGCTCGACATCGTCTTATCGACCGGCCCGATGGGCGACATGGGCGCGGTGTAGGCCGGGTCGGGCGCTTCGCCAAAATACACTACCTGGAGCTCGTCGCTGAAGCGCAGAAACACGCGTCCGTCGGGCGCCACGCGGCGCAGGCTGTCGATGGGCCGGGCCACCGGGTTGAGCTGCGCGATGGGCGGCAGCGCCGCCCAAGCGCGTAGCGAGTCCGCGTCGGCGGGCGTGAAGGGCGTTTTCTTTTTGCGCAGCGCTGCCTCGGCCCGGGCGGCACGCGGCGGTATCACGAGGCGCACCTGCTGCGCCAAAAAGTTATTCTCCTTCAGCTGGTTGTCATACACACTTTTCAGGAAGTGCGTTTGCGAGCCGTTGTAGGCGGCCAGGCGGTTGGCGGCCCACTGCCGGCGCTGGGCTTCGTCTTTGGGCTTCATTTCCTCAAACACGGTCTGGCCTTCATAGCTCACGGCCTCGCTGGTTTCGTTGTACTGAAAGCGCATTCCAAAGTATTTGAGGCGGTAGCCCAAAGCTTTGTTTTCGACCTGCACGTAGCTGTCGGTAGTGGCCGTCAGGGTTTTGGTGGTGTCGTTAAATTCAATGTCCACATCGCCGGGGTTGGTGATGCGGCACTGCTTGGAAAACGACGTGCGCCCCACAAATAAGTCGGTGAACTTATGGTAATTAGCTTCCTGGTTGGCATCGGCTTTTACTACTACCTCACCCAACTGCGGCCCCGACGAAGCCAGCCGCAACGTCACGGCCGGGGCCGTAGCGCCCGCCGCTACCGTGATGCTTTGCTTGCTCAGGCGGTAGCCCACGTAAGAGCCCACGATGTCGTAAGTGCCCTTCGGCACGCGGTCGAGCACAAACTGGCCGTTCTCATTCGTGGTAGCGCCCAGCGTAGTATTGGCCAGAAATACGCTCGAAAACGGCAGCGGCTCGTGCGTCACCGAGTCTTGCACCACGCCCGTGATGCGGCCGGCCTGGGCGTGGGCGGCGAGGGCAAAGCCCAGCCAAGTGAGTGTCAGTAAGGATAAGCGCAAAAATCTCATAAGCGGGTAGTTGTTGTTTGTCATGCTGAGCGGAGCGCAGCGCAGTCGAAGCATCTCTGCCGCTTCGTTGCCAGCGTCAGGAGTTAGTTTATTGGTAGAGATGCTTCGACTGCGCTGCGTTCCGCTCAGCATGACGGACATTTTGTAGTCGCTCTGCGGCTACGCAAACACTACGCCAACGCCGCGCGCGTGGCCTCTGCATCCAACGCCAATTGCGCCGTTAGCGCGTCCAGCCCGTCATATTTTTCTTCGCCGCGCAGCCACGCCACAAATTCCAGCGTCAGCAATTGGTCGTACAAGTCGCCGCTGAAATCGAGTAGATTCACCTCAATCGTCTGCGCCAGGCCGGCCCCGATGGTAGGCCGCACGCCGATGCTGAGCATGGCCGGGTGCCGGGTGCCCGCCGCCGTAGTGGCCCACACCGCGTAGATGCCCTGCGCGGGCACCAGCTTCAGCGGCTCGGTAGGGGCCAGGTTGGCAGTGGGGTAGCCAATGGTGCGGCCCAGTTTCTGGCCGTGCACCACGGTGCCCGTGAGCGGGTAGGGGTAGCCGAGGTAGCGGGCGGCCGTGGCCACGTCGCCGGCGCGCAGCGCCCGCCGGATGCGCGTGCTGCTCACGCCCACGGCGTCCACGTCCTGGCGCGGAATCTCCTCTACCGTGAAGCCATAGCGCTCGGCGTGCTGGCTGAGGTAGTCGAAGCCGCCCTCCCGGTTTTTGCCAAAGCGGTGGTCGTAGCCGATGACCAGGTGCTTGGTGCCTACGGTCTTCAGCAATAACTCCTGAATATATTCCTCAGAGGTCCACTGCGCGAACTCGCGGGTGAAGGGCATCACCAGCAGGTAATCGACGCCGGCCGCCGCCAGCCGGGCAATGCGCTCATCCAAGGTGTTGAGCAGTTGCAATTCCAGCAGTTCGGAGTGCGAGGGCGGCGGCCCCAGCACCAGGCGCGGGTGCGGCCAGTAGGTGATGACTACCGCCGGCCCGCCCACCGCGTCGGCCACCTGCCGCAGCCGGGCCAGAATGCGCTGGTGCCCCCAGTGCACCCCGTCAAACGTGCCGCTCGTGACGACGGCGTTGGCCAGGGGCGGAAAGTCGGCGGGGTCGCGGATAATGTGCATAAATCGCAAAATTGGCGGATGCAGCCGCTTACGCGGAAGGCGTACCCTCGGGATGCAGCGGCAGGTCGGGGCCGCTGGCGGTGGGCGGGGCCGCGTGCTGCGCGGCGTAGAAATCAAGGCCCGCGCGGGCCGGCCGGATGCGCTCGCGCCGCTCGCGGGGCGGCCGTTCGGCTGTGCCCTCGGGGCGCGGCGGGCGCTGGGCTTCGAGGGCGGCTATCGTCCAGGCATCTTCGAGCTTGTACTGGCCGATGCGGGTGCGGACCAGTCGCGTGAGGTGCGCGCCGCAGCCTAGGGCCACGCCCAGGTCGCGGGCCAGGCTGCGGATGTAGGTGCCCTTCGAGCACACCACCCGAAAATCTATCTCGGGCAGCGCAATGCGCGTCAGTTCAAACGCTTTGATTTCAACGGTTTTAGCCTTGATTACGGCTTCCTCGCCCTGGCGGGCCAGCTCGTAGGCGCGCTTGCCCTCGACCTTCACCGCCGAAAAAACGGGCGGTATCTGCTCAATCTTGCCCAAAAACGTGGCTACGGCCGCCTGAATATCGGCTTCGGTGAGGTGCTCGTAAGGTTGTTCCGCGTCCACGGGCGTTTCGAGGTCGAAGCTCGGCGTGGTCTGGCCCAGGCGGAAGGTGCCTTCGTACTCTTTCTCCTGCGCCTGAATCTGGTCTATCTCCTTGGTTTTCTTGCCGGTGCACAGGATGAGCAGGCCGGTAGCCAGCGGGTCGAGGGTGCCGGCGTGGCCGATTTTGGGCGGGCGCAGCGTGTTCTTCACCTTGCGCACCACGTCGAAGGAAGTCCAGGTCAGCGGCTTATCGAGCAGCAATACCACGCCAGCTTCCAGGCTTTTAGCGGATAGCGGGGGCCTTTCAGTCGGCCCTTGGCTGTTAGCTTCTTGCATGTAAATGGTAGTATGGAAAAGCTAATAGCCAGCAGCCATTAGCTAACCGCTAAAAATCTATACGAGCTGCAAATTTACCTCCAGGCCCAGCAACAGCAGCAGCAGCCCGCCCACGATGATGCGGTAGATACCAAAGGCCCGGAAGCCATACTTGGCCACGAAACCCACAAACAGCCGGATGGCCAGCAGCGCCACCACAAAGGCCACCACGTTGCCGAGTATCAGCAGCTTGATTTCCTCGCCCGAAAACAGCTGGCTGATTTCAATGCCTTGAGCGTGAAGCTCTTTGTAGTAATCGTAAATGTCTTTCGCCGCCGCCGCGGCCATCGTAGGCATGGCCAGGAAGAAGGCAAACTCAGCCGCCGCCTTGCGCGTCAGCTTCTGCGAGAGGCCGCCGATGATGGTGGCCGCCGAGCGGCTCACGCCCGGCACCACAGCCAGGCACTGAAACAAGCCGATAACCAGGGCTTCCTTGAAGCTGGGCGTGGTCACGGGGTGGCCGCCCGCCTGTGGGTCTTCCTGCGGAAACCACTTGTCGATAAAGAGCAGCACCACGCCGCCGAGTAGTAGCATCACGGCCACGGTAGTCACCGATTCGAGTAGCGCGTCGATGTGTTTTTTGAGCAGCAGGCCCACTACAATGATGGGTAAAAACGCCACCAACAGCTTAAGGTAGAAGTCGATGCTTTGGAAAAAGCGCTTCCAGTACACCACCAGCACCGACAGGATGGCCCCGAGCTGAATAACCACCAAAAAGAGCTTGGCAAAGGGCGTCATGGCGACGCCTAATAGCTGGGATGCGATAATCATGTGGCCGGTGCTGGACACGGGGAGGAACTCGGTGAGTCCTTCCACGATGGCCAGCAGCAGCGCCTGCCAGTAAGTCATTTCTAGTTGGTTGGTTGCAAAAAGAGTAGTGTACCGTAAGTTTTAGCTTGCGCACGTTCGGGCCGTAATATCGAGCCCAGACGCGCGCAAGCTAAAGCTTACGCTACACTATTACAGCCGCTTGTAGGCGGGCTTGGCCGGGGCGGGCGCGGGCACTACCGGGGCCGCTGCCACGGGAGCCGCTACCGGCGCGGCTACGCCGGGGTGGGCAGGGGCCACGGGCGCTACCTCGCCGGGGTTACTACGCACCATGATGGCGAAAAACTCAATCACGAAGCCCACAAACAGCAAAATCGGCCCCAGCGTGAGGCCCAGAAAGCCTTCGCCGTAGTCGGCCCCGTCGAGCGTCATCGTGATGAATCCGGCCGCCAGTACAGCCAGGCCCAGCCACATCAGCCGGAAATTGCGAGGCCCAAATGCGAAGCGCGGAGCCGGAGTAGTTGGTTGCATGTTTTTAGTGCTTAGTTGTTGGTGCTTAGTGCTTAGTTATTGGTGTTTTGCTTTTAAGCCTATGTACTAACAACTGAGCACTATGCACTAATTAATACAGTTCATCAAGCGAAACGCCAATGTATTTATTGACAGCGCGGTACGAGCTCAAAAAGCCAATAACGGTGCCCAGCCCCACCACGGCCAGCAGCAGCAGCGCCGTGAGGCGGTCGTCGCGCAGCAGCTTGAGCTGCTCCACTTCGAGGTAGGCGTATTGGAGCAGGGCCGTCAGCACCAGCGCCGCCAGCCCGCCGCTGGCAAAACCCTGCCAGGTAGCGCGCCGCAAAAACGGTTGCTGGATAAAGAACCGCGTCGCGCCCACCAGTTGCATCGAGCGAATCAAAAACCGCTGCGAAAACAAAGCCAGCTTGATGGTATTGTTAATCAGAATGACGACCACTACCACCAGCACTGCCGCGAAGCTCAGTAGCAGCAGGCTTACTTTGGTCAGGTTCTGGTTGATGCTGTCGAACAGGCTCTTGGGGTACTGCACCTCAAACACGCCGCGCTGGCTGCTCAGGCTGCGGCTCAGCTGCCGCAGGTGCATAGTATCGGTGTATTCGGGCCGGATACGGACGGTGTAGGCGTCGCGCAAGGGATTGTCGTCCAAGAAGGTGCGGAAGTCCTCTCCGGTATTTTCCAGCAGTTGCCGGGCGCCTTCTTCTTTGCTCACGAAGCGCAGGCCATTCTTTTCGGCCACGTAGGGCTGGTGCTCCAGGTCTTGCTGGAGGCGTAGCAGTTCGGTTTCGGGCAGGTCGCGGTCGAGGTACACCTGCACTTCCAGGTTTTCGCGCACCCGCTCGCTCAGCTTGTGCGCGTGCAGCAGCAGCAGCCCAAACAAGCCAATAACCACCAGCGCGAGCGTGATGCTGAACACTACCAGCGGGGTAGGGTAGGAGCCAAGTTTCTTTTTGCGGCGCGGCGGCATAGGGGCAAAGATAGACCGCAGATTGAAACGGATTTTTAGGATTTAACGGATACGCCCGCTGCGCGGGCTGGCTGAGTGGCACATAAGTAGCTGTGCAGTAGTATAATATTCGTATGCTTTTGCTTGATTACAGGCTCTGAAGCGGCTAATACTACAGAGCCGGCGCAGCC
>NZ_DASTEP010000054.1:0-37269 GCF_035709525.1 Hymenobacter sp. | reverse complement strand
ATGAGAGGATTTAGATTATTTCCCCCAAAATACGCGAGTCGGGAGACTCGCCCCACTGGTCGACCTGCCGTTACGCGCTGCGCGCTAAACGGCGGCCAGCGCCATTGCTATGCGGCTTTTACGGTGCCGTCGCCTTCGGCTTGGCGCTGCGCGAAAAGTCGCCGGCTTTCACGATGGTCAGCTTGTTATAATCGAGGTATTTGCGCACGGCGGCGTTTACCTGCTCGGGCGTGAGGGCGGCGATGCGGCGCTCCAGCTCGGCGTCGTAGGCGAAGGTGCGGCCCTCGGGCTTGGTGAGGTACTGCGCCCAGGTGCTGGCCACGTTGCGGTCGTCGGCGCGCTGCACCTGGAAGTTTTGGAGGGCGGCCGACTTGGCGGCTTTCAGCTCGTCGGCCGTTACGCCGTCTTTGGTAAAGCGCTCTACCTCTTCTTTATACGCCTGCTCGAGGCGGGCCGAGTTGTCGGGGTTGTAGATGGCGTAGGAGCCGAAGCCGCCCACTTCGTCGTTGTCGTCGGCGTACATGTACGAGCCTACGCCGTAGCTCACGCCCTCCTTTTGGCGGATGCGGGTGGCGAGGCGCGAGTTCAGGAAGCCGTCACCGAGGATGTAGTTGGCCATGTACAGCGCCGCGTAGTCGGGCGAGTCGTCGCGCATGGGATACTTCAACATCGTGACGAACATGGCGTTAGCCTTGTCGTTGGTTTGCAGGCTCTGGCTCTGGGCCGTGCCCGCGAAAATGCGCAGCGGCACGCGCGTGTAAGCCGTGCTGGCCTTCCAAGTGCCGAGCTGCTTGTCTACGCGCTGGCGCAGCGTGGCCTCGTCGAAGCTGCCCACCACGGCCAGCGTGGCGTTTTGCGCGCCGTAAAACTGCTTGTAGAAGGCGCGCACGTCTTCTACTTTCAGCGCCTTGATGGCCGCAATCTGGTCCTCAAAGGTGAGCGTGGCCATCGGGTGGCCCTTGGGGTAGGGCTCGCCGAGGCGGGTAGCCAGGTTGAAGGCCAGCGCCTGCGGGTCTTGCTTTTGGGTTTCGAGGCGGGCCAGGCGCTCCTGCTTCAATTTTTCAAACTCATCGGCCGGGAAGGTGGGGTTGCGCAGGCAGTCGAGCGCGATGTCCATGACGCTGTTCAGGTGCTCTTTATCAGTTTTGACACTCACGCTGGCCGTTTGCCCGCCGCCGTAGAAATACACCTGCGCCTTAGCCTTGTCGAAAGCGTCCTTAATCTGGGCGTAGGTGCGGGTTTTGGTGCCCCGGTCGAGCATGGAGGCCGTGAGCGAGGCCAGCATCGGCTTGTTGCTCAGGGTAGCTTCCGAGCCGTAACGCAGCTTGATTTCGGCGTTCACGGCGTTGCCGCGGTTTTGCTTTTGCAGCAGGGCGTACTTCAGGCCGTTCTTTTCGGTGCCGAGCTTGGTGCGGGCGTCGATGTTGGCGGGCGAGGCGTCGAAGGCTTCGCCGGCCGCGATGGGCGCTTCGCCTTTGTAGCCGTTCACGAGCGCGGCCACGTCGGGGGCGGCGGGCACGATGCTGCGGTCGGGCTTGTTATCGGGCCGGAACTCGCCCACGGTGCGGTTGCTGGGCTTGAGGTAGGTAGTGGCCACGCGCTGCACGTCGGCGGCGGTCACCTTGCGCAGGTTATCGCGGTAGAGGTAGATGAGGCGCCAGTCGCCGGTGGCCATGTACTCGCTCAGGGTCAGCCCCAGCTCGTCGCTTTTCTGAAATAGCAGCTCAATGTCTTTCAGTAGCTTGGTTTTGGCGCGCTCCACTTCCTCGGCCGTAATGGGCTGCTTCGCAATCCCATCGAGCGTATTAGCCATTACCGTGCGGGCCGAGTCGAGCGAGCGCCCCAGCCGCACGTCGGCGTAGAAATAGGCAAAGCCGGGGTCGTGTAAGGTGGGCGTGAAGCCCCACTCGCTGGCGGCCTTTTTGGTTTCGACCAGCGCCTTGTAGAGGCGGCCTGAGGGCTGATTGGTGAGCACATCCACGAGCACGTCGGTGGCGGCGTAGTCGGGGTGCGCGCCGGCTACTACGTGGTAGGCCATGGCCAGGCCCTGGGTGTCGCCGGGGCGGCGCAGGGTCACGCTGCGCTCGCCGTCCTGGGTGGGCTCGGTGGTGTAGGTGGCGGCCAGCACGCGCGTGGGCTTTGCTATGGGCGCGAAGTACTGATTCACGAGCGCCAGCGTCTTGGCGGGGTCAAACTTGCCGGCCACCAGCAGCACGGCATTGTCAGGCTGGTAAAACTTCTGGTAGAAAGCCTTGAGGTTGTCAATCGGCACGCGCTCAATGTCTTCCTTCGAGCCGATGGTGCTTTTGCCGTAGTTGTGCCACAGGTAAGCGCCGTTCAGCACGCGGTCCATGAGCACGCGGCTGGGCGAGTTTTCGCCGCTCTCAAACTCGTTGCGCACCACGCTAAACTCGCTGTCCAAATCCTTCTTGGCAATGAAAGAATTGACCATGCGGTCGGCTTCGAGGTCGAGCGCCCACTTCAGATTTTCATCGGTAGCGGCGAAGGTTTCGAAGTAGTTGGTGCGGTCGTACCAGGTCGTGCCGTTGGGGCTCGCGCCGTGCTCGGTCAGCTCCTGCGGCACGTTGGGGTGCTTGGTTGAGCCCTTGAACACCATGTGCTCCAGCAGGTGGGCCATACCGCTTTCGCCGTAGCCCTCGTGCCGCGAGCCCACCAGGTAAGTGATATTAACGGTGGCCGTGGGCTTGCTTTGGTCGGGGAAGAGCAGCACCCGCAGCCCGTTGGGCAGCCGGTACTCGGTGATGCCCTCCACCGACGTCACCTGCGTGACGCCCGCCGGCAGCGGGGCAGCTTTTTGGGCCAGTAAGGGGTGGGCGGCCAAGCTCAGCGCCAGGCCGGCTCCGGCGAGCAATGCGTGTTTCATAGGGAGCAGAAAAAGGTGGTATAATGCCGCTAAGTAACTGCATTTTTTCTACTTAGCAATACCGCTATGCCTTAGATGAAACTCGCCGCCCACTGGTTGCCTGAGTTGTAACACCAAGCTCCAGCTTGGTGAGCCGTCGGCGAGTATCCAGGTGCCGGCTCGCCAACGATGCCCCAAGCTGGAGCTTGGTGTTACTTCAGCGTCAGCGAGTAGGCCACTACCTGCTGCACCTGGGCCGGCGTCAGCACCTTGCCGAAGGCCGGCATTTTGCCCATCCCGCTCGTTACCAGGTAGGTACGCCCGAAGGCATTGAGATTGCTCTTGGTGAGGTCGTGCGCGCCGTTGAGACCGAGGCGGCCGTCTTTGCCGTGGCAGCGCTGGCAGTTTTTCTGGTACAGGAGCTGGCCGGGCGTGGGCGGGGCCGCCTGGGCCGCGCCCGCCGCACTGACGAGCAACAACATAACTTTTTTATAATCCATCATAAGGCAAGGCAACGCAAAAACCTACCCGAAAGTAACCGCCCCGCCGCCGCTGGCCGCGCCCGCTCCGGTTTCGTGCCCGACCTTTGCGCCCGAAACAATGGGTGAATGAGTGAAGGAGTGAATGGGTGAATGCCCAGGCATTATTCATTCACCCATTCACTCCTTCACTCATTCACCCATTGCCCAAGTGCGCGTCGCTATTGTTATCAACACCTCCTGGAACATCTGGAACTTCCGGCGCGGGCTGGTAAAAGCACTACAAGCGGCTGGCCATGAGGTACTAGCCATCGCGCCGCCCGACGCCTACTCGGCGCGGCTCGAAAGCGAACTGGGCTGCCGCTACGTGCCCATCCGCATGGAGAATAAGGGCACCAATCCCTTGAAGGACGCGCAATTAACCCGCCGCTTTCTGGGCATCTACAAGCGCGAGCGGCCCGACGTGGTGCTGCATTTCACCATCAAGCCCAACATCTACGGCACGCTGGCCGCCAAGCTGGCGGGCGTGCCCAGCATCAACAACGTGAGCGGCCTGGGCACGGTGTTTCTCATCGAAAACCTGGTGAGCAAGGTGGCGCGCGGCCTCTACCGGCTGGCGTTCCGCTTTCCGCACAAGGTCTTTTTCCAGAACAACGACGACTGCGAGCTCTTCATCCGCTACGGCCTCATCCGGCCCGAGCGCACGGGGCTGGTACCCGGCTCGGGCGTCGATTTGCGACGTTTTCAGCCGCAGCCGGTGGATGAAAAGCCAGCTGGCCAGCCGTTTACCTTTCTCATGGTAGCGCGGGTGCTCTACGAGAAAGGCATCGTGGAATATTTTGAGGCGGCCCGGCAGGTGCGCGTCGCGCTGGGCGCTGGCAACGTGCGCCTGCAACTGCTGGGTAGTATCGACGAGGCGGGCGGCGTGGGCGTGCCGCGCGCCACCTTCGAGCAGTGGCTGCCCGAAGGCCAGGTGGAGTACCTGGGTACTTCCGACAACGTGGCCGCGCACCTGCACCGCGCCGACTGCGTGGTGCTGCCCAGCTACCGCGAGGGCACGCCCAAAACCCTGCTCGAAGCGGCCGCCTGCGGCAAGCCCCTCATTACCACCGACGTGCCCGGCTGCCGCGAAACCGTGCAGCACGGCCGCAACGGCTACCTCTGCCAGGTGCGCTCGGCCGACGACCTCGCCGCCAAGCTGCTGCAAGTGGCCCAGCTACCCGCCGAGCGCCTGGCCGCCATGGGTGCCGCCAGCCGCCAGCTCGCCGAAGAGAAATTCGACGAAAACCTGGTGCTGCGCGAGTACCTCAGCGCCGTGGCGGAGGCGGGGCGGCGTTGAGTTCTGAGTTCTGAGTTCTGAGTTCTGAGTTCTGAGTTCTGAGTTCTGAGTTCTGAGTTCTAAAGGCGTAATGGCTTATCTGAAATAGGTTACGCGTTTCTGGCAGAATTTGCCTGGCTTCCTTTATTAGACACAATATTTTACTAACTACTACTTATGCAAGTAATTACCCATCCTCTACCCGGCTTGCTAGAATTTCGGCCGCGCATTTTTGGCGACGACCGGGGAGCTTTTTTCGAGTCGTTCAGCGCCCGCACCATGGAAGGCCTGGGCCTGCCCCACCACGACTGGGTGCAGGACAACCAAAGCAGCTCGAAGGCGGGCACCGTACGCGGGCTGCACTTTCAGCGGCCGCCCCACGCCCAGGCCAAGCTGGTGCGCGTGGCCCAGGGCCGCGCCCTCGACGTGGTGGTGGACCTGCGCCGCGACTCGCCCACCTTCGGCCAGCACGCCAAGGTAGAGCTCACGGCCGCGCTCGGCAACGTCTTCTATGTGCCCGTAGGCTTCGCCCATGGCTTCGTGGCGCTGGAGGATAACACGCTGTTTCTCTACAAATGCTCGGACTACTACACCCCCGCCGCCGAGGGCGGCCTGCTGTGGAACGACCCCGCGCTGGGCATAGCCTGGAGCTTTGAGGGCGAGGCGCTGGTATCTCCCAAAGACCTGATTCTGCCCACGCTGGCCGAGCTAGAGAGCCCATTTTAGGTCATTTAACAGGTATCAATTAACGTTTAACAGCCGTTCGACGACCTTAAATCAGGGTCGCTGAACGGCTGTTAAATGTTAATTGCTAACTGTTAAATGACTACAGCAGCGGCAGCAGCGACTCCAGGCCCATGCCGCGCGAGCCTTTCAGCAGCACTAGCTGGCCGGCCAGCGGGTGGTGGGCCAGCCACTCGGCGGCCTCGGCTTTGGTGGTGAAGTAGCGCGCGGCGGGGTGCGCCTGGGCGGCGGCGTGCAACAGCGGGCCGACGAGCACGGCGCTATCGAGCTGTAGCTCGGCCAGCAGCTCGCCCAGGGCGCGGTGTTCGGCTTCGGCACTGTCGCCCAGTTCAAACATGTCGCCCAGGATAACTACTCGGCCCTGCCCGGCCGGGGCGGGGCGGGCCGCGAAGCTGCGCAGCGCGGCGGCCATGCTGCTAGGGTTGGCGTTGTAGGCGTCGAGGATGAGGTCGTTGCCGTAGTCGGTGTGCACTAGCTGCGAGCGGTTGTTCTGGGGGTTGTAGGCGGCGAGGGCGGCGGCGATGTTGGCGGTGGGCACGTCAAAAAACGCGCCCACGGCGGCGGCGGCGGCTAGGTTCGGGAAGTTGTAGTCGCCCGTGAGCTGGGCCGCTACCTCGGTGCCATCGCCCAGGCGCAGGTGCAGGGCGGGGTCGGCTTGCAGGAAGATGGTCGGGTAGGTGTCGGCCGGGCCGGGGTAGGTGGCCAGCCGCGGCGCGGGGCCCGCAGTGTTGGCCGCTACGGCAGCAGCGGCTACGGCTGGTATCCTGGCATCCAGCGAGTTGACGAACAGCGTGCCACCGTGCGCGGCCACGTAGTCGAAGAGCTCGCCCTTGCCTTTGGCAATGCCAGCCTCGCCGCCGAAGCCTTCGAGGTGCGCCTTGCCGATGTTGGTGATGAGGGCGTGCGTGGGCTCGGCCCACTGGCAGTAGGCCGCAATTTCGCCCTGGTGGTTGGCCCCCATCTCTATCACCGCGAAGTCGTGCGCCTCGGGCCGCAGGCGCAGCAAAGTCAACGGCACGCCGATGTGGTTATTGAGATTACCGATGGTAGCCAGCACGTTATACTTTTGCGCCAGCACCACGGTCAGCAATTCTTTGGTGGTGGTTTTGCCGTTTGAGCCGGTGATGGCCAGCACGGGGCCGGCGAACTGGCGGCGGTGCTCGCGGGCCAGGGCCTGGAGGGCGGCCAGCGGGTCGGGGGCGTAGGTGTAGCGGGCAGGGTCGTGGGCGGCCAGGGCCTCATCATCTACCACGGCGTGGCTGGCGCCTTTTTCGAGCGCGCCGGCGGCAAAATCGGCCCCGCGAAAGCTGGGGCCGTTGAGGGCAAAAAACAGCGTGCCGGGCTGGGGCTGGCGCGAATCGGTGCTGACCTGGCCCTGGGCGGCGAGGTAGCGGGCGTAGAGCGGCGAGGGCAGTGTCGGGGTCATGGTAGCCGCAAAGGTGGGGCGCGGCGGCAGACTTTTCGGCGGGTGGTTTTTCGTAGTTGGGTGTTTGGGTAGTAGCTTGCCGGCCCGGCCCGAACCTTCACCCGGCGCGGTGGGTTGTTGGTAATCAACACGAAGCCTTCGCTTTTCTTTCTCGCATATGATTTCTCGCTTACGCTACCTGCTTCCGCTGCTGGCCCTTCTGCTGGGCGCGGCCCGGCCCGGCCGGGCCCAAACTACCTCCTTCGGCTTCGAAACGGGCAGCGTGGCCAAAGTGGTGCAGGGCACCGATACGCTGGCATACGCCTGGGCCGGCGGCCTCAATGCCCCGCAGTTCAGCACCATCGACCTCAACTACGACGGGCAGCCCGACCTCTACGCCTTCGACCGCGTGACGCGGCGCAGCTACACCTTCCTGAACGTGGCGGCCGCTGCGGGCGGCCCCGGCCGGCGCTGGCAGCACGCGCCCCAGTACGAAAGCGCGTTTCCGCTGGATTTGGAAAGCTGGGTTTTGCTGCGCGACTACGACTGCGACGGCAAGATGGACATTTTTACCCACGCCACCGGCGGTAACGTGCGGGTGTTTCACAACGTGGGCTCGGCGGCGAATGGGCCAAAATTCGTGCTGGCTAAAGGCGAGCTTGACTTTGCCTACTCCCCTACTTTACAGCTCAACCTGAACACGGGCTACTACAACATGCCCGCCATTCAGGATATCAACGGCGACGGCCGCCTCGACATCATGAGCTACGACTACGTGGGCTCGACGGCGATGCAGGTTTTTCTGAACACGGGCACCGGCAGCTGCACCGACCTCAACGGCTGGACGCAAATCACTAATTACTGGGGGCTGGTGCAGGCCTGCGTCGATTGCCACTCGTACATCCCCAATGGCGTGGCGCAGTGCCAGCAGCTGCGGCCCACCGCCGCCGGCCGCCCTACCCACAGCCAGGGCCACAACGTGCTGCTGCTCGACCTGAACGGCGACGGCGTGCTCGACCTGATAGACGGGCGCGACAACTGCCCGCAGCTGACGCGCCTGCTCAACACGGGCACCAACACGGTAGCTACGTTCACCACGCCCAACATCAGCAGCAATTTTCCGCTGGCTACGCCGCTGGCTACGTTCTCGTTTCCGGCCCCGTATTCGTTTGATGCTGACTTTGATGGGGTAAACGACCTGGTGGTAGCACCCAACCAGGTCGACAACTTGGCCGACCGCCTGAGCATGCGCCGCTCGGTGCGGCAGTACCGCAATAGCAGTGCGGCGGGCGCGGCCCCCAGCTACACGCAGGTGTCGGATGGCTTTTTGCAAAACGACATGCTGGACGTGAGCGAGGGCGCGGCCCCCACCTTCGGCGACATCGACGGCGACGACCTGACCGATATGCTGGTGGGCTCGCAGGGCGACCTCGTGAACGGCTACTACCGCGCCAGTATCTACTACTACCGCAACGTGGGCACGGCCCGCCGCCCGGTGTTTCGCCTCGTCACCGACGACTACCTGGGCCTGGCTGCCACAGCCGCCCTCACGCCCACTGCTAAGTTTGAGAGCCTGCGCCCGCGCCTGGTCGATGTCAACCGCGACGGGGCGCTCGACCTTGTGTACTCGGTGTATACCAGCACTGGCGGGCAATTACGCTATATCCTGAACGCGGCGCAGCCGGGGCAACCCATGAGCTTTAGCCCGGCGCTGAGCGACTACTTCCGGCCGGCCGGCGGCACGGGGGCCATCGCGTCGGCCGCCGGCGATACGCCCTGCTTTTTCGACGTCGACAATGATGGCTACCTCGACCTGCTGCTGGGCACCAACGACATCAACGAGCCCGGCTCCAGCCTGCGCTACTACCGCAACCTGGGCACGGCCAGCACGGCCGTGAACAGCCAGTTTACGCTGGTCAACAATGACTACGGCCTGCTGCGCGACGACGCCGGCAACCGCCTGGCCAACCTGAGCCCCATGGTGGCTGACCTCGACAAAGACGGCAACCCTGACCTGCTAACGGTGGATGCCAGCGGCACGGTGCGCCTGTTTGCCGATGTGCGCAACCAGCGTGCGCCCTTCACGTCCCGCACCGATTTGCAGTACAATGCCCGCACCAACAGCTACGAGACCGTGCGCCTGGGCCAGGGCTTCACGCTGCGCTTCAGCCCCACTACCGCTGACCTCAACGGGGATGGCACGCCGGAGCTGTACATCGGCACCGACGGCGGCGGCATCGTGAGCTTCCTGCCCGGCACCCGCACCGTGCTGGCCACCCAGCCCGCCGCCGAGGCGGCCGCCGCGCTGGCCCTGAGCGTGTATCCCAACCCGGCAAGCCCCACGGCCAGCGTCACCATCGAAACGGCCCAGCCCACCAGCCTGCGCGTGCTCGACCTCACGGGCCGCCTCGTGCGCCAGGAGACAATGGCCCAGCGCCACCGCACGCTCAGCCTCAGTGGCCTGGCCGCCGGCCTCTACGTGGTGCAGGCCACTACCCCCGAGGGCACCGTGGCTACCAGCAAGCTGATGGTCAATGAGTAGGTTTTTGGATGAGTGGATGAGTGGATGAGTGGGCGTCCGTCATGCTGAGCGAAGCGAAGCATCTCTACCGCTTCTTCCAACTAGTTCAACGAAGCGAGAGAGATGCTTCACTTCACTCAGCATGACGGGCGTTTTTTCCATCCACTCATTCAAAAACTCACTCATTCACTCATTCTTTTATTTCAAACTCGTCGGCATCGAGTAGAGCCGAGAGGTGCTCGCGCAGCTCGCGCAGTGGATGGCGCATGATGCGGCGCGTGAGCACGGTGGGCAGGCTGCCGGCCTGCGCCAGGTGCTCGCCGCGCGGGTCGAGCAGCATCGAAAAGCCGCTGTACTCCGTGCCTTTGGCATCGAGCCCAATGCGGTTGACGCCGGCCACGTAGGCCAGGTTTTCGATGGCGCGGGCTTGCAGCAGCAGCTTCCAGGCGCTGATGCGGGCATCGGGCCAGCTGGCCACGTACAGCAGCAGGTCATAGGGCTCGTGGCGGCTGTTGCTGCTCCACACCGGAAAGCGCAGGTCGTAGCAAATGAGCGGCCGGATGCGCCAGCCGCGCCACTCTTCTACCAGGCGCTCGGTGCCGGGCGTAAATAGCTCGTGCTCGCCGCTCATCCGAAACAAGTGGCGCTTGTGGTAGCGGCTGTAGCTGCCATCGGGGCGCACCCACAGCAGGCAATTGTAGTAGCGGCCCGCATCGGCGAGCATAATGCTGCCCGTCACCACGGCATCGTAGCGGGCGGCCTGCTCGCGCAGCCAGGCCAGGGTAGGGCCCGCCAGCGGCTCGGCCTGCGTGGTATCCATGCTGAAGCCGGTGGTAAACATCTCAGGCAGCACGATGAGGTCGGTGAGGCCCGGCCCCACCACGATATCGAGCAGTAGTTGACTGAGCGCTTGGCGGTTGGCGGCCGGGTCGTGCCAGAGCAAGTCAGTTTGCACCAGCGAAATGGTAAAATCAGACATCAGGAAGGAAAATAGAGGAATTAGGATAGTCGTACTAGCCGCAAGTAGCACTGTATTCCGCAAACATCCGCGCCCGGCCTGCTCAATATTCACTTTTGCCCCGGCTAGCGCCGCAGCCGAGTTGCCGCCTGCGCCAGGGTAGCGGGCTCTTTGGCAAAGCAAAACCGCACCAGACCAGGGTCATAGCCATCGTGGTAAAATGCCGACACCGGCACCACGGCCACGCCCCACGCCCGCGCCAACTCGGTAGCGAAGACCACATCACTTTCTTGCGAATACGCCCGGTAGCCCGCCAGCTGAAAGTAGCCGCCCGGCACGGGCAGCAGCTCCCAGCCCGCACCCGCCAGCAAGGCCCGAAACTGGTCGCGCTTGGCCTGGTAAAACGCGGCCAGCCCACGCGCGTGGGCATCGGCGGGGTCGGCCAGCAGCACGTCGGCCAGGGCGTGCTGGGTGGGCGTGCTCACCGCAAAGGTCACGAACTGGTGCACCCGCCGCAGCTCGGTGCTGAGGGCCGGCGGGGCCAGGCAGTAGCCTACCTTCCAGCCGGTGGCGTGGTAGGTTTTGCCAAACGACGAGAGCACGAAGCTGCGCCCGCGCAAAGCCGGGTGCTGGCGCGCGCTGCGCGGCGCTACCCCGTCGAAAACCAGGTGCTCGTACACCTCATCGGACAGCACCAGCACGTCGGTGCCGTCGAGCAGATTGGCCAGCGCGTCCCAGCCCTCAGCCCCGAATACCGCCCCGCTGGGGTTGTGCGGCGTGTTCACGATGATGAGCCGGGTGCGCGGCGAAAAAGCCGCCCGCACGGCCGCCCAGTCGGGCCGAAAGCTAGGCGCGGGCAGGCGCACGTAGCGCGGCACGCCGCCTTGCAGGCGCACGGCCGGGCCGTAGAGGTCGTAGGCCGGCTCCAGGATAATAACCTCATCACCAGCGCGCACCACGGCGGCCAGCACGCCATACAGCGCCTCGGTGGCCCCGGCCGTGAGGGTAACTTCGGTGGCTGGGTCGGGCGCGGGGGCGTCGGGCTGGAGGCGCGCCACCTGCGCCGCAATGGCCTCGCGCAGGCGCGGCAGGCCGGGCATGGGCGCGTACTGGTGGCTGCCGGCGGCCAGGGCGTGGCGGGCCAGCGCCTCGCGCAAAGCCAGCGGCGGGTCGTAGTCCGGGAAGCCCTGGGCGAGGTTGAGCGCGCCGGTTTCCTGGGCCAGGGCCGTCATTTGGGCGAAGATGCTAACGCCCACGTCGGGCAGCTTGGAAATCAGCATATAGCAGAAAAAGAAAAACGTTTGGCCGGGCCCGGCCGTAGGGGCGAATACTACTCCGCTGATAACCCGGGAGGCCTCGGCCGGGTTTAGTACGGCCGGGGTTATTCGCTTCATCTTCTCAACTAACCGCCGCTGCTGCTATGCCGGTTATTTACCGCACTTCCTACTTGCTGCTGCACCACGACCCGGTCGGCAACACGCTCGAAACCGAGTGGCAGGATTTCGTCAATTCCGACCAGTTGCGCACGTCGCTGACCGAAGTGCTGCGGCTGGCCCGGCTGCACCGCATCCGGGGCTACGTGGCCAATAACACGCTGCTGCGCGCCATCCGGCCCGCCGACCAGGACTGGATAAATGAGCACTGGTTTCCGGAGTTTGCCAAGCTGGGCGTGCAGCGCCTGGCCATCATTATGTCGCAGGATGCCATGAACCGCATGGGCATTGCCAACATCATGCAGCGCGCCACGGCCCACGTGCCGTTTGACACCCAGCACTTTGCTGATGCCGATGCGGCCCGGCGCTGGGCGGCCGATGTGCCCGCTACGAGGCAGCCGGCCGCGCGCTAGCATTTTCCCGGCTCAAGCAAAAGGAGCTCCGGCCAACTGGCCGGAGCTCCTTTTGCTTCGAGCGTAGCACGCCCGATATTAGTGGTTTACTTGCAGGCGCGTTACCTGGCGGCCTTCCGGGCTGTCTACCACCAGCAGGTACACGCCCGTGGGCACGCCGTGCAGGGGCACGGTTAGTTTGTGCGTACCCGCTTCCAGCGGGCGGGGCTCCAGCGTCAGCCTGGGCACGCCCGACAGGTCTTGCAGGCTGATTTGCACCGGCCCGCCCTCGTGCAGCAGCAGCGCCAGCGTCACCTGGTCGCTGGCCGGGTTGGGCGTGGCCGTGTATAAGGTGCTGCGCTCCGTACTCGGCGTGGTGGGCGCTACCAGGAAGCTGCTTTGGCAGTTTTGGCCGCTCAGGCCCAGGCTGGGGTTGGTGCCCGTGTTGTAGCGGCCAAAAGTACGGGTAGCTGTGATGGTAGCTCCCGGCTCGACGCAGATGTACGCGCCGTTTTCCAGCGTCAGCGTGCCAGCGCCCTGAATGGTAGCTCCGGCATGTATCAGCAGCGTGCCGCCCGCCGCGACGACCAGTTGCGAGCGGGAATCAAGTTGAAAGACGCTGCCGCTGAACAGTTCCAGCAGCGTGCCGGCCCCGACCGTGAAGGTATTGCCCCGAGGGGCCAGCTGCACCGTGCCGGCCACCTGAAACGTGGTTTTATCGCCTTCCAGGCTTACGCTGGAGCCCGTGTCCAGCGGGCCGGCATTTTGGTAAAAGGTAGTGCCGGCCGGGCACAGCACGCGGGTGGGGTTGATAAAGTCGCCGGCCGCCGTGGGCAGGTGGCGGTTGGGGGTACCGCTTTTGTTGATGGTCAGGTTGGCCCCGCTCACGCCGACGCTGAGGCCGGGGGCCAGCACTAGGTCGCCCGTCCAGCGGGTATCGGTGTCTACCTGCGCGTCGTCGTAGCGCACGCGGATGGTGATGGCCCCCGTATTGCGGTTTCGGCTCAATAATTCTACGGACAGCCCGCTCACGGTGATGGGCGAGAGCTTACGGGTGGTGGGGTCGTAGTGCTGGTGCTCGAAAATGGGCACCGGCTGCGAGATACCCAGCTTCTGCCCGAAGTTGAAAGTGGTATGAGGACCAAGAGCACCATCCTCGAACGCGCCATTTACCACGAAGGAATACTGCTGCTCATTGCCGATAAGTGTCACGTTGCCCTGCGTGGGGTCGTAGGAGATAGTGTCGTTGTGATTCGCATCGAAGCGGTGCCGGGAAATCTGGCTTTCGCCGCCAAACGGGTTAGCTACCAGGTTGGTGAAGTTGTAGAGTGGGAGGCCGAAGAAGTGGTTGTTGTAAGTGCCAGTGGTAGCGGAGGGAGTATAATCGAAATTACCCTGCGCCGACAACACTTTCAAACCGTTTACACCCTTATCATCGAAATAATCCAGCGGCTGATTGCGGTCGGAAGAGGCATCTTCTATCATGGCCATAATCCCACGTGGTGAGGCCGGGAAGGGCTGCGCGGGCGTTTGCCCATCCAGCAGCATATCAATGCGATTATCAAATACACTCTTGCCCTGGTGGTTTTCGAGCCATAGGTACTGCCCCGAGTTAGGGAGCTTGATACGCATCATGTCGCCCGTCGTGACGTAGTCGCGCAGGGTGTAAACGCCACCCGTGGCGGCCAGCGAGTTAGCATCCTGAACGTCGGTAGCCACGCCGCTGGCCTGCAGCTCGGCCCAGCCGTTAAACCAGCGTTCCCAGGCATTGGCAGCGAAAAAGGTGCGATAATACCCCATCATACCCGGCCCTTCGGTGGCATTGAAGTGCTGGCCTACCACCCGGTTGGCCAGCAGGTAGTGCGGGCAGGAGTAGAAGGTGTGCGCAAACTCGTGGGCAAACAGCGGGGCCTGCACGCCAACCATGCCATCGGTATGCGTGAAGCCATTGGCAATCGTGTACAGTTTACCATCGGCCGACGCAATGTTGTCGGTGTACGGCACACCGGCCCAGCCGCCGGTGCCATATTTGGGGGTTGTGGTGAGCTGATACGCCTTCCCGGCATTGCGCCACACGATAATGGCGTAGTCTACTATCTGGTCGGTGCCGGGCAGGCTGTTATCGGTCTGGAAACCAGGCCGGCCAGCCCGGTTGTCGACCTGGCTGAAGTTGAAGCTGGCCGTCGCCGGGTCGTTTTTCAGGGCCTGCATCACCTGGTCGGTGTAGGCAAAGAAGCCGCTCGTCGTATCGATGGCTTCGGTGGCCGTCACGTTGATGCGCTTGGGGAAGACGGTAGCATACATCCGCAAAGGGCTGCTGCTGAACTGCGACATCTGGTAGTAGAAGTTGGAAAGCGTCTGGTCGGTGGCCGACGTGCTGAACTGCGAAGCGCTGGTGTAAAAACCACCGCCCGCGTTGGTTGGGAAAGAGGTATCGGGCACAGAGTGCGTTGCATCCGTTTGGGGCCAGGGACCGCTTGAAAATCCAGGAGCGCTTTGGTCGACATCATTCGTAAACCCTGCGTAGATGATGAGCACGCGCAACTCGCCGCGCGCCGTAATATCATAGCCGTAAGGGTTGTAGCCGGTGTTGCGGCCGGTCTGGGTTGGCCGGTGGGCCAGTGCGCCCGGCCGGTCAGCCGGCACCGGGTAGCAGTTAAACTCATCGGCGGGGTGGCTGGGGGTGGGCCAGCCCGCCTGGGCCTGGCCCTGCCGGGCGGCGCAAAGCGTGAAAAGCAGCGCGGCTACCAGGCCGCACCAAAAGGGACGCTGTTTTCTCATAGGAGAACGAAAAAAAGGTGAAAGAAGAAAATATTTTTTAATATAAATTATCATATTATTTGAGACATAGTAAACCCAGGGAGCCAGGTGCTGGCCCCGAAGGCATTGCCGAAAAAAACAGGTACCGGGTGCGCGGTGCGCTGGCCCGGCTAGCGGGCTACAGGCGTTGCAGGCGCAGGGCCGGCAGCCAGGCCTCGCCCTGGCGCAGGCGCAGCAGGTAGAGGCCCGCCGCCAGCTCGCCCACCGCCAGCCCCGCCGCCGGCCAGCTGCCCCCGGCCTGCACCAGCCGCCCCGCCAGGTCGCGCACCTCATACGCCCCCGCGTAGGCCGCCCCCGCCCCGCTGGCCACGCGCAGCCGCGCGGCCCCCGTGGCCGGGTTGGGGTAGAGCCCGTAGGCCGCGCCCCCCGCCCCGCCCGCCGCCCGCGTGGGCAGCAGCGGGCTCCAGCTGCGCAGCGACACGGCAAACTGGTCGTCGCGCCCCAGCGGGCCGTTGTCGGTATAGCCCCCGATGAGGTAGTTGCCCAGCGCGTCTACCCCCACCCCCGTGGGATATTCGTTGCCCCCGTAGCGCACCAGCAGCGTGTCGCGCAGGCGCGTGCCCTGCTGGTCGACCAGCAGCACGCTCAGGTCCTGGTCCGAGCTGTTGGGCCGCGTGCCAGCCAGCAGGTAGTGCGTCGTACCGGGCACCGGCACCGCCAGCCGCACCTCCACCCCACGCCCATACTGCGTGTACTGCCGCGACCACAGCGTATCGCCCGCTGCCGACAGCTTGAATAAGCGCCCCGTACTAGCCAGCACGTTGCCAGTCAAGTCGGTCTGCAAAAAGTAATGCCCGTAGGCACGAGCCGGTTTGGTACCAACCAGCATCCCTTGGCTATCGAGAAGCAAATATTTCCAAGCCAGCCCACCGTAGTTGGGTGAATTAGTAACTATGAAACCGCCAGTAGTCAGTTGCGCTATGTTTTCCAGATACCCTGGGTAAGTGCTGCTGTAAGTATAACTCCGGTGCCAAAGCTCTTGGCCGGTCGCGGAGAACTTAGCTACAAACTGGTCGGCATCGTTGGAGCCGATGACAACCGCCCCCCCGTCGGCCGTAGTCACTATTTTCCAGTAAGCAGAGCGATTCACCCCGTGCAGCACCCGCGACCAGAGCGTATCGCCGCTGGGCGAGAACTTGACCAGCACCCCGAACGAGTACAAGCTGGCCGGGTGCTGCACCACCTGCTCCGAGCACTGCCCCGTGGCGTACACCTCGCCCGTGGCCGTGGCTGCCACCCCCAGCGGCTCAAGCACGCGCACGTTGCGGCTGGCCAGCGAGGCGCTTTTCTGCCACAGTACCGCGCCGGCCGCGCTCACCTTCGACACGAAAAACTGGTTGCCCCGCGTGCTGCCCCCGTTGTAGCCCCCCTGCCCCACGTTCACGTAGCCCCCCGGCACGGCCACAAAGCCCGCCGACGTTTCGCGGGCCGCCGTGCCCATCGTGGTTTGCCAGAGTATCTGAGCGTGGCTGGCCGTGGCCAGCAGGCACGCGGGTAGCAGCGTGCCCAGGGCGCGTAAAGCTGTTATCATAGAAGTAGAAAAGGAATAACGGACGACGCCGCAAACATAAGCGCGCAACTTGTTGAAAAAAAAAACAATAGCTATATCTGGCGAATATTTTTATTGCCGTAATAGTCCACACCGCCGCCAGCCGGACATAAAAAAACAGCCCTGGCTACGAAGCCAGGGCTGCCCAAGATTTTTAGACTTATTTCTGAATTGGAGAAAGTCTGAGCGACTGTCATACTAATTTTGTCGAAGCATCTCTGCCACATCATCCAAGCCGTCCAACGAGGCGGTAGAGATGCTTCGACTCCGCTGCGCTGCGCTCAGCATGACCGTCAGTTAACAACCTGCCGCCTACAGCGCCGCGCCCTGCTTCAGCACCTGCGGAAACCGCTCGCGCACGTGCGCCACCTTGCGGGCCGACACGTTGGTGATGTAGGGGTTGTCGGGGTTCAGGCGGTAGTAGCCCTGGTGGTAGTCTTCGGCATCCCAAAACTGGCTGAGCGGCGCTACCTGGGTCACGATTTTGCCGTCGTACTGCTTGGCGGCGTTGACCTTGGCAATGGTTTGCTCGATAATCTTTTTCTCCTCGGGCGTGCGGTAGAAGGCCACCGAGCGGTACTCGGGGCCGGTGTCGTTGCCCTGGCGGTTGAGCTGCGTGGGGTCGTGGCTGGCCGTGAAGAAGATGTCGGCCAGCGTCTGGTAGCTCACCACTTTGGGGTCGTAGTAGATATTCACGGCCTCGGCGTGGCCGGTGCGCTGGCCGGCCACCTGCTCGTAGGTGGGGTGCGGCACGGTGCCGCCGGCGTAGCCGCTCACCACCTGCTTCACGCCCTTTATTTCCTCAAACGCCTCCTCCTGCGCCCAGAAGCAGCCGCCCGCGAAGGTGGCCTGCGCCAGCCCGGTGAGGTTGGCCGGAGCAAAGCCGGTAGTGGCGCGCTGGGGCGCCGGGGGCGGGGTTTGGGCCTGGGCCGACTGCTGCGGGCCGCAGGCCGTGAGCGCCAACGCGCCGAGGCCCATCAGGGCCGAAAAAAGCTTGGTCATGGGGTGTTTAGCGGAAAGAAAGCGGGACACGGACATACGCGGCCGGCCGGGTAGCCGGATTTCTTTTAACACGCCGCGCCCGGCGGCAGTTCACGGTACTACGGCCGTAGTCAGCGGTTTTGTGGAGGCCGGCGGCGCAGCTTTGGGCAGGCGCTTTGCGTATGCAGCTAGGCCGGTCGGCCTGGTTTAGAAACCAGGCGGGATAACCGCTTTCACGCGCTTTTTTGTCCATGAACTTCGCTTCTGCTCCCAGCCTACTCGCCGCCGCACTGCTCACGGCGGCCGCCGGCCCCGCCCGCGCCCAAAACCGGGTGGCCAACTACGGCTACGGCCAGCCCGGCACGGCCGACTACGAGCACTTCAGCTTCTGGACCAACAACGGCCGCCGCTCCGATATCCATTACGCCCACGGCAAAGACCGGGTAGACAACCCCCTGCGCTACGGCGGCGCAAGCCGGGTGCAGGGCCAGGCGGGCTTTAAAGTGCGCTTCGAAAACGGCCGCATCCTGTACGTAGTGCCCAGCGGCACCGGGCTGCTGGTGCGCGCCAGCCCCACGGCCGCCCCCAAAACCTTCGCCTGGGAGTACGAAGGGCCAGTAAACGGCGTGGGCACCGCGTGCAGCGTGTGCGTGGCCGACGCCACGGCGGCCGCTACGCTACTGCGGCAGCACTACCTGCGGTAGCGCCGCTACACCAGCCCCTTCAGCTCCTGTAGCTTCAGCAGCGCCTCTATTGGGGTCAGCGTGTTGATGTCCAGCACTTGTAGCAGTTCGCGCAGTTGCTCCAGCTTGGGGTCGCCGGGCTCGAACATGCTGAGCTGCACCGTGGGCCGCGTGGCCATGGCGGTGGTAGCGCGGGGCTTCGGTGAGTTGGTGAGTTGGTGAGTTGGTGAATCCTTCTGGTCGAGGCCGGCCAGCACGTCGTCAAATTCGGTGGCAGCAGTGGGGTCCACTTCCGCGAGGCCGGTTTGGGCGCGCTCCTGCTCCAGGTGGTGCATTATTTCGTTGGCGCGCAGCACCACGGCGGGCGGCATGCCGGCCATGCGCGCCACATGGATGCCGAACGAATGCTCGGAGCCACCGGGGCGCAGCTTGCGCAGGAAGAGCACGCGGCCGTCGGCCTCCTGCACGGCCACGTGGTAGTTGCGCACGCGGGGGCAGTCGTCGGCCAGCTGGTTTAACTCGTGATAGTGGGTGGCAAACAGCGTTTTAGCCCGCGCTTTGGGGTTGTTGTGCAAGTGCTCCACAATGGCCCACGCGATGCTGATGCCGTCGTAGGTGCTGGTGCCGCGCCCGATTTCATCCATCAGCACGAGGCTGCGGCTCGATAAGTTGTTGAGGATGGAAGCCGTTTCGGTCATCTCCACCATAAAGGTGCTTTCGCCCTTACTCAGGTTATCGGAAGCGCCCACGCGGGTGAAAATCTTGTCGATGATGCCGATGGTCGCCTCACCGGCCGGCACAAACGAGCCAATCTGCGCCAGCAGCACGATGAGCGCCGTTTGGCGCAGCAGGGCCGACTTGCCAGCCATGTTGGGCCCCGTTATTACCACAATTTGCTGGTCGTCTTGGCTGAGGCAGATGTCGTTGGGAATGTAGCTTTCGCCCGGCGGCAGCCCGCGCTCAATGACGGGGTGGCGGCCGGCCTTGATGTCGAGCGTCGGCCCGTCGTTCACGGTGGGCTGCGCGTAGTGGTACTGCCGCGCCGTGGCCGCAAACGAGCCCAGGCAGTCGAGCACCCCAATGGCGCGGGCGTTCTGCTGAATCTGGCTCACGAAGTCGAGCGCCGCCAGCGTAACCTCTTGGTAGATGCGGCTTTCGATGACGAACAGCTGCTCTTCGGCGTTGAGAATCTTCTCCTCGTACGTCTTCAACTCCTCGGTCACGTAGCGCTCAGCGTTCACCAGCGTTTGCTTGCGAATCCACTCGGCGGGCACCTTGTTTTTGTGGGCGTTGCTCACTTCGAGGTAGTAACCAAACACCTTGTTATAAGCCACTTTCAAGGACGTGATGCCGGTAGCGGCCTGCTCGCGCTGCTGCATTTTCAGCAAGAAGTCCTTGCCCGAAAACGCCAGCGCCCGCAGCTCGTCCAGCTCGGCATCTACGCCGTCCATAATGACGTGCCCTTGGTTGGTGAGCAGGGGCGCATCGGGGCGGATTTTGGCTTGAATTTCCTGGCGCAGCGAGGCGCAGGCGTTGAGCTGGTCGGCGAGCTTTTCGAGGGCTTTGATGCCCGAGGCGGCCAGCTTTTCGCGCAGCGGCGCGATGCTTTCCAGCGCCCGCGCCAGCTGCAACAGCTCGCGCGGGTTCACGCGGCGCACGGCCACCTTCGAGATAAGGCGCTCTAAATCATTAATGGGGCGCAGGTGGCCCTGCACTTCTTCGAGCAGCTCGGGGTCGGCCACCAGGGCGGCCACGGTGTCGAGCCGGCGCTGAATCTGGCTTACTTCCTTGAGCGGCAGCACTACCCACTTGCGTAGCAGGCGGGCACCCATCGGGGTGATGGTTTGGTCGAGAATATCAATCAGCGGCACGCCGCCGGGGTGCTGGGCTTGCACCAGCTCCAGGTTGCGCACCGTGAAGCGGTCGAGCCACACGTACTTATCTTCTTCGAGCCGGCCCAGGCTCGCAATGTGCTGAATATCGGTGTGTTTGGTTTCGGCCAGGTAATGCAGGATGCAGCCCGCCGCAATTACGCCCTCCTTTATCGTATCGACGCCGAAGCCCTTGAGCGAGGTAGTGCGGAAGTGCCGCGTGAGGGTATCGTGGGCGTAGTCGTGCCCAAACACCCACTCATCGAGCGCGTAGGTGCAGAAATCGGGACCGAAGTGCTCTTCAAAATTTCGGCGGCTCTGCTTGCAGAACAGCACTTCGGCGGGGCGGAAATTCTGGAGCAGCTTACCCAGATACTCTACCGTGCCCTGCGCCACCAAAAACTCGCCGGTGCTGATGTCCAAGAACGACACGCCGGCTTCGGTTTTACCGAAGTGCACGGCGGCGAGGTAGTTGTTCTGGCGGCGCTCCAGGGTGTTGTCGTGCAGGCTTACGCCGGGCGTCACGAGCTCGGTTATCCCTCTTTTTACCAAGCCTTTGGCTTGCTTGGGGTCTTCGAGCTGGTCGCAGATGGCCACGCGCTGGCCGGCACGCACGAGCTTGGGCAGGTAGTTGTCGAGGGCGTGGTGCGGAAAGCCCGCCAGCGCCACCTCGGAGGCCGTGCCGGCCCCGCGCTTGGTGAGCGTGATGTCGAGAATGCGCGAGGCCGTAACGGCGTCTTCGCCGAAGGTTTCGTAAAAATCGCCGACCCGAAACAAGAGCACCGCGCCGGGGTGCGCCTGCTTGAGCTGGTAGTACTGCCGCATCAGCGGCGTATCAAACGCCGGGCTGGGCGTGGTGTGCTCGGGGCCGAGCGACTTGATTTCGAATTTTTTGGCGGGAGCGGTGGCGGTGGACATTTAGCTGTTAGCTTCTGGCTGCTAGCTAGTAGCTTTTTATCGACAGCCATCATTGGGAAAGAAACGCAGACTGGCTTTTAGCCCAGCGTTTCTTTAAAACCCTAAATTACGCCGGATTGTGCCCGCCTCACTCGCTGGCTTTCTCCTCAAAAAAAGCTAACGGCTAAAGGCCAAAAGCTAACAGCCCCCAAAATGATGCGCAAACTCACTATGCAGGAGCTAAACCGCCTGCCCGTGGCCGATTTCAAAGCTACTGCCAAAAGCCCCGTCGTGCTGGTGCTCGACAACGTGCGCTCGCTGCACAACGTGGGGGCCGTTTTCCGAACCGCCGACGCCTTTGCGCTCGAAAAAATCTACCTCTGCGGCGTCACGGGCCGCCCGCCGCACCGCGAAATCACTAAAACTGCCCTGGGCAGCACCGAGTCGGTAGCGTGGGTGCACGTGGCCACCACGCTGGAGGCCGCCCAAGACCTGCAAGCCGCTGGCTACCAGCTCATCGCGGTGGAACAAACTACCAATTCGGTGCTGCTGCCGCAATTTCAGCCGGTAGCGGGGCAGCCGCTGGCGCTGGTGCTCGGCAATGAGGTATTCGGGGTCGATGATGAGGTGCTGGCCTTGTGCGACGCGGCGGTGGAGATTCCGCAGCTCGGCACCAAGCACTCGCTGAACGTGAGCGTGGCGGCCGGCGTGGTGCTGTGGGACGTGCTGAGCAAGCTGCGGGTTTTTGATGCCGCTGACCGGTAGACAATCTAGCTTAGTGAATTTATGCAGGCAATGGGCTTTAGCTGTGCAACGCCGCTTGCTGCTCGTGCCAGCCGGGGCTGCTGTTTTTTTAGCAAACAGCCCACATGACCAGGCGTAGGGTTTTGCTCACCAAATATGTTTTTATTCAGGTAACCTTCACGAAATACGTGCTTGACTTTCAGTATTTTTGGCGAGCATTATTTTTCTAAGCCCCACTTACGTTTTAACCACTTCATGCACTTAATATTTACCCGCTCAACGTATCGGCAACTTGCACTGGCTGCCGCGCTGGCGCTACCCAGCCTGGCCTTTGGCCAGCAGCCCAAAACGGCTCCGGAAGGAGTAGTGGCCGCGTTTGTGGCACGCGCCAAAGCCCAGGGCCTGAAGGCTGCTGATGCCGCCAACCCGGTTGTAACCGATTCTTATACCGACGCTAATGGGGTGACGCACACGTACCTTCAGCAGCGGGTGAATGGGTTAGGCGTGTTGCACGCCACCGGCGCGGTGCATACTAACGCCGAGGGCAAAGTGGTGGCCGCGTCGCAGTTTTTTGTGCCCGACGCCGCCCAAAAAGCGCCTTCACCGACGCCCGCGCTCACGCCCGCGCAGGCCGTAACGGCTGCTACCGTGGCACTGGGCCTGCCCCGGCCAGTGGCCTTGGAGGTAGTAGTAGAAGCCCGCCCGGCCGATGGCCTGGTGTTCAATAAAGGCGGAATTTCGGAGGATAATATTCCGGTACGCTTGCTGTACGAGCAGGTAGATGGCCAACTGGTGCTGGTGTGGAGCGTGGTTATCGCGGCCCTCGACCAGCAGCACGCCTGGGGCGCGCGCGTGAACGCGCAAACCGGCCGCCTGGTAAGCAAAGAAGACTATGTGGTAAGCGAAAAGGCGGCATTTGGCCAGCAAACCAACCACGCACTAAGCTTGCAACAGCGGGCGCTGGCCTTTGCGGCCGCTGCTGCGCCTGCCCAGCCGCTGGCTAGCCCGCTGCAAACGACCGGTACCGCCCGTAGCCTCACCGTAGTGGCCATGCCCGGCGAAAACCCGGTAGCTACTCCCCGCACTAGTGTGGCCCTCAGTTCAGTCAACCGCACGTACTCGCCCTACGGTTGGATGGTGGGCGAAAATCTAGCGCCTGCCAATTTTTTTGCTGATGCCTTTTCGCTCCTCAGCAGCGGCAAATACCTGACGCGGGGCAACAACGTGGCGGCCTACGACGACAATAATAACGTAAATGCCAACCTCCTTACCTCACCCAACTACTCTCTGTCAACTTCCGCCCCCAACGGGGGGGCAAACCTCGACTACGACTTTCAACTGGTGCAAGCCAACGGTGCCCGCGACGCCAACAACGTAGCGGCTAGCGTCACCAATTTGTTTTACTGGAACAACGTCAACCACGACGTGATGATGGCTCACGGTTTCGATGAGGTATCGGGCAATTTTCAGTACAAGAACCTTAGCGGTGCTGGCATGGGCAGCGACTTTGTGCGGGCCGAAGCACAGGACGGTAGCGGTACTAACAACGCGAACTTCTATTCGCCGGCCGATGGCACCAGCGGCCGCATGCAGATGTATTTGTTCGACAACCTACCGAACAACAAATTAGTAGTCAATAGCCCCAGTGCGGCAGCCGGCTCTTATGCCTATAGTAGCGCTGCTTTTGGCCAGAAGGTCGGCAGCTTGTGCGGCAATCTGGTAGTGGTGAATGATGGCGTATCGGCCGACGGCGGCGCGCACTCCTGCGCCTCGCCCTACGTGAATGCCACTGCCGTGAGCGGCAACATCGCCCTTATTATGCGCGGCGGCTGCACCACGTCGAATAACTACACAGATAAGGTAAAGCTAGCGCAGATGCAAGGCGCTATCGGGGCTATCATCTTCGACGGGGCCGCCACCACCACGACACCTCTCACGCCCGGCGGCACCGATGCTTCTGTTACCATTCCGGTTATTGGTATCAGTGGGGTGGCGGGCAACGCGCTCAAAGCGGCCCTGGCCAGCGGCGGCTCGGCCGCTATCTGCATCACACCCGGCGCCAGCTTCGATGGCTCCTTCGACAGCGGCGTGATGTCGCACGAGTACGGCCACGGTATTTCCAACCGCCTCACGGGTGGCCCCGCCACGGTAGGCTGCCTCAACAACTCTGACGGCAACCAAACTATGGGCGAAGGTTGGAGCGACTTCTTTGGCATGTGGATGACAACCAAGCCCGGCGACATTGGCAGCATGCCGCGCTACGAAGCCGCCTACGTCGCTAATCAGGCTTACACGCTCACGGGCCTGGGCCCTTTTGGTATCTCCGGCCTGCGCCACAAGCCTTATACCACCGATATGAGCCTGAACAACTACACCTACGCGCAGCTTGGCACAGGCGCGGGGCAGTTCTACGAAACCCACGACGTGGGCGAGGTATGGGCTACGGTGCTGTGGGATTTGAACTGGCAGTTTATCTATAAGTACGGCTACAACCAGAACCTGTACGCGGCAACGGGCGGCAATAATATCGCCCTGAAGCTAGTACTCGATGGCTGCCGGATGCAGGTATGCAACCCTGGCTTCCTGGATGGCCGCGACGCTATCCTGCGCGCCGATACTACTTACAATGGAGCGGCCAACGCCAGCCTCATCTGGGCGGTGTTTGCGCGCCGGGGCATGGGCTACAGCGCTGTGCAAGGTCCCCGCACCGGGGCCGGCAACGCCCCGGTAGTGACGGGTTCGGTGGCCGCCTTCGATGTGCCGCCGAATGCTACCCCCATCACGCTGAGCACTAACAGCGGCTTGGCTACCAGCAGCGTGCTCGAAGCCTACCCCAACCCCGCTCAGAACCTGCTGACCGTGCGCACGCAGCTCGGCAGCGCCTCCCCTATCCAAGTAACGGTGCTCGACCTACTCGGCAAAATGGTAGTAGCGCCCACCAGCGTGCCAGTGGCCAAGATGCAGCAGAGTGGCATCGAGCTGAACACCACTGCCCTGGCCTCGGGCCTGTACGTGGTGCGCGTTGTTACCACCGATGGCATCTATACCACCAAGGTCACTATTCAGCACTAAGCCCTCGTTCGGTAAAATGCTACTTGAAAAGCCCGGCTTCGGCCGGGCTTTTTTTGTGTGCGTACAGCCAGGTCTATGCCCGAACCTACGCCCTTCGCCCGCCCCGACGCCGCGCTACTGGCTTTGCGCCCCGCCATCGCGGGCCAGCCGGCCGCCATTCCGACGCCCACCGCCGTGGCCGATTTTCAGCACCAGGTGCTGCGCCCACTGCTCAAGCTGCAGCACCCCGTGCTGCTGGCTACCGTGGCCGATTTTGCCCACGACTACCGCCTGCCCCTGGCCCGCCCCGATACCGAGCTCAGTGCGGCCCTCACCGAGTTGCTAACCCGCAACGCCCGCCTGCGGGCTACGCTCACGGGCTTGGTCGTGGGCCATTTCACGCAGGAAGAGCTCGCCTTTTACCGCCCCCACCACAACGAGCTAAACCGCCGCCTGCTTGACCTGGCCCAGCAGCGCGTGCTCAGCAGCCTAGCCGAGCTACGCGAGCTAGCCACCGGGCTGGCCTGAAAAGCAAAAGCGCCGCACGGGTAAGTGCGGCGCTTTTGAAGATTTAATGGGAGGCAAAAACTCGGCTCGGGCGGCTAGTCATACTCCGAATCGCGCAGCTTCACCGGGCCGTGCTTCGATTTTTTGCGCAGGCGCATGTTCAGCAGCTCCACTATCAGTGAGAAAGCCATGGCGAAGTAGAGGTAGCCTTTCTCGATTTCCTTGTGCGCAGCCTCCATCACCAGCATAAAGCCAATCATGATGAGAAACGACAAGGCTAGCATCTTGATGGTCGGGTTCTTATTCACAAAATTGGCCACTACGCCACTGAAAGCCAGCATAATGCCCATCGCGCAGATAACGGCGGCTATCATCACCAGCACGTTGTCGACCAAACCCACGGCCGTGAGGATGGAGTCGAAGCTGAAAATAATGTCGATGAGGATGATTTGCAGGATAATCTGCGGCAGCGTGGCCGTGCCTTTGCCCGCGTTTAGCTCGTCTTCTTCCTCGCCTTGCAGCTTGTTGTGAATCTCGGTGGTGCTCTTGTACATCAAAAACAAGCCCCCGCCCAGCAAAATCAGGTCGCGCCCGCTCACCGGAAACGGCTCGTCGAGCCACGGCAGCGGCAGCGTAAACAGCGCCGAGCGCAACCCTACTATCCACGAAATACTCAACAGCAGCGCGATGCGAAACACCAGCGCCAGCAGCAGTCCGATAGTGCGCCCGCGCGCCTGCTGCGCCTCGGGCAAACGGTTGACGGTGATGGATATGAAGATAATATTATCGATACCCAGCACCACTTCCATAAGGGTGAGGGTGAGCAAACTCACCCATGCCGCAGCGTGGGTAAAAGCGGAGAAGTCGTACATAGACCGCAGATTCAAACGGATTTTTAAGATTTAACGGATACGCCCGCTGCGCGGGCTGGCTAGCTGTTAGCTAACCATTTTTAGTGAATAGCGCACCAGCAGAAGGCGTTACAGAATTGTAGCATTCCACACTTAAAACAAACACAATAAGTTGCCTTGCAACGCATTGCATTAATCACCTCGCAAATACCAGACAGAGCTTAGGAAGTAAACAGTCAGCCCGCGCAGCGGGCGTATCCGTTAAATCTTAAAAATCCGTTTGAATCTGCGGTCTATTTCATGTTCACAAATTGCAGCGGCTGGCCATTGTCGGTACGGCGCAGTAGCGCGATAACAGCTTGCAAGTCGTCTATCTTCTTGGCGCTCACCCGAATCTGGTCGTCCTGCATCTGGGCTTCGACCTTGATTTTGCTGTCCTTAATGGTTTTGATGATTTTGCGGCCAGCTTCTTTGTCTACGCCGGCGCGCACTTTTATCGTTTTCTTCACCAGGTTACCGCTGGCCTGTTCCTCGGCCGTGAAGTCGAGCGCCGTGCCATCAATGCCCTGCTTTACGATGCGCGCCAGCAGAATATCCTCTAGCGCCTTGATACGCATCGAGTTTTCGGAGCTGAGTAGCACAGTGTTGGCCTTTTTATCGAGTTCCATACCGCCCTTGGTGTCGCGCAGGTCGTAGCGCGTGGCCAGCTCTTTTTTGGCGGTATTAATGGCGTTTTCGAGGGTTTGGGGGTCTACTTTGCTGACGATGTCGAAGGAAGGCATGGCGGGTAAGCGGCTAAGCAACAGGCAGCCGCCGGGGGCAACTGCCTGAGTTTTTGGTAAAGGTAAGGGCGTTTGGCCGGGCTATGCGCATCTTTGGGCGCCTGCGGCGGTGGGCCTTTTACGTCTTTTGCCTACCTCGTGTCCACTTCCCCCCTCCCCGATTGGCTGGCCCTGGTGGCCGGCTACAACCGCGTCAACGCCTACGGCCAAGCCAATGGCATGACCCTGAGCGCTTCCGCGCCCGGCCAGGCCGAGTACTGCATGGTTATCGGGCCCGCGCATTTATCGTCGCCGGGCGTGGCCCACGGCGGCGTGCTGGCCGGCCTCATGGATGCCGTGCTCGGCGCGGCGGCCCTCACGCTGGCCTTAACGGCGGGCGAGCTGGTGTCCACCGTCGAGTTCAAAATCAACTACCTGCACCCCGTGCGCCTGGGCGACGAGCTGCGCGCCGTGGCGCAGGTCGACCACGCCGGCAAGTCGCTGGTGGTGTGCAGCGGCGTCATCTACCGCCAGACCGCCGGCGAAACCGAGGCCACCGCCGTGGCCCAGGGCATTGGCACCTTCAACCGCTACCCCGCCAGCAAGCGGCTGGGCGACATTCTGCCGTAGCACGGACTATGTGAGTCCGTAAATAAGTGTCCTAACAGACGCAGTTTGCCTCGTTATCAACTTTATTCTAAGGCACTAAAAAAGCCCACTGTGTTTGCAGCGGGCTTTTTCAAACTACTCATTTCCAACCTACAGCGTAGCGCTAAGAGCCTGGTGCGTGGAGGTAGCAGGCTCGTAATCATCGTCGCCATCAAGGTTAGGGGCGGCTACTTTGCGCACGTTGCGCGCGCAGTCTTCGTCGCGGTGGTTGCGGCCTACCGTGAACTCAACCCAGTCGCCTTCGCGCAGGTCGTTGAAGTCACCTTCCGACAAGTCAGCGTAGCTGAAAAACAGGTTGTTGGGCGGCATTACCACGAAGCCGAAGCCGTTCTTCAGGTTCTTGATGGTGCTGATGCCCACCGTGCCTACCGGGCCGGCCGCCGTGGGGCCGGTAGTGCGAATAACCTTGGGCGCGGCAGCGGTGCCCGACACGGCGGCCGGAGCCGCGCCGTTGGTTACGGCAGCCGGGGTAACGGGCGCGTTGCCGTAGTTTAAGCCGCTGGTCGAGGGCGCGAAGGCGGCCGGCTCGCTCTGCGTAACAAACATATTTTCAACTACTTCATCCTGCTCCTGCAAGCCGCGGTCGATAACGGCGTGCATGGCCACGGGGTAGGTGGCCTGCTCCAGCAGGTGCTGCGAGGCGCGCGTCACGCGGGTTTCGCCCTTGAAGTCTTCGTACTTGAAATCCCAGTTGAGCAGCATCACGCGGGTGCCCACGGTGTTGAGCTTGCGGATGAGCGGCACGTAGTCCGAGTCGCCGGCGATGAGCACGACCACGTCGAGGGTTTTGTGCAGCGCCATTTCGAGGGCTTCGAGGCTCAGCCACACGTCGATGCCCTTCTCTTGCAGGCGGCCGTCGCGGGTTTTGAGGGGCATGTAGTGCGTGCACACGCCCAGGTTCATCAGGATGTCGTCGAGCAGGCGGTCGTGAAACAGGCGGTCCTTATCGCGGGCCTCGGTGGCCGAGAGGCGGCCCCGGAAAAAATGGGAAGTCGTTATCTGCGCCAGGCGCACGTCAACATCTTCTTCCTCAGCTACTTGGTGGCGAATAAATTCGTGCAGTCCTTCGAGGCTAATGCGGGCCTTGCGCTCGTGCTGAAAGTAGTAATAATCGCTAATCTTAAGGAAATAATTGCCGTCGTAAAATACGCCGACCCGGATGAGGGGGCTGTTCATCTGGTTCATAATAGAATGGGGTATTGAGTGGGGGGTAGAAATTGGGTATGGTAACGCAGGATAGAGGTAGTGGCGGCTCCCAGCCAAGGCAAGTAACTAACTATAAATCAAAATATAAAGCTCGGATAACATACCGAGCCCGGCTATACTATAAACTTCACGTTAGGATACATTTGCCCCAGTTGGCCACCCATTGCCAACGCGAAACTAATAGGTTATTCGCACAACCGCAACCCCTTACGAAGCTAAAACCCTAAGTGTCCAATAACTAGGCCCAGCACCAGCAGGCCGTAACCGAGGCAAATGGCCAGCTCCATCATGTTGCCGGCTTTGGTGCCCGTACTCATCAAGGGTATCTTGAAGCTGTAGTCGGTGAGCGGCAGCAGCCAGCGCACGCCCGACTTGGTAAGCGTATCAGCCAGCAAATGAGATGCATATCCCGCGCCTGCGAAGTGCGCCACGCCGTGCCAGCCCAAACTTTTATTGGCCAGATACCCGATATACGTCCAGAGCGCGGTGGCCCAGATAGTGTGCGTCCACGACCGATGTGAGGTAAATGGTGCCAGCGCGATGAACGTACCGAGCAGGCTAAGCCATAAAAATTGTGCGTAAAGTCCAATTAACACCGTCGCCAGCCCCGTGAACAGTAGCGCCAGCTTGCGGGCCGAGCCGCCCTGCAACGCCACGCCAATGAGTCCAAACGCCAGCGCGGCCGTGTAGGTGAAGCGCTGGTCGGGGCCGGGCTTTAGCAAAAAATAGGCGTAGCCGGCCAGCCCCAGCGCCACCGCGCCGAAGGCCCAGCGCACGTAGCCGTGCGCGAAGCCCAGGCGCTTGCTGAGGCGGCTTTCGGGGTGGTCGAGGTCGGGGGCGAGGGCCGAGAAGCCGGCCAGCGCGATGCCGGCGGGCGAGAATTTGACACCCGTGACGAGGCCCGCAACGGCCACGCCCGTGATGAGGCCAATGGCCAGGTGAGCAGAACCGCGCAATTATTCAGGGTTTTCCAGCTTCGCCAGGCGTTGCTCGTGGTTTTTAACTTGGTCGTCGTGGTCGAGTAGCCGGTTCAGGAAGGGCTCAAATCCTTTCACTAGGCCGTCTACCGTCGCACGGCTGCTTTCCCGAATTTCTTCCCGCAGCGCTTTGAAACCTTCTTCAACCGTGCGCTCTAAGCGGTCTACCCGCCCATTGAGCGCATTCAATTCTGAGCGCACCTCGTGCATTTCGATTATTAATTCGGCTACTACCTCAGGCAAGTCACGCGGATTCATAGGCTATAGTTTTTCGGTTGGCTAAGTTACGGTAAAAGCTCTGGCGAAGGTAGCAAGCCCTCGAAAATTGCTAATATAACTAGCTAAAATAAGCCGACCGGAAACCTTCGCCCTGCCGATACTGTATGAAAGCAGCGCCTGGCCCGACCGGAATATCTCCCGGCCGGGCTGGGCGCTTTTACGCCGACCACGAACCAACGCCCCGTGCAAGTAGCTGACTTTCTGCGCTTATACCGCCTCGACACCGAAGTACAAACCCTGGCCGCCCGCCTGCACGGCGCGGCCAAGCCCGCCGACCGCAACACCCCGGCCGACGATGCGGCGCGCGGCGGCGAGCTGCGCGTGCAGCTGCGCGGCCTGGTAGGCTCACAAGATGCCGTGGTGGCCGCCGCGGCCTCGCACCACGCGCACCCCAACGTGTTTGTGCTGCACGACAAGGACGAGGCGGCGCTCTTCATGGCCGACCTGCGCCACCTGCTGCCCGACGGCCCGGAGGCCCTGCTGTTTCCGAGCTCCTACAAGCGGCCGTATGAGTTTGACGAGACGGAAAATGCCAACGTGCTGATGCGCGCCGAGGTACTTAACCAGCTCAATGCCAGCCGACAGGCCAGCGTGGCTACCAACCTGGCCGCGCCGCTCGTGGTGACGTACCCCGAGGCGCTGAGCGAGAAGGTTATCAATCGCCAAAGCCTGGTGCAAAACACGTTTTCGGCCAAAGTGGGCGACAAGCTGGACGTCAATTTTCTGGGTGAACTGCTGGGGCAGTACGACTTCGAGAAGTCGGATTTTGTGTACGAGGCGGGGCAGTACGCGGTGCGCGGCGGCATCGTGGACGTGTTTAGCTACGCCAACGAGCTGCCGTACCGGCTGGAATTATTTGGCGATGAGATTGAGAGCATTCGCACGTTCAACCCCGAAACGCAGTTGTCGGTTGAGCCGCGCACGAGCGTGAGCATCATCCCCAACGTGCAAACCAAACTGCTGCAAGAGCGGCGCGAGTCGTTTCTGGAGTTTTTGCCGCGCACCAGCTGCCTGTGGGTCAAGGATGTGCGGCAGGTGCTCGACGTGGTCACGACGTTGTTTGAGAAGGCCGAAGCCAACTTTCAGAAAGTGCTGGAAGAGGCCGGCGGGATGCAGATTGTATCGAGGCCCAGCGACTTGTTTGAGCAGGGCAAAAGCCTGAAGAAGTGCCTGGATGAGTTCGCCATCGTGGAGTTTGGCAAGCGGTTTTACTTTAAAAATTCGCAGGAATTCCAGTTCGCGGCCAAGCCGCAGCCGAGCTTCAACAAGGACTTTGAGCGGCTGCTGAAGAACATCCGCGAGAATAAAATCCGCGACTACACTACCATCATCGCCGCCGATTCGGTGCGGCAGGCCGACCGACTACGCACGATTTTTGATGAATTAGACCCCAACGTGCAATTTCAGCATTTGCTGATTGCCTTGCGCGAAGGCTACGTGGACGAGCAGCTCGGACTGGCCGTCTATACTGACCACCAGCTCTTTGAGCGCTACTACCGGGCGCAGGAAACGCGCAAGTTCTCGAAGAAGAAGGCGCTGACTTTGCGTGAGCTCAAGACCTTGCAGCCCGGCGACTACGTGACGCACCAAGACTACGGCATTGCGCGCTTCGCGGGGCTGACGCAGATTGAGATAGACGGGCACATTCAGGAGGCTATCCGGCTCATTTACCGCGACGACGACGTGCTGACGGTGAGCATTCACGCGCTGCACAAGATTGCGAAATACAGCGGTGCAGAGGGCTCGCCGCCCACTATGAGCAAGCTCGGCTCGCCGGAGTGGGAGAACAAGAAAAAGTCGGTCAAAAAGAAGGTCAAGGACATCGCGGCCGACCTTATCCGGCTGTATGCCAAGCGGAAAACCGCGCCGGGCTTTGCGTTTCCAAAGGACGATTTTTTACAGGCCGAGCTCGAATCAAGCTTTATTTACGAAGACACGCCCGACCAGGCCAAGGCCACCGAAGACGTGAAGCACGACATGCAACAGCCCCACCCGATGGACCGGCTCGTGTGCGGCGATGTGGGCTTTGGCAAGACCGAAATTGCCATCCGGGCGGCCTTCAAGGCAGCGGCGGGCGGCAAGCAAGTAGCTGTGCTGGTGCCCACTACCATCCTGGCGATGCAGCACTACAAGACCTTCCGCGACCGCCTCGCCAACCTGCCGGTGACGGTGGAGTACATCAACCGCTTCAAAACGGCCAAGCAGGTGAAGGAAACGATGGAGCGCGTGGCGGCTGGCAAAACCGACATCCTCATCGGCACGCACGCCTTGACCAACAAGAAGCTGCAATTCAAGGATTTGGGCCTGTTGGTGATTGACGAAGAGCAGAAATTCGGCGTGAAGACCAAGGACAAGCTCAAGGAAATCAAGGTGAACGTGGACACGCTCACGCTGTCGGCTACGCCGATACCGCGCACCTTGCACTTTTCGTTGATGGGCGCGCGCGATTTGAGCGTGATTGCCACGCCGCCGCCCAACCGCCAGCCGGTGCAAACCGAGTTGCACGTATTCGATGAAACTATCATCCGCGACGCCATTGCGCGGGAATTGAAGCGCGGTGGGCAGGCATTTTTCGTGCACAATCGCATCACCGACATCGTGGAAATGGCGGCCACCATCGTGCGGCTCGTGCCCAATGCCCGCGTGGCCGTGGCCCACGGCCAGATGGAGGGCGAGGAGCTCGAAAAGCGCATGATGAAGTTTATGGAGGGTGAGTACGACGTGCTGGTAGCCACCAACATCATCGAGAGCGGGCTCGATATTCCGAACGCTAACACCATCATTATCAACCGCGCTCACCTCACCGGCCTCTCAGACCTGCACCAGATGCGCGGCCGCGTGGGCCGCTCCAACCGCAAGGCGTATTGCTACCTGCTCACGCCGCCCGTGGCCAACCTGCCGGCCGATGCCCGCAAGCGCCTCAACACGCTGGAGGAGTTTTCGGACCTGGGCGCGGGCTTCAACGTGGCCATGCGCGACCTCGATATTCGGGGGGCGGGCAACCTGCTGGGCGGCGAGCAGTCGGGCTTCATCAACGACCTGGGCTACGAGGCCTACCACCAGGTGCTGGACGAAGCGGTGCAGGAATTGAAAGAAACCGAATTTCGCGACCTCTTCCTGGGCGAAGGCGCGGGCGGCACCAGCCAGCAGCGCCTGCAAATGGCGGCCGGCGCGCTCAACAGTGGCCCCAAGGAAACGCAGATTGAAACCGACCTGCCGGTGCTCATCCCGAACACCTACGTGAACAACGTGTCGGAGCGCCTGCAACTCTACGCCAAGCTAGACCGGGCGCAGAAGCCCGAGGAGCTCAAGAAACTGGTGGACAGCATTATTGACCGCTTTGGGCCGCTGCCCGAGCAGGTGCAAGTGCTGGTAGATGTGGTGAAGCTGCGCTGGCTGGCCAGCCAGTTGGGCTTCGAGAAAGTGACCCTGAAGCGCGACACCCTGCGCGCCTACCTGCCCGCCGGGCCGGGCACCGAGGCGTACTTCCAGGGCGAGCGGTTTGGGCGCATCCTCAACTTTGTGCAGACGCACCCGCGCACAGCCCGCATGAAGGAGCAAAAAGACAAGCTGCAAGTGAGCATCGACGCCATCCGGGGCGTGGTTATGGCCCAACAATTACTAGTAGAATTGGGGGCCGGTGAGGCGGTAGCGGCGTAACTATGTTTAAAGAAACATATAAAAGCCCGCTCTGCTAATGCAGAGTGGGCTTTTTCATGCTCTTCGGATTCTATTGCTTACCCCAGCTTGCATACAGCAAATACGCCAACTGGTTCTGTTCCTCTCCGATAGCCGTGGCCTTACATGACAAATTCATAAATTCTTAACTAACCGAATTTATTCATAGTGCAACGCCTATGCATTTGCTTAGTATCTTATTACCGTCTTTTCCTAAACTTGCATGAAACAAAATCTTACTCCTCAGTGGCTGCGCATATTGGTCGCAGCCTTGGTAGCGCTACCATTTATAGCCGAGGCGCAGGCCCTACAGGGCACCCTATCTAGCAATGGGCAGCATAACTTACTCTTACTACCCGATGGCACCCTGCGGGCGTGGGGCAGCAATTCTTCGGGGCAGTTGGGCGATGGCACTACTACCCAGCGCACTACTCCCGTACCAGTGGGCACGGCTACCAACTGGGCCGGGCTGTCTAGCGGCGAAAACCACAGCCTAGCCCTACGTGCCGACGGCACTATCTGGGCCTGGGGCAACAACGGGGCGGGCCAGTTGGGCGATGGCACCACTGCCGCCCGGCTCAACCCTGGCCAGGTAGGCACCGGCACTACCTGGAAGCAAGCAGCGGCCGGCAATAGCCACAGCGTGGCCTTACGCGCCGATGGCACCATTTGGGCCTGGGGTTCTAACCTTTCGGGCCAGCTCGGTATTGGCAGTACCACCAATACCCCCAGCCCCACGCAGGTAGGCACCGGCACTACCTGGAAATATGTATCGGCTGGCAATGGGCACACGATGGCCCTGCGCGCCGATGGCACCCTGTGGGCGTGGGGCGAAAATAATTACGGCCAGCTCGGCGACGGCACGACCACTATTCGCCCCGCCCCCGTGCAAGTAGGAGCGGCCAACAGTTGGGTGAGTATGGCGAGTGCCCGGGGCTATACCCTCGCGCTGCGCGCTGATGGCACCTTATGGGCCTGGGGCTACAACAATGTGGGCCAGCTCGGCGATGGCACTACCACCAACTGCCTTACTCCCAAGCAAGTAGGCACCGCCACCAACTGGGCGCGACTTGCGGCCAGCTACGACCACAACCTGGCCGTGCGTACAGATGGTACGCTGTGGGCCTGGGGCGCCAGCACCAGCGGCCAGCTAGGCACCGGCAGCACTACCAACGTACTGAGCCCATTGCAAGTAGGCACCGCCACCAATTGGGTGAGCGTAGCTGTTGGCTATAACCACAGCCTGGCTCTGCAAGCCAACGGCAGCGTGTGGGTGTGGGGATATAATAGCCAGGGCCAATTAGGGAACGGCACCACCACCGACAGCGCCCAGCCGGGCCAGCTAGTTGGCCTGGTTGGCCTGCCCACGTTGGCCCTCAGCGCGGGCTTTGGCCACAGCCTGGCCGTGCGCCCCGATGGCCGCCTCCTGGCCTGGGGCGATAACAGCGCCGGCCAGCTCGGCGATGGCACCACTACCCAGCGCTCGGTGCCCACTACCATCGGCACCAGCCAGGCCTGGGTGCAGGTGGCGGGCAGTCGCTATCACTTTTCGGCCGCGCTGCGGGCCGATGGCACCCTCTGGACCTGGGGTGAAAACGACCTGGGCCAGCTCGGCGATGGCACCACTACCAACCGGAATACACCAACGCAGATAGGCACCGGCAGCCAGTGGCGGCAGGTAGCCGCTGGCGACTCGCACACACTGGCCATTCGGGCCGATGGCACGCTCTGGGGCTGGGGGGATAATACTAATGGAGGAGCGGGTTTGGGCTCTCTTGGCGGGGCAGCGGTACCTACACAGGTAGGCACTGCCAATAACTGGATAAGCATCGCCGCTGGTGACGTTCATAGTCTAGGGATACAGGCCGATGGTACGCTTTGGGCCTGGGGCGACAATGGCTCGGGCCAGCTAGGCAACGGGACCACCGTCGAACGCTACGTCCCCATACAAATAGGCACAGTTACGTCTTGGACAGGCATTGGAGCTGGCTTCTACAACAGCATCGCCGTGCAAGCTAATGGTACGCTCTGGACCTGGGGCGATAATTTTGCGGGCCAACTCGGCGATGGCACCACCACCCAGCGCACTACCCCGGTGCAGGCGGGCACCGGCACCACCTGGAAGCAAGTAAGCGCCGCTGATTCCTATTCGGTGGCCTTGCAAGCCAATGGCACCCTCTGGGCGGCGGGCTATAACAACCGCGGCCAGCTCGGCGACAACACCACTGCCTCGCGCAACACCTTTACGCAGGAAGTAACATTGGGTACTAACTGGCTGACTATTTCGGCGGGTAGCTTCCATGCACTGGCCCGCACCAGCGCCGGACAGCGTGTTTTTTCCACTGGGTTCAACTTCTATGGCCAGCTCGGCGATGGCACCACTATCACCGCCCTGCGCTACGACCACGCTGCCGTGGCCTTGCCCGTGGTGGCGGCTACTGCGGGCACCGAATTTAGCTTCTACCCCAATCCCGCCAGTGGCCAGGTGCAGCTACTATTGGCCGCTCCCGCCCCCACGGCCAAGCTGCTCGACGCCATGGGCCGGGTAGTGCGTACTGCACCTGTGCAGCAGCAGGCCGCCACCCTCGACGTAAGTGGCTTGGCTCCTGGCTTGTACCTGCTGCGCGCTGGCTCGCACACCGGGCGCCTGGTTGTGAGATAGCCTATTGCTCTCTTCCAAACTGGCTACGAAAAACCCCCGCCCGCTACTTCACAAAGTAGCGGGCGGGGGTTTTTGCATGATTCGATTTTTAAATCTACCAAGCCAGCAGCTGCTCCTACCGCTTGGGCGCCACGTAGATAGTGCCGGTGCCGCGCCCCGGCTCGCCGGTGAGGGTGAGGCCCTCGGCCGTGGCCTGGAAGTTGCCGCTGCCGTCGGCGGTGTAGAACGTGAACTCGGCCACACCCTTTGAGTCGGTTTGCAGGCTGGGGTTCCAGTAGATGGTGAGGCGGCGTGGGTCGGCTTCGGGGGCGTTGAGCACGGGCGCGCCGTAGCGGGGGCGGTAAAACTCGCGGGCCTGGTAGTAGCTCGGCAGCTTCACCGTCACGAGGCTGGTGTTTTCGCGCGGGCCGCCGGGCAGCGGGCCCTTATAGTTCTTGTTGCCGCGCTTGGTATAAATGGCAATAACGCCGCCGCTCGCCCCGAAGATGGCGGCCTCGTTGCCCTTATACACTTCCACCGCTTCCACATCCACCGAATTGATGGAGTTAATCATCTCGGCATCAACCTTCTGGCCATCCAGGATAATCTGCGGCGTGCCCGAATTGCGAATCTGGATGCTCTGGTTGGGCGGGCTGCCACTAATAGCCAGGCCCGCCACCCGGCCTTGCAGCAGCGAGAAGATGGGAATGCCCGACTGCGCCTCCGGCATTTTGGTGAAGTCGAGCACCGTGCTGGCCGTCACGCCCGGGATGTAGCGGCGCGGGTCGTTGGCCGGAATCACGCTCTGCTCGCGCTGCCCGGTCACGGCCACGTCGGCCAGTTGCACGTTGCGGATATCGTCGGCGGGCATGTTCTGGCGCTCCGTAATACGCTGCTGGCGGCTGCGGCGCACGTAGTCGGCCACGGCGGGCGGGGCGGCGGCCACGCCGGGCAGCCCCGGCAGCGGCAGCCCGCCCAGGGTGGGCGCGCC
>NZ_DASTEP010000053.1:0-3516 GCF_035709525.1 Hymenobacter sp. | reverse complement strand
ATTCCTGAGCTATGTCCTTACCACCAAGCAGCCGGGGCCGGTGGGCCGCCGGGCTGCTGCTTGCCCTGCTGCACCTGCCCGGCCCGGCCGCCGCCCAACGCTCGGTCTCGGACGAACCTTCTGCCCGCTACTGGGTCAGCTTCACCGATAAAACCGGCGTGGCCTTCGACCCGGCCACCTACTTCAGCCCCGCCGCGCGAGCCCGCCGCCAGCGCCAGGGGCTGCCCGCCTACGAGGCCTCCGACCTGCCCGTGCGGCCCGACTACCTGGCCCGGCTGCAAGTCGGCTGCGACACCATTACGCTGGTCAGCCGCTGGTTTAATGCCGTGGCCTGCCGCGCCACACCCGCCCAGGCCGCCGCGCTGCGGCAGCTGCCGGGCGTGGCGCGGGTAGCGAGCTGGCCCGAAAACCCGACCCAGCCAGCGCTGGCCGCCCGGCCAGCCGCCGCGCCCAAAGCCGCAAACAGCGGCTTCGACATCAGCGCCAACGACTACCTGCTGGCCCGCCAGCAAACGGCCGTGCTGGGCCGCCCGGCGCTGGTGCGGGCCGGCCTCACGGGCAAGGGCGTGCGCATCGCGGTGTTCGACGTGGGCTTTCGGGGCGTGCGCGAGCACCCGGCGTTTGGGGCGCTGTGGCGCGAGCGGCGGGTGGTGGCTACCCATGATTTTCTGAAAAACCGGCCCGACGTGTACCGCACCGGCAGCCACGGCACCGAGGTGCTAGGCTGCCTGGCCGGCCGCCTGCCCGGCCCCGATAGCCTGCACGCCGGCCCGCTTTTGGGGCTGGCACCCGAGGCTACTTACCTGCTGGCCCGCACCGAAAGCCTGACCCGCGAGCGCATTGGTGAAGAAGAAGCCTGGCTGAAAGCTGCCGAGTGGGCCGACCGCGAAGGGGCCGACATCATCAGCTCATCCCTGGCGTATACCGAGCAGCGCTACTTTCCGGAGTGGATGGATGGCCGCCACTCGCTCATCGGAAGGGCGGCCAACCTGGCGGCCCGCAAGGGCATGCTGGTGGTGAGCGCCGCCGGCAACGACGGCGACGACGACTGGGGCCGCATTGGCACGCCCGCCGATGCCGACTCGGTGCTGGCCGTGGGTGGCCTCGACCCCGCCACCGGCCTGCACGTGGCCTTCAGCTCGACCGGCCCCAGCGCCGACCGCCGCCTCAAGCCCGATGTGTCGGCCTTTGGCATCGTGCTCACTACCACGCCCGGCGGCTACGAGCGCCTGGAAGGCACCTCGTTTGCCGCGCCGCTGGTGGCGGGCTTTGCGGCCTGCGCCTGGCAGCAGCAGCGCGCGACCAAGGCGATGGACCTCTTTCGGCAGCTGCGCGAATCGGCTGATTTATACCCGTACTACGACTACGCCCACGGCTACGGCCGGCCCCAGGCCAGCTACTTCACGGAAGGTAAAAAAGCGGCTTCGCGCCAGCTTGCGCCCACCTTCGACTTTGTGGCCCACGACTCGGTGGTGACAGTGGTGCTGCGGCCGGCGGCCACCGTGCCCAGCGCTCAGCCACTGCCCCTGCTCACCGACCCCGAAGAGGCCAGCCCCGCCTGGCTGGCCGCCCTTGGCCCCGATGCCAGCTCCAACCCGCCCGTGCGGCCGGGCGCGGCACCTACCCAGCCCACCGGCGTGGCCCCCGTGGGCCAGGAGCGCCCCGCCGACACGGGCACCCAGCCCCTGCCGGCCCCCGAGGCCTATCCGCCGCGCCTCTACTGGCACCTGGCCAACCGCCGGGGCGTGCTGCACCGCTACGAGGTGCGCGCCGTGGCCCAGCGCGCGGTGCTGCAAGTGCCGCGCCGTATGCTGAAGGGCGGTACCGTGCTGCGGGTATCCTTTCGGGGCTACACCGGCGAATATGCGGAGTAGAGGGCTTGGCGGGGCGGCCACCCCAGCGCTGCCGCGCAACCCGTAGCTCGATTTCTGACTCTGCTATGTAAAACAGTGCAAAGCGGCTGGCCAGCAAGCCAAAACGGCCGAGGCGCATTGGTTTCAAGCGCAAGCCTCGCCGCTTGCCGCTAGCTTCGTGCCCGCCTAGCGCAGTTTCTAGTCCATATCTATGAAGAACAACTACCAGTGGCTGCTCGCCGCGTGCCTGGCCGCCCCGGCCGCCCACGCGCAGCAAGTGCTGCTGCAAACCAACGTGGCCCAGGATACCCTGCCGCCGCGCACGGGGCCCAACCGGCGCTACTTCGGGCACCTCTACGCCAGCTACGGGCTGGTGGCGGGCGGCAGCCAGGCCGGCCTGCCGCTGCGCCACGGCTTCGCCTCGTCTGAAACGCAGGTGGGCGGCCGCCTCAAGTGGCGCGTGTCCGACCACCTGGCGTTTACCACTGACCTGCGCTACGCCTACCTGCGCTACGCCCTGGCCCAGGATGCCGGCCCCAAGGCCGCGCCCTTCACCGCCCTGCACGACACCGAAACCCTGACCTACCACCAGCTGCAAGGCGAGCTGGGCCTGCGCCTCAACGCCGGCCTGCGGCCCCGCGGCAACGTGGTGGGCACCTACCTCGACCTGCTAGCCTACGGTGGCCCGGCCCTGGCCGCCAACCACACCACCCGCGACAAGGACACCGGCCAGGGCGAAGTAGAGATTACCCGCCACGCGCCGCCCTACCTGGCGCGCTGGCTGGGCGGCGTGGGCGTGCGCCTGGGCAGCGGCTCGCTGGCGCTGGTGGGCCGCTACCGCCTCAGCCCGGCCCTGCGCCCCACCGAAAGCCTTCGCCCGCCCGAGCCGAGCCGCTTGGTGGTGGGGCTCGAGATTGGCTGGTTTTAGCATCCGGCCGCCGAGATTTTGCGTATGTTAAGCCACTTTTTTTAAGCTACTTCGCCTGTCCGTCTTATTCTTTTCTGTTTTATGAAAGCCTCTCTTTTTACTTTTTGCGCGGTAGCCATACTATTGCAGCTCAACACTTCCTGCATCAATACCGAGCGTGAGGTAGCGACCTCTACCAAAGACCCGCGCAGCGTGTACGTGCCGCCCAGCAGCACGGGCCGCCGCGTTAGCGGGGCCACGGTGCTCAATACGGTGCGGGCCAGCCATGCTTTTTCGGACCCCAAAACCAAGGATAATTTTGTGCTTCAGCTGCGTGGGCCGCGCATTCTCACCAGCCGCGTGCACCTCATCGTACTCAGCGCCCAGGGCGATACCCTGCGCCACGAGGTAATGCCCGCCCGCGCCCTGCTGGCCGGCAGCACCGCCCAAGACAGCAAGATGGCCACCGTGCGCGACCAGGAAATCGCCATCCTGCGCCGCATGAACAACTTCTTCGCCGAAGACCACTTCACCCGCCCCGCCGTGCCCGGCACGGCCGCCCAGCCCGCCGAGCTCGATGCCAAAGCCTGGGACAGCCTGCGCGCCGACCCCAACGCCATCGGCTTCGACTACCCCGGTGCCGCCGGCAACGACATGCGCCTGGCTTACTCGCGCCAGCTGCGCCGCGCCGTGGCCATCAGCCAGTAGCTCGAACTGGAAAAATGTAAAAATGAGTCATGCTGAACGCGGTGAAGC
>NZ_DASTEP010000052.1:0-29058 GCF_035709525.1 Hymenobacter sp. | reverse complement strand
TGCAAGCCTACAGTTGGGTTGCGAGCAGGCCCCTAAACAACAAGCAGTTTCTACTCTTAAAGAAAATGTGCCGCTGGAGGAGTCACCTCCCAACACCTCTATCCCGGTAGAGGCGATTGCGCAAGCACCCGGGGCCTTATCGCCAGCCGCAGCGCATACCGCAGTACCAGCGAACCGGCTGCTCATCTACCATGCTGATGTACGCCTAAAAACTGATGCCATGCTTCACGTAGAAGCCCGGCTCGATAGCTTAGTACGCCGCTACGATGGCTACCTCAATGCCTCCACCGAAACTCATCTTGATAACGAATGGCTGTATGTCACGACCATTCGGGTACCGCCGATTCACTTTCAGGCGCTGCTGAATGGCTTAGCGGGCTTAGGCAGAATAGAAAGAAAAGAGCTTAGCACCGAAGACGTGACCGCCGAGCACGCCGACGTAAACGCCCGCCTGCAAACCAAGCGCGCTATGGAGCAGCAGTATACCACACTGCTAAGCAAAGCACAGAAAATCAAAGATATTCTGGACATTGAGCAAAAGCTGGGCGAAGTGCGCGAGGAAATTGAAGCCACTGAAAGCCGCCTCAAAACTCTTAATAACGAAGTAGCCTACTCCACCATCACGCTCACGCTCTATCAACCGCTACCGCAGTCGGTACCTGATGCGCCGGTAGTGTCGCTGGGTAGCCGCACGGTAGAAGCGTTTTATGGCGGCTGGCAGCTACTCACCTCCTTGTTTATCGGTGCCATAAACCTCTGGCCAGTACTGCTATTAGGCGTAGGCGGCTGGGTGCTCTGGCAGCGGCGGAACCAGCGGAAACCTGCTACTCCGCCTGTTGCCTGATATGTTGCCTAACAAAAAGGGGCCGCTGAACTCTCAAGTTCAGCGGCCCCTTTTGCGTTGGCTTGGTGCCAGGTGCTTAGTCCACAATCATATCTACTACGCTCGTCACCAGCGACAGCGCGATACTGAAAATAAGCGCGCTGAGGAAGCCTTCGACTGAGAAGCTGCTCATCAGATAATCAGCCAGCTTCACGATGATAACATTGATAACCAGCAAAAACAGGCCGAGCGTGAGCACCGTAATCGGGAAGCCGATAAGCTTGAGCACCGGCTTAACGGTAGCGTTGAGCAAACCCATTACGACGACCAGAATGGCCGCGCTGCTCACGTCGGTGAGATGCACATTGGGCAGCACCTTGGCCAAACCATAGGTGAGCACGGCCGTGAGAATAAACTTGATAAGAAGCTTGACCATCGCAACAAGTGGGTTAAGGTGAATAAATTACTCAGCGCTGGTTTTACCCTTGGCCGCCAGGCGGCCCTGCGACACGGCCATCCAGTTGCAGAGTTGGTATAGCAGGCGGGCACCCACAATGCCGTTCCATTCGGTATCGCCGGGGGCTACTTCGTTGAGGTCGAGGCCAATAATAGTACGGCCCGAACGCACTACCTGGCGCAGCAGGTAGGTGGCTTCTTCGTACTCCAGGCCGCCGGGCACGGGCGTGCCGGTGCCGGGGCACAGCTTGGGGTCGAGCCCATCAATATCGAAGCTGATGTACACCTTCTGCGGCAGTTGGGCAATGATTTTGCCGCACACCTTCTTCCATGATTTCTTGGCGAATTTCTCATCGCTCAAGAAGCGCTGACCGAAAATGGCCACCCGGCCCACCGAATGCTCGATGAGGTCGGCTTCCTGCTGGCACATATCCCGAATGCCCACCTGCACCAGCTTCTTCACCTGCGGCAATTGCAGGGCGTTATACATGATGCTGGCGTGCGAGTACTGGAAGCCTTCGTAAGCCGGGCGCAGGTCGCAGTGGGCGTCAAATTGCAGAATACCAAAGCCTTCCGGGTGGCGCTCGGCCAGCGCGTGCAGGTAGCCCAGCGGCGTGCTGTGGTCGCCACCGAGCACCGCCACGGCCTTGCCGGCATCGAGTAGCGCACCGGTTTTTTGCTTGAGCCAGGCTACAAGCTTGGTGCCTTCGGCATTAACGCGGGCAGGCACTGGGCCGTGCTGGGTGGCTTCCTCGGCGGGCTGGCCGTTTTCTAACCAGCCGATGTATTCGGCGGCCTGCGGGCGCAGCTCGCGGCTGAGGTGGGCGATGGCTTCGTCCTCGTCTTCCATTGCCAGGCCGAGCTTCCAGGCATCGGGCAGGTCGGGGTCGAAGAGGTCTACTTGCAGCGAGGCTTCGCGGATGGCCTCGGGGCCCTGAGCGGTGCCGGCGCGGTAGCTCACGGTTACTTCCCAAGGCACAGGCACTACTACCACCTGAGCTTCGTCGGGGGTGAAGGGCAGGCCAAACAGGCCGCCCGCTACGTCGCCGGGGGCATTGGGGTCAAAATTGGCGATTTTTTGCGCGCGGGTATCAGTAGTTGACACGGGTAAAAAATAACACCAAGCGCGGGGCGCTTGGTGAGGTTGAGGGGAAAGTAATGGTAGCGAAAAAGGGATTAAGCCGCCGACTGCGTCTTGCCCAAAAAGTCGTAGGTGCGAATGATTTCCAAAATTTTCTCAAAGGTAGCCCGGTCGAAAAACAGCATCAGCGGTAACTCAACCGAATTATCCTTGTCCGAGAACTGCGTGATGACCGAAAAAATCAGCGGCTGCAACGCATCGGGGTCGGGCATAAGGCTTTGCAGGGCATTGCCCAAGTCGCCGGTCGGAGCCAGCGGCGGAGCGCCATAGATGCTGGCCTTTAGAATATTAGCCAGCTGCGTCACCAATGCCCCCGTGATGATATTACTGATTTCGAGCAGCAGTGATTCCTGCAACTCATTGAGCTGCAACGAATCGCCTACCTGCATGCGCAGGCAGACACGCGACAGTCGCTGGATATGCTGGCCCGAGAAAAACATAAACGTCGAGCCGTTGAAATCGCCCCGAATGTCGCTCTGAATGGCCACGTAGCGCGTCTGGTAGTCGCGCACCCGCTCAATGATATTATGGCTAGGCAGCAAATCGAGGTTGGGCACCTCGAGCATTACCCGCTCCTGCGCAATAATCGCGAAACTGTCGGCTGCTCGCGCCAGGCCGATATTCAGAATCTCGCGAATAATATCACGCTCTAAATCATTCATTAATACAGTCATAACATTTCCAGGCGTAGGGCGTGGCCGAGGCCAGCGCGTTACAGTACGAAAGCGAGCAGAAAGCGGCTAAAAATCAGGGGCGTTTGGCGAGGAACAGTCTGGTTAAGGCGGGCACGTCGAGCACCAGACACAGCTGCCCGCTGCCCAGCAGCGTTACGCCGCCAAACAGGTCTATGGTGTCCAGGGGCTTACTCAGGGGCTTCACCACAATGTTTTGCTGGCGCAAAAAGCGGTCGACCACCAGCCCCAGGCGGCGGCCGTTGTAGCTGACTATCAGCACTTGTTGGCGCGTATTATCGGCCGGCAAATCGGCGCGGGTGGCGCGGGGCAACGGCTCGTTACCCTCGCTATATAACAGGTGGCGCAGGGACACCAAGGGCACGTTTTCGTCCTGCACCCGCGTCATCAGCAAGCCGCCTACGGCAAATACTTCGTCATTTTCCAGCGACAAAACCGTGTCGGTATGCAGCAACGGCACAGCGTAGGCGCGGGCATCGAGCTCGACCAACAGCGCGCCCTTCACGGCGATAGACGTGGGCAGCACCAGCGTGAAGGTAGTGCCCTTGCCCAGCTCCGAGGCCACGCGCAGCTGGCCGCCGAGCGAGTCGATGGCTAGCTTCACTACGTCGAGGCCCACGCCCCGGCCCGAGATATCGGTAATCTTGTCGGCCATCGAAAAGCCGGCTTCAAACAGCAGCATCCACACGCCCTGCTCGTCGAGTTGGGCGGCGGCTTCGGCCGTCACCACGCCTTTGCGCACGGCTTTTTTGCGCACGGCTTCGGTGTCGATACCCCGGCCATCATCCTGAATTTGAATCAGTACGTCGTCGCGCTCGGTGAGGGCCGAAATGCGCAGCTGGCCTACCGGCGGCTTGCCGGCCGCCACGCGGGTAGCGGCGTCTTCGAGGCCGTGGCTGACGCCATTGCGCACAATGTGCAACAGCGCATCGGTGATGAGCTGCAATACGTTGCGGTCAATCTGCACGTCCTGGCCGCTCAGCGTCAGCTCTACCTGCTTGTTTTCGGCGGCGGCCACGTCGCGCACTACCCGCGGAAACTTGTTGAGCAGCACGCCCGCGCCTACCAGCCGCACATCCATCACGGAGTATTGCAGGTCGTCGGAAATGCGGAATAAATGCTGGGCGGTGGTTTGCAAAGCGGCGTTGCCGAGCTCGGCGGCCAGCGTCAGGATGCGGTCGCGGTCAATTACCAGCTCGCCCACTAGGTTGAGCAGATTATCAAGTTTTTTGACCGGGATATACACCAGGTCCGACAGCTCCAGCTTGCGGCTGGCGTCGGCGTCGGCTTCTTCGGTGGTTTGCTCGGGGGCGGCCTGCGCCGGCTCCTGGCCTTGAATAAGGCGCTCCAGATTGTCGAGCAGGGCGTGGGCGTCACCCGTTTCCTGGCCCGAGCCCACGGCCCGAATCATGGTCCCCAGCATGTCTACCGCCCCGAAAGTCAGGGGCACGAGCGAGCCGGTGAAGGTGCGCTCCTGCCCCCGAATCTGCCCGAACAGGGTTTCCATTTTGTGCGCTACCTCGCCCATGTCCACAAAGCCCATCGCCCGCGCGTTGGCCTTGAGATTGTGCATGAGGCGAAACAGCTCGTTGAGGGCGGCCGCATCCTGCGGATTACGCTCCAGCTCACTGAGGTGGCGCGACATGGCGTCGTAGTATTCTAACGCCTCGGCCATGAACAGCTCCCGGTATTCCTGGTCGCGTGATTTCATAGGCCGCTAATAGTCAACAACTCGCCTAAGTAACGTAGCATCCGGCCGGCCGCACCTCCGCCGCCAGCCGGGCGTGGCCACGCCGGCCAACACGCGCTACACGGGGAGATGAGGTCAGACATTGGAAACAAAAACGAAGGAGAGAAAAACCTGAATTACTACTGCCGAGGGCAAACCCTAGGCGCGGGGACCGTCGCCGTTCAGCGCGCCGCCCACGATTTCGAGCACGCGCTCTTCCGAGAAAGGCTTCACGATGTATGCCAGCGCGCCGCTCTCAATAGCCTCGTTTACAATGGTTTCCTGGCCCACGGCCGAGCACATTACCACTTTGGCATCGGGCTGCTGCGCCCGAATGCCCTTGAGCACGTCGAGGCCGGTATTGTCGGGCAAAATCACGTCGAGCGTGATAAGGTCGGGCGTGGTAGCCACGGCCATTTCCAGCGCCTGCTGGCCGTTGGCAGCTTCGCCCACCACGTCGTAGCCGGCGTCGGTAAGCATGTTTTTGAGCATCGTCCGCATATAGAACGAATCGTCGACGATGAGAATGCGCTTATTCATGAAAGCTAATCTAGAATTATGAGGAAAAAAGCAAAGGAAGCGCGGAGCTTACCGCCACGCGGCCTCTCTACGGCTTTTCGGGGGGCGGGGGTGCATCGGCCGGGGCAGCCCCGGCGGCCGCTGAGGGCGCGGCGCGGCCGGGCAAGCGCATAATCTCGCTGGGCGTAAGGAGCTTAGCCATATCAAGCACGATAATCACGCCTTCGCCGTCCGGTAATTTAGCGATGCCTTCGAGGTATTTTTCGCGCTGGCCGCTGTCCTGCACAAACTCGGGGGCCGGCTCGATGAGGCTGACGGGCAGCGTAACGGGGCGCGGTACCTCGCGCACCATCAGGCCGAGAGTGTAGTCGGCGGCTTCTACGGCCAGGGTGTACGAAAAGTCAGGCACCGGCCGGCCCGCCGGCCGCAGTTGAAACCGCTCCTCCAGGTCGACAATGGCGATGATGTCGCCGCGCAGGTTGGCGATGCCCTTGATAAAGGGCGGCGTTTTGGGCATCCGCACCACTTCGGGCGTCACCGTCACTTCCTTCACCTGCTCGATGCGGATACCGTAGTCCTCATCGCCCAGGCGAAAAACAATCAGCTGGACTACCGCCTCGGGGGCGGCCGGTGCGGCGCGCCGCGCAGTTGACGGAGCCGCAGAAGTATCAGGCATAAGTAATACGAGTTGATAGTCAAAGCTTACCGTGCAGCACAGCGGCCGGACGCGGCAAGCAGGGGCAGCTTAGTCTTTCGAGCGGGTTTTGGCTTTGGCGCGGGGCCGGGCAGTCGTAGCGGCCGGCTCGGGCTGGGGCTGGGTGGCAGCGGCCGTAGCCTTGGGGCGGCGGCGCGCGGCGGCTGGCGTAGGCTCTGGCGCGGCAGCGGCAGCGGCCGGCGTGGCCCGGCGCACGGGGCGGCGGGTGTCGGCAGCCTGGCCGTTGGTAGCTGAGCTAGCAGTGCTATCTGCAGCCTTGTCCTTTTTACCGTTGAGGCTGGTGCTGGCCGCCCGCGACCGATGGCCGTGGGCAGTAGCCACCGGGGCCGGGGCGGGCGCGGAAGCCGCCACGGGCTGGGTGGCGCGGCGCAGCATACCCACGCGGCGGGGGGCCGGTTCGGGCTCCGGCTCGGGTTCGGGCTCGTAGTATTCGAAGAGCTGGAAGGTTTCGAGGCCGCCTTGCAGGTCGTCGGCAATGTCGGAAAGGCGCTGCGACGAGCTGGTGAGCTCCTGCATCGAGGTCGACAGCTGGCGGGCCGTGCCAGCTACCTGCTGGGTGCCGGTGGCCGTTTGCTCGGCAATGGCTACTACCTCCTCCACGTACTTCACTACATCGCCAATTGAGGTCTGCTGCTGGGCCGTGGCCGTGAGAATATCGCGCGAGCTGCGCAGCGTATCGCCACTGCTGGTGGCAATGTTTTTGAAGGCCGCGCTGGCCTCAAACGTAGCTTCTTTACCCTTTTTCACCCGGCTTTCCATGGCCGAGATAGCAGCGGCGGCGCTGGTCGTGTCCTTGCGCACATCCTCCACCAGCGTGGCGATTTCGTTGGCCGACTTGCGCGAGCCTTCGGCCAGCTTGCGGATTTCCTCGGCTACTACCGCGAAGCCACGGCCGGCTTCGCCGGCGCGGGCGGCTTCGATGGCCGCGTTGAGGGCCAGCAGGTTGGTTTGCGAGGCGATGTCGGTAATCACGCCCAGCGACTTGCTGATTTCGCCCGAGCGGGTCGACAGCACTTCGATGGTGCGCGAGGTCTGGGTGGCGGCGCTGGTGATTTCCTCCATGTTTTTCACCACCTCGGCTACTGTTTTCAGGCCCTGCTGCGAAGTTTGCTCCCCCATGATGGCCGACTTGTTTACCACGTCGGCCTTGTTGGCCGTTTCGCGGGTCACGGTCATAATGTCTTCGATGAGCTTGAAAGCCTGGTCGGTTTTGAGAGCCTGGTTCTGGGCACCTTCGGCCATCTGCTGCATAGCCAACGCTACATCGACGGTTACACGGCTCATTTCCTGGCCTTTGTCGACCATTTCTTCCGAAGAAGTACCTACCACCTGCGCCGAATCGTTGATTTCACCAAGCAGGGCGTTGAGGTTTTCCACGGCCAGGTTAAGCGAGTTCGACATCGAGAGAATGTCGCCAGTCGTCTGAATTTCCACCAGTTGCGTGAGGTCGCCTTCCGAGATGGCCTGCACCACGCGGCTTACTTCGAGCACCGGCAGGGCGATGCTCTCAATCAGCGCGTTGAGCGTATCCACCAGCTCTTTCCAGGAGCCCGACACGCCGCCCACGGTGGCGCGCTCGGTGAGCTTGCCCTCGGCCCCGGCCACGCGGGCCACGCGGCTTACTTCCGAGGCCAGGCGGTTGAGGTCGTCCACCATCCGGTTGATGGTTTGGGCGAGGTCGGCTACTTCGCCGGCCGCTTCCAGCGTCAGCGTCTGGGTCAGGTCACCCTGCGACACGGCCGTTACTACTTTCACGATGCCCCGCACCTGGGTGGTGAGGTTGGTGGCCATCGTGTTCACATTGTCGGTCAGGTCTTTCCACACGCCACTCACGTTGGGCACTTCGGCCTGGCCGCCGAGCTGGCCCTGCGTACCCACTTCCACGGCCACGCGGGTTACCTCGCCGGCGAAGATGTTGAGCGAATCCACCATCTGGTTGATGTTGTCCTTGAGGTCGAGCAACTCGCCGCGCACGTCTACCGACACCTTCTGGCTGAGGTCGCCGCGCGCCACGGCGGTGGTCACGTTGGCAATGTCGCGCACCTGGCTCGTGAGCGAGGCGGCCATCGTATTTACGTTGTCAGTCAGGTCTTTCCAGGTACCCTTCACGCCCGGCACGTTGGCCTGGCCGCCGAGCTTACCCTCGGTGCCTACCTCCCGCGCCACGCGGGTTACCTCGTCGCCAAACACGTTCAGCGAGTCCACCATCTGGTTGAGGTTTTCCTTGAGCTGCAACAGCTCGCCGCGTACGTTCACCGTCACGCGCTGCGAGAGGTCGCCGCGGGCCACGGCGGTAGCCACGTTGGCAATGTCGCGCACCTGGCTAGTAAGGTTCGAGGCCATCGTGTTCACGTTGTCCGTCAGCTCTTTCCAGGTGCCCGATACGCGGGGCACGTTGGCCTGGCCGCCCAGGATGCCCTCGGTGCCCACCTCCCGCGCCACGCGGGTTACCTCGCCGGCGAAAATGTTGAGCGAGTCCACCATCTGGTTGAGTATGTTTTTGAGGTCGAGAATCTCGCCCTGCACATCCACCGTCATTTTCTGGCTGAGGTCGCCGCGCGCTACGGCCGTGGCCACGTTGGCAATGTCGCGCACTTGGCTCGTGAGGTTCGCAGCCATCGTGTTCACGTTGTCCGTCAGCTCTTTCCAGGTGCCGCCTACGCGGGGCACCACGGCCTGGCCGCCGAGCTTGCCTTCGGTGCCTACCTCGCGGGCCACGCGGGTTACTTCGTCGCCGAACACGTTCAGCGAGTCCACCATCTGGTTCAGAATATTCTTCAACTCCAGAATCTCGCCCTTCACGTTCACCGTCATTTTCTGGCTGAGGTCACCGCGCGCCACGGCGGTGGCCACGTTGGCGATGTCGCGTACCTGACTGGTCAGGTTGGCGGCCATGTTGTTTACGTTGTCGGTCAGGTCTTTCCAGGTGCCGCTCACGCCCGGCACGCTGGCCTGGCCGCCGAGCTTGCCCTCGGTGCCCACGTCGAGCGCCACGCGGGTTACCTCGCCGGCAAACAGGTTGAGCGAGTCCACCATTTGGTTGAGGTTCTGCTTGAGCTGGAGCAGCTCGCCTTTCAGCTCTACCGTCACCTTCTGGCTGAGGTCGCCGCGCGCCACGGCGGTGGCTACGTTGGCAATGTCGCGCACCTGGCTCGTGAGGTTCGAGGCCATCGTGTTCACGTTGTCCGTCAGCTCTTTCCACACGCCACCCACGTTGGGCACCACGGCCTGGCCGCCCAGGCGGCCCTCGGTGCCTACTTCCTGCGCCACGCGGCTTACCTCGCCCGCGAATACGTTGAGGTTGTCGATGGTGCGGTTGATGGTTTCGGCCATCAGCTTGAAATCGCCCGATACCGGAATCTGGAAGCTCTCATCGAGGTTGCCACGGCTGATGTTTTTCAGCACCTTGCCCACTTCCAGCACCGGCACCGCGATGCTGTCTACGAGGCCGTTGATGTTGTTGAGCATGTCGCGCCAGAAGCCGGCCGCGCCGTCGGCCGAGGCGCGGGCCTTGAGGTTGCCCTCCACGCCAGCCACTTTCGAGATGCGCGACACCTCGCCCCCTACCCCGCCTATCATCTCCACCATCGAGTTGTAGGCCTCGGCGATTTCCGAGAAAATATCGTCGTTTTGCTTGGTAAGGCGCACCGACACGTCGCCTTTTTTGAAGGCGTCGAGGGCGTAGAGCACGCGGTTGAGCTGCTCGTTTACGTAGTCCGAGTCTTGGGTGGCTTCGGGGCCGAGGCGGCGGCTGCCGCGCTTGCGGGTGGGATTGGTGAGCAGGCCGGGGGCCTGGTCTTCCAGCTCGGCCGGTGCGAGGTCCGGCTGGGAAGCCGTTGGTTTCTTGGCTGAAGCCATAAAAAGAGCAGTGCTGGGGCGAAGCGAGCCTCGCGGTGGGGTTGGCAAAAGTAGGAACGCGGCGCGGTCTGCCTGCCGCAAAGCAAGATAAATGTGCCGGGGCGTGCTAGCGTTACGTAGGCTACGGGCGGGCGGCCGAAAGTTCGGTGCCCGCTGCCGCATCCAGCGGGGCCGGGCTATCAGCCGCCGCCAGCCGCGCCTGCCAGCGCGGGAACAGCAGCAGCTGGCTTTGAATGAACACCCAGGCCAGAATCATGGGCACGGCCTTGAGCTTGTACACGTCGAAATACGCCTCCCGAATGGACGACGGGCATAAGTCGGTGGCGGAGAGCGACGTAAAAATCAGCACCAGCCCGAACAACCACCAGCTCAGGCGAGTGCTGCGGCGGTAGAGAATAAACCAGAACATAAACCCGGCGACCGCGATGATGAAGGTCGGCGACTCGGCCATCTGGTTGAAGATGACTACGAAGATGAGAATGGACGCCACGTACAGCCGCCGGTAGTCGGCCGCGCGCCAGTGCCGGAAGTAGGCCACCGGCAGCAGCAGCAGCAGCATACCCACACCCTGCACCACGCCCTTGGCCGTGGGCGCCACCCCAAACCACGCTTCGAGCACGCCCATCAGCGAGAGCTGAATGCCGGTGGCCGAGGCGCGCACAATGTCAAACCAGCCCTGGTAAATCATCAGAAAATCAGCCGTCGACAGCACCAGCCGGGGCGCCAGGGCCAGCAGCACCAGCCACAGCCCGGCTAGCAGACCATTACGAATGGGCTGCGGGTAAAACAAAAACAGCAGCCCGATGCCGATGCCGTATACCTTAATAAGCGCCGCCAGCGCCAGGCACAGCCCGGCCCACCCGCCCTTGCCGGCCTCCAGGTAGATGTACACCCACAGCATGAGGCCCACCAGCAGGCAGTTGGCCTGGCTGTTGTGCAGGGCCGTGAGCACGTCGATGAGCGTGAGTAGCAGGAAGATGAGCTGCCGGCGCACATCCGGAAACAGGCGGCGGGCGGCAGTATAGTACACGGCGTTGTTGAGCGCGTTCCAGGCCAGCAGCCCCAGCCAGGTGGGGGCCAGCGCAAACGGGGCCATGCAAAGCGCGAAAAACGGGCTGTACTTATAGGTATCCTGGTAGTACTCGGGGTACGGCAGGTATAAATTTTTGCCCGCCAGCAGGTTGAAGTAGGGCTTGACGAAAATCAGGTAATTATTATAGGACTCCGGGCCGCGCAGGTAGTGCTGAAACGTGATAACAATGGTAAGGAGCACGTAGAGGCCTAGCACGAAGCGCGGCGACAGCAGCACCCGCTGAATTCGGGGGGAGAGCATAAGGGGCGGTAAAATTCCGGTCGAAATTACCCGAAAATTTCCGGCCCCTACCCGGCACGGCCGGGCCGGTACCCGCGCGGCACCCGCGAGCCGGCGGCCACAATGCCCGGGCAGCGTGCATCTTTGTCCCCCTTTTCAACTTTTCGGCCGGGGCCTGCGTTCTTCGCACCGACACAAACTTGCCACCCGCCTTTTTCCCACCGCCTACATGGTCAAGAATTTAGTTATCGTCGAGTCGCCCGCCAAGGCCAAGACCATTGAGGGCTACCTCGGTCAGGACTACGTGGTGCGCTCCAGCTACGGGCACGTCCGCGACCTGCCGAAGGATAATAACGCCGTCGACGTCGCCAATGGCTTTAAACCTACCTACGTAGTCGATGCCGACAAGCGCGAGCTGATTTCGCAGCTCAAAAAACTGGCTAAGGAGGCCGAAACCGTGTGGCTGGCAAGTGACGATGACCGCGAAGGCGAAGCAATTTCGTGGCACCTGGCCGAAACACTCAACCTCAAGGCTGACAAGACCAAGCGCATCGTGTTTCGCGAGATTACCAAGCCCGCGATTCTCAACGCCATCCAGCACCCGCGCCAGATTAATCTGGACTTGGTGAACGCCCAGCAGGCCCGCCGCGTGCTCGACCGCCTGGTGGGCTTTGAGCTGAGCCCCGTGCTGTGGCGCAAGGTGAAAGCCGGCCTGAGCGCGGGCCGCGTGCAAAGCGTGGCCGTGCGCCTGGTGGTAGACCGCGAGCGCGAAATCAACAAGCACACAGCCAGCAGCGCCTACCGCGTAGTGGCCCGCTTCGACGCCGGCCAGGGCACGACGCTGGAGGCCGAGCTGCCGACCCGCTACAAAACCCGCGAGGAGGCCGAAGCTTTCCTCACGCGCTGCATCGGAGCCACGTACAGTATTAATAGCCTCGACAAGAAGCCCGGCAAGCGCAGCCCCGCGCCGCCGTTCACCACCTCGACCTTGCAGCAGGAAGCCTCGCGCAAGCTCGGCTTTTCGGTGGCCCAGACCATGACCGTGGCCCAGAAGCTGTACGAGGCCGGCCACATCAGCTACATGCGAACCGACTCGGTGAACCTGAGCGAGGAAGCCCGCAAGGGCGCCCGCGAGGCCATCGAGGCCGCCTACGGGGCCGAATACGCGCTAGAGCGCCACTTTAAAACCAAGTCGGCCAGCGCCCAGGAGGCCCACGAAGCCATCCGGCCCACCAACTTCAAGGCCGTGAAGGCGGGCGGTGAGGCAGCCGAGCAGCGCCTCTACGACCTCATTCGCAAGCGGGCCATGGGCTCGCAGATGGCCGACGCGCAGATTGAGCGCACCACGGCCGTGATTGGCATCAGCACGCAGCCGGGCACCACGTTTTCGGCTACGGGCGAGGTCATTACGTTTGAGGGCTTTTTGAAAGCCTACGCTGAAAGCAAGGACGACGACGACCAACCCGCCGACGGCGAAAGCTCGTTTTCGCGCGGCCTGCCGCCGCTGAGCGTGGGTCAGAACCTACCGCTGCAAACGCTGACCGCTACCGAGCGCTTTTCGAGCCCGCCGGCCCGCTACACCGAGGCCTCGCTGGTGAAGAAGCTGGAAGAAATGGGCATCGGCCGCCCCAGCACCTACGCCCCTACCATCAGCATCGTGCAGAAGCGCGGCTACGTGGAAAAAGACTCGCGCGAGGGCAAGGAGCGCAAGTTTTACGCCCTGGCGCTGGTGGATGGCGTGGTGAAAACCGAGCAGCGCACCGAAACCTATGGGGCCGACAAAGCCAAGCTTTTCCCGACCGATACGGCGCTGGTAGTCAACGACTTTTTGGTGGAGCATTTTCCGGCCATCGTCGATTATCAGTTCACGGCCAAGGTCGAGGATGAGTTTGACCAGATTGCCAACGGGCACGAAGACTGGGGACAGATGCTGGCCGGCTTCTACGAGCCTTTCCACAAGAGCGTAGAGCGCGGGCAGGACATCGAGCGCAGCACGCTGGGCAGCACCCGCGAAATCGGCCTGCACCCCGAGACCGGCGAAAAAATCACCGCCCGCCTCGGCAAATACGGCCCCTACGTGGCGCTGGGCGACACCGAGGGCGAAACCAAGCCCGCCTACGCCAACCTGCGCAAGGGCATGTTTATCGAAACGATAACGCTGGAAGAAGCGCTGGAGCTCTTCAAACTGCCCCGCGTGGTGGGCGAGTTTGAGGGCAAGGACATGACGGCCGCGCTCGGCCGCTTTGGCCCCTACATCCGGCACGACAGCAAGTTCTACTCGCTCACCAAAGAGCAGGACCCGCACACCATTACGGGCGAGGAAGGCGTGGCGCTCATCGAAGCCAAGCGCAAAGCCGACGCCGAGAAGCTGATTAAGAGCTTCCCCGAAAACCCGGAAATTCAGGTGCTCAACGGTCGCTTCGGCCCCTACATCGTGGCGGGCAAGAAAAACGTAAAGATTCCGAAGGGTGAAGAGCCCACCGAGCTAACCCTGGAGCGCTGCCTGGAGCTGGCCGCCGCTACCCCCGACAAGCCCGCTAAGGGCGGCCGCTTCGGCAAAAAAGCCGCCGCCGAGAAGCCGGAGAAGGAAGCCGACGCCCCCGCCAAAAAAGCGGCCAAAGAACCAGCCGCCAAAAAGGCCACCACTGCTAAAAAGCCGGCGGCCAAGAAAGCGACCGCCGCCAAAAAGCCGGTAGCCGCGAAAAAAACGGCCGCCAGCAAATAAATTTTCAAGCGCGTTTTACGGAAAGCCCCGCCCACCGGCGGGGCTTTTTGCGTGGCCTTTTACCCAGAACAGAATAGCGCCGGTTACGGCGCAGGCTGCGAGCAGCGCGGACGCAACTGTTAGCTGCGGCAACGTTCCAGGTTAAGCGCGAAAGCGTTGAGCTATACCCTTATTCAGCAAGCTCCTCGCTACCAACCCGCGTTTTTGGGCGGGCGTAAGGATAGGCGGCGCTCCGCATGGACGCCGTTACCTTACCCTTCCTTTTCCATGTTCTACCACGATAAACGCACCCAGTACAAAGTCCGCGTCGAGAAGCCCAACCCCGCCTTCGCCCGCATGTTGCAGCAAGCCATCGGCGGCATTGAGGGGGAAATGCGCGTGTGCCTGCAATACCTGTTTCAGGCCTGGAACTCGCGCGGCCCGGCCAAGTACCGCGATATGCTGCTCGACACCGGCACCGAGGAAATCGCGCACATCGAGATGCTGGCTACCGCCGTGGCCCTCAACCTGGAAGGCGCGCCGCTGAGCGTGGCCGAAGCCGCCATCAAGCAGGATGGCGTGGTGGGCGCGGTGCTCGGCGGCATGAACCCACGCTCGTTCCTTTCGGCGGGCCTGGGCGCGCTGGCGGTCGATGCCGAGGGCGTGCCCTTCAGCGGGGCCTACGTGGTGGGCAGCGGCAACCTCATGGCCGATATGTACACCAACGTGGCCGCCGAAAGCACCGGCCGCGCCCTGGCTACCCGCCTTTGGGAAATCACCGACGACCCCGGCATGAAGGACATGCTGAGCTTTATGATAGCCCGCGACACCATGCACCAGCAGCAGTGGCTGGCCGTGATTGAGGAGCTCGGCGGGGCCAAGGGCCTGCCCATCCCGAACTCGTTTCCGCAAAGCCAGGAGCACGAGAAATTCAGCTACGCCTTCATCAGCCCCGGCATCAAGGAAGCCGCCGAAACCCCAGCGGGCCGCTGGACGCACGGCCCCAGCATCGACGGCAAGGGCGAGTTTCACGTGCTCAAGGCCGAGCCCTACGGCGACGAGCCCAAGCTCGGCCCGCCCGTGCCCGAAGGCCACGCCCAGAAAGAGCAGATGACTGTTACGGACTCGCTCCTCGGCAATATCAAGGATACGCTGGGCATCTAGCGGCCAGCTAGTTGATGACAGCTACCCGCCCGCGCTCGAACCCGAGTGCGGGCGGTTTTTTTATGCTGGCAATGGGCTTTTGACCAGGAGCACCGGCGTGCATACTGCCCGCGCTGGCTGGGCGTTAGAGAATTTTTCTTCCTTGCGTGAACCTCACTTCCTTTAGCGCCAGCCTCGCCGGCCTGCTGGCCGCCGCGCTATTTCAGCTGCCTGCCCCGGCCACCCACCCCTACCCCTGGCTGACGGCCGCACCCGCGCCCGGCCACGCGCTGGCCGCCCGCTTTGCGCCGCCGCCCGGCTGCCAGCGCGTGGCCGTGCCCGCCGGCTCCTGGGGCGCGTGGCTGCGCGGGCTGCCGCTACGGCCGGCCAGCACCCCGGCGCACCTGTATAATGGCAAGCTCAAGGACAACCAAGCCGTGGTGGCGGCGGTGGTCGACATTGACCCCGGCACCAAAGACTTGCAGCAGTGCGCCGATGCCGTGATGCGGCTGCGGGCCGAGTACTTATTCAGCCAGAACGTCAACAAAATCCACTTCCACCTCACTACCGGCTACGACGCCTGGTTTTCGGACTACATAGCGGGCCGCACGTTTCAGGTGAAAGGCGAAGAGGTAACGGCCGCGCCCAAGCCAGCCGAAGCACCCACGCACGCGGCGCTTCAGCGGTATTTGCTGCCGGTGTTTGGCTACGCGGGCACGCTTTCGCTGCGCCGCGAGCTGCGCCCGGTGCCGCTACCCGAGGTGCGCCCCGGCGACGTACTCATCCACGGTGGGCGGCCCGGCCACGCCGTGCTGGTAGCCGACGTGGCCGAAAATCCACGCACCGGCCAGCGCTACTTACTGCTGGCGCAGAGCTACATGCCGGCCCAGAACATCCACGTGCTACGCAACGTGGCGCAGCCGGCGCTGGGCGCGTGGTTTGCGGTGCCGGCGCCTGATGAGGCGGAGGTTGAAACGCCGGAATGGACGTTTGCCCGCGAGGAACTGGGGCGGTTCGAATGATATTCAGCTGTAGCGTAAGCTTTAGCTTGCGGGCAAGCGCCGCGAGCAGCCGCGCTCGCCAACGTTCGCCCACGCAGCTGCTCGCGGCGCTCGCTCGCAAGCTAAAGCTTACGCTACACTGAAAACGCCGTAATTTGCGCTTTCCGGCCGTTTTTCGATGAATCTGTTTTCCTACGCCACCCTGGCCAGCTACGAATGGCAGCACCCCAAGCTGCTGCTGCTGCTCGGGCTGGTGCCCTTGCTGCCGCTGCTGCGCTGGCTGCTGGCGCGCCGGCGGCGGCAGGTAGTGGTAGCCTTCGGGCCGGGCGGCCTGCGGCCCGACTGGCGCGCCGGGCTACGCTTTTTGCCCGATGTGGTGCTGAGCTTGGCGCTGGCGCTGCTGGTGCTGGCCGCCGCCCGGCCGCAGCGGGCCAGCGAGCAGCTGACCCAGACGGGCCGGGGCATCGACATCGTGCTGGCCCTCGACCTGTCAGCCAGCATGGAGCTCGAAGACCTCAAGCCTACCCGCCTCGAAGCGGCCAAGCGCCTGGCCCGCAGCTTTGTGCAGCAGCGCGCTGGCGACCGGCTCGGGCTGGTGGCCTTTGCCGGGCAGGCGTATTCGCTGGTGCCGCTCACTACCGACTACGAGCTACTACTCAGCAACCTGAGCAGCCTCAAGCCCGGCCTGATTGAGGAAGACGGCACGGCCATCGGCACGGCGCTGGGGGTGGTTATCAACCGCCTGCGTGAGTCCACGGCCCGCTCGAAGGTATGTTTGCTACTCTCGGATGGCGAGAACACGGCCGGCAATCTCGACCCGCTGCTGGCCGCGCAGCTGGCCCACGCTTACGGCATTAGGCTCTACACTATCGGGCTGGGCGAGGATGGCTTCGTGCCCTACGGCCGCGATTCTACTACCGGCAAACCCCGCTACGTGCAAACCCGCCTCGACGAAACCACCATGCGCCAGCTGGCGCAGGCGGCCGACGGCCGTTTCTTCCGGGCCACCGACAATAAAGCGCTGAGCCAGGTTTTCGGCGACATCAATAAGCTTGAAAAATCCGACATCCGCACCCAGCGCTTTCGCAGCGTGGAAGATTTTTACCGCCCCTACCTCGGCTGGGGCCTCGTGCTGTGGCTGCTGTGGCTGGGGCTGAAAAGCACGTTTATGGCCAACGTATTGGAAGACTGACTTTAGTGCCAAGTCGCTAGTGCTTTGTGCTTAAAACTAATCGTAAACTCTTAAAAACAAAGCATTAACAACTAAGCACAAGGCACTAACAACTAAGCACTACTATGTCTATCGCTGAGAATATCGCTGCCATTGAGCAAACCCTGGCCGGCACCGCCGCCCGCCTGGTCGTCGTGACTAAAACCCACCCCGTCGAGCGCCTGCGCGAGGCGTATGAAGCCGGCGCGCGCATTTTTGGCGAAAACCGGGTGCAGGAAATGGCCGCCAAGCAGCCCGAGCTGCCGGCCGACGTGGAGTGGCACCAAATCGGTCAGCTGCAAACCAACAAGGTGAAGTACTTGGCTTCCTTCGTACACACCGTGCAAAGCGTGGACAGCCTGCGCCTGCTGCTGGAGCTGGAAAAGCACGCCGCTAAGCACCAGCGCGTTATCAATGGGTTGCTGCAATTTCACATCGCGCAGGAGGAAACCAAAACCGGCCTTAGCCTGCCCGAAGCCGAGGAAATTTTAAACTCGGAGGAGTATAAAAGCCTCCGGCACGTGCGCCTGACGGGCGTGATGGGCATCGCTACCCACTCGCCCGACGAGGAAGTAGTGCGGGGCGAGTTTCGGCAGTTGCGGCAGTATTTTGAGCAACTGAAAGCCACGTATTTTGCCGAGGATGAAGCTTTCCGCGAAATCTCGATGGGCATGAGCGCCGACTACCCGCTGGCTGTGGCCGAGGGCAGCACGCTGGTGCGGGTGGGCAGCGCCATTTTTGGCAGCCGGGGATGAAACTGTAAACCGGAGTGGCGCTCCGTTTCGCGTGAGGGGCATAACCAAACGCGGAAACGGAGGACCACTCCGGTTTACATCTTCTTATGCAACATCATATTACCGTGCCCCGCACCGCCCGCTACCAGCAGCTGGGCGAACCCACAGCCGCCACGCGCCAGCTGTGGCTGGTGGCGCACGGCTACGGGCAGTTGGTGGAGTATTTAAGCCGACACTTCCGCTTGCTGCACGCCGCCGACCCAGCGGGCACCGTCATCGTAGCCCCCGAGGCGCTGTCGCGCTTTTACCTCACGGGCACCAGCGGCCGGGTCGGCGCGTCGTGGATGACCACCGCCGACCGCCTCACCGAAATAGCCGACCAAGCAGCTTACCTTGATGCGCTGATGGCCCACCTGCTCGCCGCCTGCCCGCCCGCTGTGCGCGTAACGGTGCTGGGCTTCTCGCAAGGCACGGCCACCGTAAGCCGCTGGCTCGCCGCCCGCGCCGACTGCTGGCGGCCGCACCGGTTAGTACTGTGGGCCGGCAACTTCCCGGCTAACATCGAAAATGTAGCCGCTCAGCAGCTCCTGCGCGGCCTGCCCGTGGTACTGGTAAGCGGCGAGCAGGACGAGTATATACCCCCCGAAAAGCTGGTGGCCCAGGCCGAAGCGCTGCGCCTGCACGGCGCGCGGGTTACAACTCATAGTTTTGAGGGTAAGCACACGCTGTATCCGCCGCTATTACAGCGGCTGCACGCGGCCTTGCAATAGCAGCGTATAGACGCCATATTTTGCGTCTTACGTCAGGCAGCGCATCTAAGCGTATCCCAACGTAAGACGCAAAATATGGCGTCCCTACACACTGTTTAATGGTTGTGCTACTGCGCGCGGCGCACGGTGGCCGCCGCAGCCTGCGCGGCCGGGAAAATAATGACCTCGGCAATTTGCACGTGCGGCGGGCGCGTGACCATAAACTGAATAAGGTCGGCCACGTCTTCGGCGCGCAGGGGCTGCACGCCTTTGTACACGTTGGCTGCTTTCTCTTCGTCGCCTTTGAAGCGCACCTCCGAAAACTCGGTTTCGACCATGCCGGGCGCTACCTCGGCCACCCGGATACCCTTGGGCAGCAAGTCGATACGCATGGTGCGGGTGAGCATGTTCACAGCCGCTTTGGAGGCGCAGTACACGTTGCCGTTGGCGTAGGCTTCGTGGCCGGCTATCGAGCCGATGTTTACAATAAAGCCGCCTTCGCCCATGCGCGGCAGCACGGCCCGGCTCACGTAGAGCAGGCCCTTCACGTTGCCGTCCATCATCGCATCCCAGTCGGCCACGTCACCATCTTGTATCGGGCTCAGGCCGTGGGCGTTGCCGGCATTGTTGATGAGCACGTCGATGTGCCCGAACTCGGCAGGCAGTTCGGCTATGGCAGCTTCCACGGTGGCGCGGTCGCGCACGTCGAAAGTCAGGATGTGTACTGGTGTGGGAGCCAGCTCGGCGGCCAGTGCTTCCAGCCGCTCGCGGCGGCGGCCAGTTACAACCAACTGAAAGTCAGCCTTAGCCAGCGCTACGGCCGTAGCCTGGCCGATACCCGACGACGCGCCGGTGATGAATGCAGTCTTTTTCATTTAACAGTTATCAATTAACATTTAACAGCCCTGGTAGTAGCATAGGCGCAAGCTGTGGGCTTGTCTATTCTACTGCCAGGGCTGTTAAATGTTAATTGATAACTGTTAAATGGCCTTATTCAATGTTCAGGTACAGCGTTACCGTGTTGGTCCGCAGGCTTTGCAAAGCGCTGCTGTAGCGGTTGTTCTGCGGGTCCAGAATGTTGCGCAGGCCGTGTGAAAAGCGCAGCTCGGGGCCAAACTTGAAGTAGGGATAAAACAAGTCGAACCCGAAGCCGTATTCCAGCAGCACGTCGGTGCGGGTCACGCGCAACTGATTGATTTCGGGCGTATTCTGGCGCTGCGTTACGGCGTAGCTGGGCTTGATGCCGGCTATCATGTACATGCGGGTGTTGCGGCGGCGCTGCGACTGGTACTTGAGCAGCAGCGGCAGCTCCAGCTGCGTGGTCGCGACCTCCTGCGTGCGCAAGGTATCGGGCTGGCCGCCACCCTGGTACTCGATGCGGCGCGTCATGAAGCTCAGGCCTGGCACGAAGCGCAGGTGAAACGGCGTGCTCGGGCCGCCCAGCCGGATGTCATTAGTGAAATAAACCCCCAGGCCGGGGCTGATAAGGGCATTCGCGGTAACGCCCCGCCCCTGCTGGATATTTTGAATATACGTATCCGACTGCTCGATAAAGAACCGCGAAAAGCTGGGCGCGATGCTCAAACCCGGCCGATAGAACCGCTGGTTGTAGTTAGCCAGGTTTTCGACGGTGATGCCTTTGATGCGGCCTTTCTTGGTACGGTCGATGGCGTCGCTACGCTTGCGCTGGGCCAGCGCCGGCCCGGCCGCCAGCAGCAGCCCAAGCAGCACCAGCCAGCCCCAGGTGCCTACTTGCGCGCGGTGTAGATGGAGCTGATGCCGAACGTGAGGGGTTGCCATGCAGGAGAAGAAAAGCCGACGCGGCGCAGAATGGCAACGAAATCGGCACCGTCGGGGAAGGCCTGCACCGATTCGGGCAGGTAGGTGTACGCGGCCTGGTCTTTGGAAATAACCTTGCCAAAGACCGGCAGCACCCGACTGAAATAAAAATTGTAGGCTTGCTTGAGCGGGAACGCCGTGGGCTTGCTAAATTCCAAGATAACCAGCTGCCCGCCCGGCCGCAATACGCGGTGCATCTCGGCCAGCCCGCGCTCGAGGTGCGCAAAATTACGCACGCCAAACGAGGCCGTCACCGCGTCGAAGGTACTATCCTCAAACGGCAGGTTTTCCGAGTCGGCCAGCTTTAGCTGGATGCGGTGGCTCAGCTTTTTGGCTTCCAGCTTCTGGCGGCCGATTTCGAGCATCCCGGCCGAAATGTCGACGCCCGTTACCTGCGCATCGGGCGCGGCGGTGCGTAGCGTTTCGATGGCAAAGTCGGCGGTGCCGGTGGCAATGTCCAGGATGCGGGCCGGGCGCAGGGCTTTGAGCTCATCCACGGCCTTGCGGCGCCAGTAGATGTCGGTGCCCACGCTCAGGAAGTGATTAAGGAAATCGTATTTACCGGCGATGCTGTCAAACATCCGCGCCACCTGCGTTTTCTTGTCGGCGGCGTCTTCTTTGTAGGGTACTACGGCCATAGGTTGTGAGTGCAAAGAACGGCAGAAGGCCGTAGAAAATTGCGTGGAGCAGGATGTAGCGTAAGCTTTAGCTTGCAAACGGCCTAGTAATCTGGCCGCGACGCAAGCTAAAGCTTACGCTACATCCTACACAAAAAAACGGCCGGACTGTTCGTCCGGCCGCCTCTTTTTTTGCTGATTAAAGCGTAACCTATTCAGTTTTAGCTTTAATCTTAGCTTTCTCGCCCGAAGCGTCTTTGGCTTTCGAGTCGAGGTCGCCGTCCTTGGCTTTGGTCTTCGACTTTTCGCCGTTAGCGCCTTTTGTTTTCACCTTCACCTTGTCGCTGTCGTCGTCCACCTTGGTTTTCACCTTGGTGCCGTCGGCCAGCTTCACCTTGCTCTTGCCGGGCAGCGGGCGGGCAGGCTTCACGGGCACGGCGATGATGGTCGTGGTGGGCTCGGGCTGGGTTACGGGCATGGTTTCACCTTCCTTCAGCACCGGGCGGAACTCATCGCGGCGGTTGAGCTGCATGTTCTCGGGCGTGTCGTTGGGCGCGGCCGGGCGGCGCTCGCCGTAGCTTACCGTCGTCATGCGGGCATCGGCGATACCTTGCTTCACGAGGTAGTTTTTGGCAGCGTCAGCACGGTTTTGGCCGAGTACCATGTTGTACTCATCCGTGTTGCGCGAGTCGCAGTGGCCTTCAATCGAGATGTTCAGACCGGGCGTGCGCTTCAGGTAAGAAGCCGTGTTGTTCAGCGTTTTGATAGACTCCGGCCGCAAGGTGTACTTGTCGGTGTCGAAGTAAATCTTACGCATGTTCGGATTCTCATCCGCAATCAGGTTGACGTAGTTGGCGTAGATATTCTTGGTAATCGAAGTCGAGTCATTCGTCGAAATCGGCACCGCAAACTCTTGCGTCTCAATATTCTTGCCGTCCTTGTTCACCGCTACCTGGTAGGTGCGGCCCGACAGCAGGCTTACGCTGTAGCTGCCATCCGGCTTGGTGATGTCGCGGAAGCTGATGGCCGTGCCATCGGCCGATTTGCCGCTGAATACCAGCTCAACACCCGGGATAATAGAGGTGCTATCCTGCTTCGAGAACACCATCCCTTTAATGGTTACGTTCTTGATGTAGTTGATGGTATAGATGTCCTTCTCGCCGTAGCCACCGATGCGGTACGAGCTGAGGTAGGCATACGAGCCATCAGGGGCGAGGCGGTAATACGAGTCAGCGTCGGGCGTGTTAACAGGGTAGCCCAGGTTTTCGGGGCGGCCCCACTTGCGGCCGATGCTGTCCCACTGCGACTTGAAGATGTCGTAGTTGCCCATCGTGTTGTGGCCACGCGAGGCGAAGTACAACGTCTTGCCATCGCGGCTCAGGTACGGGCTGTCCTCGTCGTACTTGGTGTTGATGGTGCCACCCAGCGATTTGGCCGGGCCCCAGTCGCCACCGGCGGTGCGGGTGCTGTAGTACAGGTCGAGCGTACCGTCTTCCGAGTACTTAGCGGTTGAGAAGTATAACGTCAGCCCATCGGGTGTGATGTAGGCGTCACCCTCGTAGTATTTCGAGTTGATGTTGTCGTTCAGACTTTTGGGAGCAGTCCAGTCGCCACCAGTCTTTTCCGACATAAAAATATCGCCATTGTTGTCGTTGCGATACAGCAGCAGCTTGGTATCATTGTCGAACAGCTGAATCGAGGCATCGTGGCCTTTTGCATTGAGCACGCCCGACAGCGAGCGGGGCTTCTCCCAATTGTCGGCGTCGATGCGGTGGGTTTCGAAGATGTCTTCGAAGTATTCACCGTCAGCGGCGATGCCTTTTTTCTTCACGTCCGAACCCGTTACCTGCTCGCCACGCGAGGTGTAAATCAGGGTCTTATCGTCCGACGAGATAACCGGGCTGTGCTCCGAGTACTGGGTATTTACCGTCGGGCCCAGGTTTTTCACGAAGATGTCCTTGGGCTGGTTGAACAGCACCTTAGCATTTTTGCTGTGCTGAATCAGCTGGGCTACTTCCTCGCGGCGGGTGTCGTTCTTTTTCTTCAGCGTGGCATTGTACGCCTGGTAGTGCGTAATGGCCTCGTCGAAGTTATAGTTGAGGTGGTCTACCTGACCGAGCCAGTACTCGATATCGCGCGAAACCTTTGGCTTGAGCTTCTGCGCTTTATAGATGTAGTCGCTCGCTTTTTCTTTATCGAAGGACAAGTACGCCACGCCGGCCCGGAACAGCGCCTGCGCGTTGTTGGGGTCTTTGGCCAGCACCCGCTCGTAGTACGGAATGGAGGCGCGATAATTCTCCAGGTCGTAAAGCTTGTTGCCAGTCTTAAGGTCCTTGCGCGTGCTTTGCGCCAGAGCAGAGTTGCTCGCCGCCCCGGTGAGGGCTACCACGCATGCGGCGTGCAGCAGCTTTCTGGATAAGTTGTCCATTGAAAAGAGGTGTTTGGGGTAATTAATGAAGTGCATATAATAGCGAGGCGGACTAAGACGCATCCCAATAGCATTTCGGCGACTTATACTAGTTTTTCGCGCCAAGGTTTGCATTTGCCCGCCCCGCAACGGCTTAAAAGCCGCCGCAAACGGCCGCAAATATAACGGGCTGCCTTTGGCCGAATAACGCAACCGCCGCCGGTGCCCCGGTGAACTATCGTTGGTTTAATGGGTTACTATATCCTTTCGGGCAAAAGGTAACCCCGCAAATATAGGCCGGCCGGCAGAAAACCCCGAAAAAGTCTAATTTTCCTGTTCAATCCCCGAAAAGCCATAGGCCCCCAAAGCCGGCGCGGACGCAGGCCGTACTTTTGGCGGCCCGCTACCTTCCTTATATTACGCTTATGCTAATTCGTGACGCTCGCTTTGTGAGTAGCAACACCCAGCTATCCGCCTGCCCGCCGCCCACCCTGCCCGAGTACGCCTTCATCGGGCGCTCCAACGTGGGCAAGTCGTCTTTGCTCAACATGCTGACGCAGCGCAACGGCCTGGCCAAAACCTCCAGCACGCCCGGCAAAACGCAGGTTATCAATCATTTCATCGTAAACGATGAATGGTACCTGGTCGACTTGCCCGGCTACGGCTACGCTCGCGTCAGCAAAAGCTCGCGCGCCGACTGGGGCAAGATGATAAACGCCTACCTCACGCGCCGCGAAAACCTCACCTGCGTGTGCGTGCTGCTCGACTCGCGCCACCCGCCCCAGGCCGTGGACCTCGAATTTATGGAGAAGCTGGGCGAGGACGGCGTGCCCTTCGTGATGATATTCACGAAGACCGATAAACAGTCCTCAACCCGCACCAACGAGCTCATCAAAAGCTACTTGGCTAAGATGGGCGAAACCTGGGACGAGTTGCCGCGCTACTTCCTTACCTCAGCCGAAACCGGGGCCGGCCGCGACGAAGTGCTCGATTTTATTACGGAAGTAAACCGGCAGGTAGCGGCCGAAGCGGCGGGCGCGGAGTAATTTGGCCCGTCAATTGCCCCAGAGGCGGGCTTTTACCTTGCAATTACTTTTTTCCATGAAAAAAATTCTGCTTCCCGCGCTGGGCGTGCTGCTGGCCGCCGGCGCGGCCCAGGCCCAAAACACCAAGCCAGCCGCTGGCGGCCAGGCCACCGACCCCAACCACGCCCAGACTACCCAAGGCACCGGCATCAACCAGGTTGGCAACAGCATTCCGGCGGCGGCCTACTACGAGGGCGGCCAGCAGGCCATGTACGACTTCATTGCCAAGGAGATAAAGTACCCGCTATTGGCCAAGCGCAACCGCATGCAGGGCCGCTGCATCGTGAGTTTCACCCTGAATACCGACGGCACGATGCAAGGCATCAAGCTGGTGAAGGGCGTGGGCGGCGGCACCGGCGAAGAGGCCCTGCGCGTGGTGCGCCTGCTCAAGTTCAAAAAGCCCGAATACCCGATTCTCACCAGCCTGCCCATCGATTTCAAGCTCGGTGTAACCGGTGCCAACGCGCTGGAAAACTAATTTTCAGTTTTGAGTTAGGAGTTTTGAGTTCTGAGTTGAGTAGTCATTTCCGTTTCTACCTTATTCAGAACTCAAAACTCCTAACTCAAAACTCTTAACTCCCCCAAGATGCCCTACGATTTGAAAGAGCTGGCCGCCATTAGCGGCCAGAGCGGTTTGTTTCGCCTACTGAAGCCCGCCCGCCACGGTGTACTAGTTGAAAGCCTTGATGAAAAGGCCGCCCGCTCGCTGGCCCCGGCCAGCAACAAAGTGTCGCTGCTGAGCGAAATCGGCATTTACACCCAGGATTCGGACGAGACGGCCCCGCTCACGGAGGTGTTCGAGAACATCTACCAGAATCACGGCGCGAGCCTGCCCGTCACCAGCAAGTCGAGCGAAAGCGAGCTGCGCGAGTTCCTGGCCGAGGTGCTGCCCAACTACGACCGCGACCGCGTGTACACGTCCGACATTAAAAAGCTCGTGACCTGGTACAGCATCGTGAGCCAACGCCTGCCCTACCAGGAAGCTACGGCTGAAGAAGCTAGCGCCGAAAAGGCTGACGACGCCGCTTAAAAAGCTTTGTCATTGCGAGCGCAGCGAAGCAATGACAAATAACAAAAAGCCCTTTTCCAGCGCTGGAAAGGGGCTTTTTGTTGTTCGCAAAAACTGCTACCCTCAGCTTTTGCCCCAGCTTAGAGAGTAGCACAGCGAGATGTTGCCGGTTTGCAGATTGGGCAGCTGGCCGGCGGCGGGGCGGCGGGGTCTGGTGAGGTCGGTGCAGAAGCGCACGCCCAGCTGGTGGTAGCGGTGGCCCTCGTGGTAGCCCACGCCGAGGCTGGCAATGATACCGCCCGTGGCGTAAATCCAGCTGTCAGTATGGCGCTGGGTAGTACCGCTGTTGGGGTCGAGCTGATAGGTAGTGCGGCCAAGCAGGCCACCAAAATAGCCGCCTAATGACACTTCCGAAAAAAACTTACTGGCGCGCCAGTAGCGGCGCGACACGAATTCGACTGGAATCGTACCCACGGTTTCGGACCGGCGCACCTGGTTGGGGCCGAAGTAGTAGCGCCCGTTGCGCCCCAGCAGGCCCAGCCCGAAGCGCAAACCCAGCGCCGTGCTGCCGCGCCGCCAGAAGCGGGTGGCGTGCAGGTCTACCTCGGAGCCGAACTTGATGTCGTCGTTGGGCAGGTAGTGGTCGTCGTTGGGATTGACCAGCGCCACGCCTACCCCGAAGGTTTCGCCAAAGTGCCAGCTGGCCGTTTTTTTAACTTGCGCCGTATCGGGAGCCTGGGCCAGCGCCGTACCAGCTCCTGCAAGCAGGAACGCGGTAGCCAAGCCCGCACATCGTAAAGCTGTTGTTTCCATTGAGTTGAAAGTAGTTGGTAAGAAGCTTGGGGCTAACGCAAAAGCCTGGCTGCTATTGCAAAGGCAACGACAACCAGGCTTTCGGGCAACTAGTCAATAAAAAGCTTTTTTTGCCTACGCTACCGGGTTTTCCGCCTCGGCCTCCTGGGCGATGAGCGACTCTGCCAGCTCCACCAACTCCTTGCTGCCGATGAACACCGGGCAACGCTCGTGGGCGGTGTGGGGCTCCAGCTCCAGGGTGCGGCGCTGGCCGTCGGAGCTGCGGCCGCCAGCCTGCTCCACGATGAAAGCCAGCGGGTTGCACTCGTACATGAGGCGTAGCTTGCCCTTGGGGCTCTTGGCCGTGGCGGGGTAGATGTAGATGCCGCCTTTCAGCAGATTGCGGTGGAAGTCGGCCACCAGCGAGCCGATGTAGCGGGCCGAAAAGCCGGTGTCTTTGCAGTGTTTTACAAAGGCCTTCACGCCGGCCGAAAACGACTCCGACGCGCCCTCGTTGATGGAGTACACCGCGCCGGTTTTGGGCGTCTGAATGTCGGGGTGCGACAAGAAAAACTCGCCCAGGCTCGGCTCGTAGGTGAAGCCGTTGACGCCGTTGCCGGTGGTGTACACGAGCATGGTGCTGGAGCCGTAGATGACGTAGCCGGCCGCCACCTGGTGCGTGCCGCGCTGAAGGCAGTCGGCCTCGGTACCCGGCCGGCCGGTGGGCGAAATGCGGCGGTAGATGCTGAAAATAGTACCGATGCTGACGTTGACGTCGATGTTGCTCGACCCGTCGAGCGGGTCGATGGCCACTACGTACTTGCCCTGGTTGTTGCCGGTCTGAATCATGTCCTCGTCTTCCTCGGAGATGATGGTGCAGACCTCGCCACCGTTGCGCAGCGCGCGGATGAAGCGGATGTTGGCAATCACGTCGAGCTTTTGCTGGTCTTCGCCCTGCACGTTGCGGTTGCCGTAGGCGCCGGCAATGTCGATGAGGCCCGAGCGGTTGATTTCGCGGTTCACGATTTTGGCCGCGAGCGCAATGTCGCGCAGCAGCTGCGAAAGCTCCCCGGTGGCGTAGGGGAAGTCTTCCTGCTTGCGCATGATGAAACGGTCGAGGGTAGTGCCAACGGGCAGGGCGAGTCGGTTGTGGTCCATAAGGTGGGGCGAGAGCTTGTGCAAAGCTACCCGCTTTTCGGCTATGCTACCTACCTGCGCCCTACTGCCTAGTTTTGGGGCCGTATGGAAAAAGAGCAAACGGGCCTACAGGTCTACAAATTTGGCGGGGCCTCGGTGAAGGACGCGGCGGCTATTCTCAATCTCTGCCGCATCGTGCGCGACTTTGGGCCGCAGGGGCCGCTGCTCATCGTGGTGTCGGCGATGGGCAAGACGACCAATGCGCTGGAGGAGATTTATGACTTGGCGTATCACGGGCGGGACTACTCGGCGCAGTTGGCGACAGTCGAAGCGTATCATCATCAGGCAGGCAAGGATATAGGTGAAGCATTACCACACCCTTATATAGACCCTGACAAACCAGACGTTAACTTGATAAGCTTTTTTGAAGGGCTTGCTTATAGACTAGCTAACCTATCGCCTAGTAAAAGCTACGATGAAGGATACGACCAAGTAGTAAGTTATGGGGAAACCTTGTCTTCCTATTTGGTCTATTATGCGTTGACAAGTAGTCTAGAGATAGAAATTTATCACCGGGCATCGATGATTGTAACCGACGATACTTGGCGTGAAGGGAAAGTAGATTGGCAGGAAACTGAAAAGAGGGTTAAAGAAGAGTTTGAAGGACTATTTGCTCCATTCGGCGGTGCCCATATTATCGTAACAGAAGGGTTTACTGGTCAGGTATTAAACAATCACCGCACTACCACCCTCGGCCGCGAAGGCTCCGACTACTCGGCCGCCATCTTCGCCTACTGCCTGCGGGCCGAGAGCGTGACCATCTGGAAGGACGTGCCCGGCCTGCTCAACGCCGACCCCAAGATATTTCCCAACACGGTGCGCTACCCCGAAATCAGCTACCAGGAAACCATCGAAATGGCGTACTACGGGGCCAGCGTCATCCACCCCAAGACGCTGAAGCCGCTGGCCGACCGCCAGATACCGCTGCGCGTGAAGTCGTTTGTGGACCCCGCCGCCGAGGGCACGCTCATCCACGACTGCCAGCACCCGCCGCTGGCCCCGGCCTTCATCCGCAAAACGGGCCAGGTGCTGCTCTCGCTCGAAAGCAAGGATTTTGCCTTCATCTCGGAAGAAAACCTGGAAGTGATTTTTGGTACGCTGGCCCAGGCCCGCCTCAAAATCAACGTGATGCAAAACTCGGCTCTCAGCTTTTCGGTGTGCCTCGACGGCGAGCCCACGCGCCTGGCGCAGGCCGTGGCCGCGCTCCGCACGCAGTTCAAGGTGCAGTACAACGAGGGGCTGACGCTGTTCACCATTAAAAACTACACGCCCGGCAGCGTGGCCCAGCTGCTGGCCGGCCGCACGGTGCTGCTGGAGCAGCGCACG
>NZ_DASTEP010000051.1:0-42315 GCF_035709525.1 Hymenobacter sp. | reverse complement strand
CCGGAACCGATAGCTAGAAACTATTGGTCCGGGCCTTTTTCATCCACTCATCCAAAAACCACTCATCCACTCATCCCAAACCTCACCGCAGCAGCACGAGCTTGCCCCAGTCTTTCTGGAAGCCCTGGTCGCCGGCGGTGTTGCGCTTGCTGAACTGGCCGCTGGGGTCGTTGAGCGAGACGCGGTAGAGGTAGGTGCCGTTGGCGAGGCGGTCGCCGTACTGGTCGGTGCCGTCCCAGGCGTAGTCGGTGATGTTATTGCCGATGTGCAGCGGGCCGAGCTCGCTCATGAAAATCTCGCGCACTACCTTGCCGGTCAGCGTCATAATCTGAATTTTCATGTCGCGCGGCAGCTCCTGGCCCGTCACCGTGAACACGAAGCGCGCCTTGCTCGTGACGGGGTTCGGGTACGGGAACACGTTGGTGATGGTCGACTGGCTGATGACCTCAAACTTCACTTGGTAGTTCTGGGTGCCGGCGGCGCTGCCCGCGCGGTCGCGGCCCTGCACTTGCAGCGTGTAGGTGCCATCGGCGAGCGGCGTGGTTTTGCCGGGATGGTATTCGAGGCGGGCCACCGAGCCGGCCTGCGAGGTCGAGTCGACCGAAAACTGAATCTCAGGGTTGTTGAGCGTGCTGATGAGCGTGGAGGTCGGTGCGCCCGGCTTTTGCAGCAGCACCGTGAAGGCCGACGCCTCCTTGAGGCGGCGCAGGTTGTCTTCGTCCTTGAGCTGAATGTTGATGGCCGGCGTGGGCGACACGATGTCGCCGTTGAGCAGGTGGCGGCCGTCGAAGGCCACGTCGAGCGTGGGCGGCACGTTTTTATCAAGCACCGAGAAGGGCGCGAGCGTGAGCGTGTTGTTGAAGAAATACAGCTCGGGCTGGCGGCTCTGGAGCGGGTTCACCGTGACTACCGGCGTAAGCGTGCCAAACTTGCCTATCACGTTCAGCTTCACGGGCACCGTCATCACCGAGTCGGCTTTCAGAATGCGCGGCGCTACGAAGGTGTTGTTGGCTACCGATACGCCGCTGGTGTTCAGCAGGTCGATGCGGGTAGTGAGCGGGGCCGCGAAGTCGAGCCCGCCGATGTTCTCAAACTTCACCGGGAAGCTGATGCTGCCCGTGGTGGCGGCCTGCGCGGCCAGCGTGGCGGGGTCGTAGTCGGCGGCGGCCACGAGGTCGCGGCGCACGGTGCCTTCGGGCAGGGCCTTGTAGGTCACAAGCCACTGCTTCAGCTGCGGCGGCACCCGGTTCACCGAGTCGCTCAGCACCAGCTCTAGCTGCAAGTACGGGTAGGTAGCCACCGGCACATTGTTCAGGTTGAGCGTTTTGGCCGTTACGTTGGGATACAGCACGGTGGCGGCATTGTTGGCATCGAGGCCCAGCACGCGCAGCGTGTATTTGCCCGTGGTATTTTCGCGCTTGATGACGTTGAAGAGCGACTGCCACTCCTTGGCCGGACCGATGCGGGCGCTCAGCACTTTGCCGGCCTGGCCGGGGGCGCGGGCCGTGTCGACGATGCTCACCAGCTGCGAGTAGCTGGCCTGCGCCAGGCTGCGGTCGGGGCCCTGCTCGCGCACCAGCAGGCCGCCGGCGGCCTGCTTTTTGGCCAGCAGCACCCACGGGTCGCCGTTGCGCAATTGGCCAGCCGCGGCCAGCTGGCTGCCCAGCATGGTAGTGAGCGCCGTGCGCAAACTGGCCGGGAAGGCCGCGTAGCGCAGGCGGTTCATGCTGATGAGGGCCACGTAGGCGCCATCGGGCACGTTTTGCAAGAATGCTACGAGCTGCTGCTGGCGGGCGGCGCTGTTGTTGAGGTTGTCGAGGGTATCGCCCGCCGTGCTGCCAAAGTGGTAGAACGACTGCGCCGGGCTGCCGCAGGTATTATAAGGCCCGCCGGCCACCGTAATGCGCTGCAAGGTACGGCCGTCGAGCACGGCCAGCAGCAGGTTGGGCGAGCCAATGCCGCAGCTCGCCACCGAGGGCGGCGACGTCAAATCGGTGCGGATGCCGTAGCCCGTGCTGAAGGTGCTGGCCGCCCCCACGCCCCCGCCGCCGGCCGTGGTGAGGCCGATGGGCAGGCGCTGGTCGGTAAAGCTCCAGCGGCCGCTGGGGGCCGCCACCGCTACCTGCTGCAACTGGTCACGCTTGAGTTGGGCGTAGTGGCTTTGCGACCAGCCGCTGGGCACGGTCGAAATCACCCGGAACGAGCCGAGCTGCCAGTTGGGGTCTTCCTGGGCGGTAGGCGCGCTCAGGCGCACCCGCCAGTACCACACCACCGAGTCGGGCCGCGCGCCTACCAGCGCGGCGGGCTGCCAGCTTACGGTGGGCGGGCCGGTAATGAGGCTTTGCTGGAGCTTGGGGCTGTTGAAGGTAGCTACCGTATCGACCTGGAAGTCGTAGCCGCGCACGGCGGCGGCGGGGTCGTTGTTCTGAGCCGTGAGGCGCGGGCGGTTGGTATTGACGATGGCAAACTCGGTGGGCGTGAGCAGCGTGAGGCTGCCCTGCAAAAACGAGTAGTTGGTAGTGGCTACGTTGTTGGTTTCATCAAGCTCCGATACCTTGTTGCGGTAGTCGAGCTCTACCCGGAAGGTATTGTAGCCGTACACGTTGCCTGTGTTGTTCAGCGTAATCGTGTAAGTAGTATCGCGCACCCAGGCCTGGCGGAAGGTGCGCGTCAGCACGTCGGCCGGGCGGCTGCCGCCGGCATACGTGCGCGTCACCCGAATCTCAATTGAGTCGGTGGTGATGCGGGCCGGATTGCTCACCCCTACTCGCAGCACAAACGGCGCGGTGGCCGAAATGACGCTGGCCCCCGGGGCCGGGGCTACCGACAGCGTGGCGTTGCTGGCGATGAAATCGGGCTTGGCCGGGGCGTAGAGGCGCAGGGCGGGGTCGCCCTGCCAGGTAGTAGCCAGAAACTGCTCGGTGGCGGCGGCCACGTTGTTCTGGTACAGCGGCGTCAGCTGCAAGCGGCGCACGGCCTCACCAAACACCCGCGTCACGGGCTGCCCGTACCAGTCGGGGTCGTTGAAAAGCAGCTTGTATACTAGGTCCTGGGTCGGGTCCAGAATGTGGGCATACGACTCGCAGGCCTGCGCCAGCATACCCACCGAGCCTTTCTGGGGCGACAGCAGCCAGCTCGGGCCGAAGGTAGGGGCCTGAAAAAAGCAGTCGCCGGCCGCGCAGCCGTTGTACATCATCACCGGGTAGCGGCCGGCGTTGCGGTAGTTGGTAGCCGGGTCGTTGATGTCGCCGATTTCGAGGTTGAAGCGCGTGGGCGAGCCGTGGCCGAAGTACTGAATCACCGACAAGCCCGTATTGAGCTCGTTGGCAATATTGACGGTAACGGGCAGGCCGGGCGCGGTTTTGCGCAGCGTAGTTACCGTGCCGCCCAGGTAGGGCCGGCGCACGCGCTGGGCATGGCCATCTACGTAGGCTCCAAACTGGGCAAACTCGTTGACATTGAGCCCGCCTACCAGGTGCAGCACGTTTTTGCGCCAGTCCTGGGTAGCAGTGGCGCTGTAGGTCGTGAGCTTGTCTTCGTGCTCGCGCAGCTTGTTCAGGTAGTCCACCACCTCCTGCGGGGTAGCGGCGGGCACGCGGCCGGTGGGCAGGCGGGCCACCAGGTTATTATTGGGCCAGTCGGCCGACAGAAAAATATCCGAAGTCGAGGACGTGGAAGTGGGCACCAGGTCCAACCCTTGCTCCCCCAGCACGCGGGTTGTGCCGCTCGCATTCACTCCGAAATAGGTCGACAAATCGACCATACCCGGCGTTACGCCCGCGCTCAGGCCCTTGCCCAGCAGCAGCAGGTATTTGGTTTGCGTGGCGGGTGAGGTGGCGGCGGCCCACAGCGCGAAGTGGCGCAGGGCCAGCACCGAGCGCTCGCCGTAGTGAAACTGGTCGTAGAGCTGCGGGGCCGTTACCATCAGCGTATCGAAGCGGCCGCCGGCCGCCGAGGCGCGGTATTTGGCGTATTCGAGGGCGGCGTTGGGCACGGTGCCGGCCGCCTTCATCAGCTTGGGGTGGGTGATGATGACAAAGTTGGGCGTAGCCGCGTTGATGGTGCGGAAATTGACGCGCACCGGCGCAGACGGTGCCAGCCAGGCGGCGGCATCGGCCAGAAAGAGGCGGCGCGTCTGGCTGCTCGTGGCATCCGGGAAGACAAAGCGGCGCGCGGTGCTGCCCGGCGTTTGAGTTGCCGTGGCGGCAATGCGCTGCACGTTGTAGGGGTCGTGGATGTCGTAGCCCACCACCGAGGCCGGCACGTTGGCCAGCTCGTAGGTGGCCGGGCCGCTCAGCAGCGAGTCGTTTTGAAACCACAGGTTGCGCCGGTCGCTAAACCACACGCTTTGCTGCGGGGCCGTGAGCTTGAAGTAGCTCAGCACGAACACATCGAACACCGGGCCCGTGCGCTGGCCCACTACCGAGCCCCGGATTTCCACCTTGCCATCGGCCCCGATATCACTGGGGTTCAAGGTGTAGATTCCCTTTTTGAAATTGTAGTTTTGGTACACCAGCTGTCCCAGCTCGCGCGCGGCGCTGGCGCCGGGCGGCATCACCCGGATGCTGGTGGTGTGCTGCCCCACCGGGCCGCCCGGCCCGCTGACATCGCTGCGCCCTGCCGCGCACACCTCGGCCCGGATGGGCCGCGCGCCCGCCGTCGTTACCACGGCCCGCAGCAGGCTGTCGCTCACGAGCGGCAGCTCGCCCTGGAACGACCACTCCGAGAAAAAGCCCTCGCCGCTGTTCAGCCAGGGCATGTGCACCGTGCCTTCGGCGGGGGCCTCGTAATACTTGTCCTTGGCCACCTTCACCACCGTTTGCATGCGCGTGGCGTGGGGCGTGCCACCGGCGGCCACGGGCTGGGCCATGCGCTTGCCGGCGCGGCTACCCCAGGTGATGAAGTAGGCCGCCGTGTCGGTGTAAAGGCTGTAGTATTGATGCGCCTGCTCGGCGGGGTTTTTATAGTACTCGCGGTCGAGCACGCCATCGTTGCGCTGGCCGTAGAACTCGAGGTAGCTCGTGGCATCGAGGGTAGCCGCGTTGCCCCCCTGGTACACGGCCACTTCCTTGCCCCGTCGCCACAGCTGAAACTGCGTGGGCGCTACGCCCGTGGCGCTGAGGCTGCGCAAGTAGTTGTAGTCGAGGCGATAGAGGCCGTCGCGCCACACCTTTACCTTGTAATAAGGCTGGCCGGCTACTATCCATTCGTTGCCGTAGGGGCCCGATTGGGCGCGCGCACCCGTGCCCAGCAACAAACCCAGCAGCACCAGCAGCCAGCCCGTGGTAGTGCGCCCAAACCGCCGCTCCCCAGTGTAGGATTGTGTCATAGCTAGAAGAAAATAAAGGAGCCGGCCGCAGCCGACTCCATGACAATAAGCTGTTAATAACTAGTGTAAACTTTAGTTGGTCATGCGCAGGCCGCCCATGCGGCTGCCAAAGCCGTAGCCCAGGCTCACGATAAGCGAGTTGACGTTGGAGTTCTCATCGAGCGCCAGGCGCGACAACGCCAAATCGACGCGCAGGCCGCTGAACGCCACGCCCGCGCCCAGGCTATACTGGCCTTTCCAAGCCTTTTTATAGTTGGATTTACCAGCGCTGTTTAAGCCATCGAACATATCTATCTGCTGGTAATTGCCGACACCACCGCGCAGAAATACTAAATTGTGGTAGCCTATTTCCAGGCCCGCGCGCGGGTCCACGCTCACGGTATTCGACCGCACGAGCGTATTTCGCTTTCCATCGGTAGTAGCATCCAAGTCAACGGCGGCCAAGGCAGTAAACTGCGCGGGCAACCTAAACTGGTAGCCCGCGCCCAGCACCAGCCGCGGCAGCGTGAGTTCGGTGGCGTTCACCGGAATCTTTTCATCCACGGCCACCCCCGAGGCCTTAAACTTGTCGGCGTCTACGCTCCAAGCGTTGAAGGTGGTGGTGATGTCGCGGGCCACGAGGCCCAGCCGCCAGCCCTTGTGGTTGTACTGCACGCTTGCGTCGAGGCCGAAGCCGTAGGCGTTGGCATACGAGCCCACGTTGCGGTAGATAAGCTTGGCATTGGCCCCCACGCTCAGGCCCTCGGGCCCCAGCTTGCGGGCATACGACAAGAGCAGCGCGTAGTCGGCCACCGAGAAATAGGTGATGCGGCTGTAATCGATGGAGCCGTCGTACTGATTGATAAGCAGGCGCGTATCGGCGATGTTATCGACGCCCGTGCGCAGCAACGTGGCCCCGACTACGCTCTTGTCATCGAGCGGCATGGCAAAGGCGGCATAGTCGTTTTTCACTACCCCCGAAAACAGCTCGGAGTGCATCAGCACGCCGTCGTACTTGGCGCTGAGGTTGGTGAGGGCGGCGGGGTTCCAGTAGCCGGCGGTAGCGTCGGTGGCCAAGCTCACCTGCACCTTGCCCATGCCCAGCGAGCGGGCACCCGCCCCGAGGTTCATAAACTCGTTGCTGTACTTGGGCGTGTTGGTTTGGGCGTGGGCCGCGCCGGCGGCCAGCAGCAGGCCGAGGCTCAGCGCCCATTTGGTGTGCCCGAACCGGGTAGCAGCGGAAAATTGTAGCATATAGAAAGGTCAGACTAGGAAAATCGGAACCGCAACGCAAGTTACTGCCCATTAGTGCGCGGCGTAGCTTCAAATGGCCGATTCGCCCGGCCAGGTGGGTGGTGGGTGGCTCCGCCGCTTGGCTAATAAAACCAAGTAAGCGCGACCGTAAACTGCGCAGCCGGCAGCGTGCCGATATTTTTTAGGATTATTCAAAGCAACCCGAAGAAAACGCGGGTAGCTGACAATTTTATTTTTAGGGAAAAATTTATTTAGGAAAAAGATAATCTATTGGTAGTAAGACATCCAGCACCTGCCCGGCTGGTACTTTAAGGCCGTAACTTCTTCTTGGCAAGAAAATAAATTATCCGCAACAGCGCCCGCCGCAACAAAAATTTTTACACCAAGTATTATGCAATACAAAGTACCTGTACTACATTTGTACTGTTCCTCACCTACTACTAGCCCATACCGCCCATGAAACTAGAGAACACCCAGGTGCAGATGCGCAAAGGCATCCTCGAATTCTGCATTCTGGAGATTATCGGCCGCGGGGAGGCCTACGCCAGCGACATGCTGGAGGAGCTCACCCAAGCCCGCATGATAGTGGTGGAGGGCACGCTCTACCCGCTGCTCACGCGCCTCAAGAATGCCGCCCTGCTCGACTACGTCTGGAAGGAATCGACCTCCGGCCCGCCCCGCAAATACTACACGCTCACCGACTCGGGCCGCCAGTTTTTGGAAGAGCTGCGCCAGACCTGGGAAGAAATGGCCCTCTCGGTGGGCATCATTCGCCAGCCCCGCCGCCCTATTTAGTGCCTTGTGCTTAGTGCCTGGTGCCTAGTGAGAACTCACCGAAGCCCAGCCCCAAGCACCCACCCGACCAAGCACAAACCTCTAAGCACCAAGCACTGAATTTTAACTGCCGCGCTTCGCCGCCTGCGGCCTTTCCCATGAAAAAGAACATCAGTATCAACTTGCAGGGTATCATCTTCCACATCGAAGATGATGGCTACGAAGTGCTCAGCCGCTACCTCCACGAGGTGAAGGCGCACTTTGCCAGCTACCAGGGCCACGAGGAGATAGTGGCCGACATCGAGGGCCGCATTGCCGAGCTGTTTTCGGCGCGCCTCTCGGCCGTGAAGCAAGTCATTACCCTCACCGACGTGGAGGAAATGACCGCCAAGATGGGCCGCGTGAGCGACTTTGCCTCCGAGCCCGACGAAGACGACGCAGCCTACGCCGAGCCCTCGGCCGCCAGCCAGTCGGCCGGCTTCGGCCGCGGCTACACGGGCGGTGCCACGCCGCCCTACGGCGACAGCCAGCGCCCGGCCGATGGCCAGCCCCGCCGCCTCTACCGCGACCTGGCGCACCGCAAAATTGCGGGGGTGTGCGCCGGCCTGGCGCAGTACTTTGCGATAAACCCGCTGGTAGTGCGGCTGGTTTTCCTGGCTTTGGTGCTGGCCAAGCCCCTCACGCACTTTCTGCCGGGCTACTTCGGCGGCACCAAAGAGCTGCTGGTGCTGGCGGTAGTCACCTACGTGGTGCTGTGGATAGCATTGCCCAAGCGCGACGATGCCCCCGCCCCCATCGACACGCTCGATTTTGGTACGGCACTGCGCGGGCGCCGGCTGTTTCGCGACGTAGACACGGGCAAAGTGGGCGGGGTAGCCGCTGGCCTGGCCGCTTACTTCCGCACCGATGTGGTGCTGGTGCGCGTATTGTTTCTGCTCGGGGCCTTTCTCACGGTGGGCAGCACGGTGGTTGTGTACGTTATCCTGTGGATAGTAGTCCCAGCAGCACTCACCGTGTCGGAGAAAATGCAGATGCGCGGCGACGCCGTCACGCTTTCGGGCATCGATAACACCTTGCGTACCAATGCCTTTGAGGGCGATGCTACTACGCCGGCCGGCAGCCGCTCGGTGGGCACGTTCTTAGAAGGCGCGGCGCGCAGCGCCAAGCCGGCGGCTTCTTTTCTGGGCACCGTTATTCGCTGGCTGGTGGGCGGGCTGCTGCTTGTGTGGGGTAGCTCCTGGTTGTTTGGCGTGCTGATGGCGCTGGGCGCGGCCTTGAGCATCATTCCTTTCACGGCCGTAGAGCACACGAGCAACGGCTTTGTATTCGACAACGAGTTCGGAGAGTTTGCCCGCAACCTGTCGCCCTGGGGCGCGATGGCCGGGGGGCTGCTTGCCGGCATTCCGGCCGTGGGCCTCATCCTGCTGGGCTTGCGGCTAATTATGCGCCGCTGGATACTGGGGCGCAATACTGGCCTGATACTGCTGGGGCTCTGGCTACTGGGCGTAGTGGGCTCGACGGCCGCAGGCTTGCAGGCCGCTCGTAATTTCCAGGCTAAAGGCAGCTACACTACCACGCAGCGCTTTCCGGGCATGCTGGGCCGGGGCATTGTACTCGACGTGCGCACTTTTGAGGAAAGCACCAAGTGGGTTGGCCTCGACGTAGCTTTGGCCGACAGCGGGGCTGCGCCTTATGTAGAAGAAGAATTTCGGGCCAGCGGCCGCACCGAAGAAGCGGCCCGCCTCACGGCCCAGCAAACGATGCTATACAGCATCACGCAGCGCGATTCGACCATCACGTTTGATTCGGGCTTCCGGCTAAAGGATGATGCCCCCGCTCGCGACCAGCACCTCAACCTCACGCTGCACCTGCCCCTAGGCAAAGTGTACCGCCTCACGCCCACCTTCGTGCGGCTGCTCGACGACGGCAACTTCGTCGGCGGCGAGCGCCCCGATACCGACGGCGACCGCTCTTACCGCGCCCGCCTCACCCGCGAGGGCAAGTTTCAGTGCCTCGACTGCCCGGCTTCGGAGGATGAGAACGCGGATAACGACACGGACAACGACGGCAACGACGTAGTAGACATCGACGCCAACGGCACCAAAATGAAGCTGCGCGTGGACACCGACGGCGACGAGCCCACGGTGCACATCAGCACCAGCGCGCCCAATTTCAACACCGACCCCGCCCACTACGGCACTGGCCGCAAAACCCTGAACGGCAACGAGGAATTCAGCGAAATCGAAGCCGCCGGCTTGTTTCGGGTGGTAGTGCGCCGAGGCGAGGGCTACAAGGCCGAAGCTGCCGCCCGCCCCGGCGCGCTCGAGGAGGTGCGCCTCGAAGTACGCGGCAACCGGCTCCTTATCCGCAACCGCCGCAACAATGGGGTATTCTCAGTTTTCGGCGGCAACCGCAGCCCCATCCTGGTAACCGTGACCCTACCCCGCCTCAAGCGCCTCGAGCTGAGCGCCGCCTGCCAGGCCGACGTGAGCGGCTTCCGCGACGAAGACCTGCGCGTGAACGCCAGCAGCGCCGCCTCGGCCCGCCTCAACGTGAACGTGCCGCACCTCGAAATCGACCTCAGCAGCGCCGCCCACGCCGACCTCAGCGGCTCGGCCAACGAGCTGTCGGTGGATGGCTCCAGTGCCAGCTCGCTCAATGCCCTGGGCTTGCGCGCCACCAAGGCGTCGGTCGACCTCAGCAGCGGCTCCGAGGCCAAGGTCCGCGCTACCGACGTGCTGAAAGTAGACCTCAGCAGCGGCAGCCAGGTGAAGTACGCCGGCAACCCCGGCCGCATCGACAAAGACCTCAACAGCGGCAGCTCGCTGGAGCAGGTGAAGGAGTAGCCAGCTGGCCAAGCAAATAGCCCGGCCGCGAAGCCCCCAGGTGGGCGTCGCGGCCGGGCTATTTGCTTGGCGGCTATCAAGTTTAACTACTCGCGCGGGACCGGCACGCTAAACCAATTGTGCCTGCTTTCCCTCAGCGCGCCTGCCACAGCGCGATGCCCAGCGTAGCCCCGAGGTACCAGTTGCGCGCGCTGTACGACTCTTGGCTAAGCAAAAACGTTGGCCCGGCCTGCGGCTGCGGGGCATAGCTGAGAATGCGGTAGGTATCCTGGGTTTGCAGGCGCACATCCACGGCCAGCGTAAAGCGTCCTTGTTGCACGCCTACTTCCAGGTAGGGCAGGGTGCCAAACGGGTAGGCATCGGGCACGGAGCTGCCGTCCAGAAACTGCCCGTTGGCATTGTAATAAGACAGCCTGGCCTCGGAGCTGCCCAGCGCGATGGGCGTGCTAATGCCCGAGCCCACGAAGAAACGCTGGCCGCGCCGGGTCGAAGACCAGAAGTAGCGGCCACCCAACCTCATTTCCAGCAGCGTTACCTGGTTGTTGAGCTGAGCTACCAGCCCTGGACTCGGCGTGGCTAGCTCCTGGCGGCGGCCAATGCGCGTGAGCAGCCCCGTGAAGTGCAGGGCCAGGTGCCGGCCGGGGGCCAGAATATCAAAAAACATCCCGCCAACGGGCCGGATACCACCGCCCACTTCGAGGCCGGCCAGGGTGGCACCAGCACTGGCCGGCGCGGCCTGTAGCTGGCACGCCGTGTAGCGCCCGCCCGCCACCAGCCCCAGCGCAAAACCCCCAATGAGCCGATGGGGGCTTGCGCGCCGGTACTCGATGCCCGCCTGCGGCGGCGTGGCGCACTGGCGGTTGTAGGCCTGCACCACTGCCACCAGCGCCGGCGCCTCAAAGCGGCCAATGGCCTGCACCGCCGCCGGGCAGTCGCCAAAATAAGTCAGCAGCTCGCCCTGGTAGTTGTTGCCATCGGCGATGGTTTGGCGGCCGTTCTGCTGCTGGAGGTAGTAGCGCTCGGCCAGCTCCAGCGCCGGCTGGCCGGCGCGCCGCACGTAGTAGTGCTGCACATCGGCCACGGCCGTGCGCAGCAGGCTGGCGGGCCCGTCTACCAGCACCTCCGCCAGAAAGGTTTCGGGCTGGGGCCTACGCGTCAGCCAGGTAGTCAGGTAGCTCAGTTGCTTCTGGGCCCCGCGGTCCAGGGGCAGGGTTTCGAGGCGAAAGAACCGCCCTTCGCGCAGGCGAAAAGCCCGCAGCTCGGGCGCGGCATAGGTTTTAATGTCGGCCCCGGCAGCGGCCCGGAACCGCACTTGCTTGGGGGCTTCTTCCCAGGCATTGTCTTCTACCTCGCCGCGCAGGGTGTCGCCCTGCGCGAGCAGCACCCAGCCCGGCCGAAATACCTGGGCCTGCGCTGGGTGCGCGGCCAGGGCCAGCCCCAGGCTCGCTACTAGCAGTATCGGTGTTTTCATGGGGCGAAGATGGCCCGCTGGCCGCCTTCGTCCTACTCAGCCGCCTATCTGCTTGGCTTTGTAGCCTTCTTTCAGCAGCACTTCGAGCACCTTGGCGCGGAAGTCGCCCTGCACTACTATTTCGCCGTCTTTGGCGCTGCCGCCCACGCCACACTTGGTTTTGAGGAGCTTGCCCAGGGTTTGCAGGTCTTCGTCGCGGCCCACGAAGCCGGTGATGAGCGTAACCTGCTTGCCGCCGCGCTGCTTTTTATCGAGCTGCACGCGCAGCTGCTGCTGCTGGGGCGGCAGCGTGGTAGCCTCCGTTTCGTCGGTGGTTTGGTACGAGAAGTCGGGGTTGGTGGAGTACACCACGCCCTGGCGCTGGTCTTTTTTCATAATACCTACAAATTACGCAGCGGCCGGCTCGTGGGCCAGCGCCGCCTGAATGCCATCCCAGAACGCCACGCGGGCGGCCATGCCCTGCTGGGCTACTTCAGCGGCCTGCTGCCAGCGCAGCAGGTCGGTGCCGCAAAGCTCGCGCACCATTTGCTGGGCCAGCGGGGCGTGGTTTTCCTCATCAAGCTCGATGTGGCGGTTGAGGTAGTAAATAAATGTGTCGAGTTGGCCCGGAAAACGCCGCCCCAGGTCGGCCACCAAATGCCGGAACATGTCAGGAATAACATCCTCACGCCCAAACGTAAAGGCCGCCGCCACGGCGTGCGGCTGCCCGGCCGCGATGACGGCGAAGGTGTGCTTCACAAAATCCTGCACGGCCGCCGGGGCCCCGGCGGCGGCGAGGGCGGCGGGCACGCTGGCGCCCTCGGCCAGGGCGGCGAGCAGGCGCTCGGCGGGCGCGGTGTCGGCCCCGGCTTCGCGCATGGCGCGCAGGTACAGTTCGAAGTGGCTGGTAGCGCGGCCCTCGGGGTCCACGTCGGTTTCTTCTTCCAGCACTATCTCATTGATGAGGCGGCGGGTGGCGGGGTTGCCCACGGGCACCCACGGCAGCGTGGTGCAGGTGAGGTCGCGCTGCAAGGCTTTGAGCAGCGACATAAAATCCCACACCGCAAACACGTGGTGCGCCATAAACACCCGCAAATCTTCGAGCGAGCGAATGCGGTAATACAGCGAGTGGTCGACGAGCTGCTGCCGGGCGGGCTGCAACTCGGTTTGCAAGTCTTTAATAAAATCCTGGGCCATTTTCTTCTGGTTTAAAGCAGCTGATTTTGGTGGTGGCAGCTTAACAGTCTGACTTGGTAAAAAGCTTCGGTTCAGCTGAAATTAATACTGCGACCTAAACAGCAAACCAAAGTTACGGCGGAGCCCCAGCGGGGCGACCCATCGGTAGCAACTGATGGTAGCAAAGCAACTAAAGCCCCGTAGGGGCGACCCCACCAGTCGATAGGGTCGCCCCTACGGGGCTTTAGGATATCTAGGCCGATAATTTACTACCGACGGGTCGCCCCGCTGGGGCTCCGCTGCAACCCTAATTATCGAATAAACAGAACCTTATCCTCTACTACACGGCTACCTCCAGCGCCAGCGGCAGCAGGTCAAACGTGAACTCGGTGCCGTGGCCCAAGTAGTCGCCATCGGCGTGGCAGCCGATGGGCGCGGCGGCGCGCACGGTGGCGTAGCTGGTGTGGCGATAGGCCGCGCCGCCGGTGCGCGGCAGCGTGCCCAGGGCCATGCCCAGCATTACCTGCACGGCGCGCCAGGGCGGCAGCGCATTCATGAGGCACATATCGAGCAGGCCGTCTTGCAGGTTGGCATCGGGCGCGATGTAGGCGTTGTTGCCGTACTGCGAGGCGTTGGCGAAGGCCAGCACGTAGCAGTCGGTTTCAAGCGTCGCGCCGTTAGTTTCGACCACCACCGGCACCGGCTCGAAGGTGCGGTACTCGCTGAACGTCACCCGCAAATAGGTACTCAGCCCCCGCGAGCCGGCCTGGGCAAACACCTGGCTCACGCGCGCATCAAACCCCAGCCCGGCCGTGCAAAAAAACGGCCGGCCATTGACCCGCCCCACGTCCATGCGGCTAAAGGCAGGCTGCCGCAGCCGCCGCAGGGCAGCTCCCAGGTTGAGGGGCACCTTGAGGTGGCGGGCCAGGCCGTTGCCCGAGCCGCGCGGCACAATGCCCATGGCGGTGTTTTCCTGGTGCAGCAGCCCCTGCCCTACCTCGTTCACGGTGCCATCGCCCCCCACGGCCACCACCACGCGGCAGCCCTCGGCGGCGGCCGCCCGCGCCAGCGCGGTGGCGTGGCCGGGGCCTTCGGTGGGGCGCAGCACGTAGTCGCCTTGGCTTTCGGAGCCAAAATGCCGCGCCAACAGCTCCGGAAACTCGGCCCGGCGGCCGGTGCCCGCCGTGGGGTTGAAAATAAAACAAGTACGCGGCATGCTGCTCAGCCTCGCCCGCAGGCGATTATTTAAAAAAGACACTAAAAAAGGCCCGCCTAGCAGGCAGGCCTTTTTTAGTTATGCTTAGGTATTAGTACCTAGTTATCAGGTATGTTTTAGAATAGCCGAGTACTAGGCACCAACACCTAAGCACTATTAACTAGCCATTCATTTTCTCACCCAGCTTCTGGATGAGGTCGGCGGTGCGGGTCGAGTAGCCAAACTCGTTGTCGTACCAGCCCACTACCTTCACCAGCGTGCCGTTGGTCGAGGTCAGCTCCGAGTCGAAGATGCACGAGTGGGGGTTGCCCACGATGTCGATGCTCACCAGCGGGTCGGTGCTGTACTCCAGGATGCCCTTCATGGGGCCTTCAGCAGCCTTCTTGATGGCTTCGTTGATTTCCTGCTTGGTAGCTTCTTTTTTCAGAATCACGGTCAGGTCCGTGGTCGAGCCGTCCGGAATGGGCACGCGCATGGCGATACCATCGAGTTTGCCTTTCAGCTCGGGCAGTACCAGGCCCACGGCCTTGGCGGCGCCGGTGCTGGTCGGGATGATGCTGTAGGCAGCGGCGCGGGCGCGGCGCAGGTCTTTGTGGGGCGCGTCTTGCAGGTTCTGGTCCGAGGTGTAGGCGTGCACCGTCGTGATGTAGCCTTTCTCGATGCCGAAGGCATCGTTCAGCACTTTGGCCATGGGAGCCAGGCAGTTGGTGGTGCAGCTGGCGTTCGAGATGATGGTCTCGTCGCCGGTCAGCGTGTCTTCGTTCACGCCGAGCACTACGGTCGGGATGTTGCCGGTAGCCGGGGCCGAAATCACGACCTTCTTGGCACCTGCCGTAATGTGCTGGCCCGCGCCGGCCTCGTCTACGAAGCGACCGGTCGATTCCAGTACTACGTCTACGCCCATGTCTTTCCAGGGCAGCAGCTTGGGGTCGCGCTCGGCGAGGGCGGCAATGTGCTGGCCGTTCACGGTCAGGCTGTTGTCGTCGTAGCTCACCGTACCATCGAAGCGGCCGTGCACCGAGTCGTACTTCAGCAGGTGGGCGAGGGTTTTGTTGTCAGTCAGGTCGTTGATAGCCACAATCTCCACGTTGTCGCGCCCGAGCAGCGACTTGAAGGTGAGGCGGCCAATGCGGCCAAAGCCGTTGATGGCGACTTTAATTTTTGCCATGGTGTTGGGAAAAATGGAAGTAGAGCGGGCCGCCAAGGCGGCACCAGTGAAATGTGGGGCGAAGGTACGCGTTGAGGCTCTTTTACCGAAGGGCCCTCCTTGTGTCTCCTGCCTACCCTAACCAATACGCCGGGCCCGCTGTTTTTTTCAGGCTGAAAATCAGCGTTGTTTTTATTTGCAACCGCGTTTATTGGGCGCAACATTTGGTTTAATGTCAAACCATCGTACCTTTGCACCACCAAAACAAAAACGGTCCGTTCGTCTAGGGGTTAGGACAGTAGATTTTCATTCTACCAACAGGGGTTCGATTCCCCTACGGACTACTAAAAGGCTTTTGCCTTTTTTATTACGCTTGCCAGCTTACCATAACCCGGTCCGTTCGTCTAGGGGTTAGGACAGTAGATTTTCATTCTACCAACAGGGGTTCGATTCCCCTACGGACTACAAAGCACTGCTTGTCAGTTGTTTAAAACAAAAGCCGCTTCGCCTCGAAGCGGCTTTTTGTATTTCTACCCCCTTCGGTTTTTCTACTGTTTGCGCGCCGGTTATTGCGTTGATGCTGCCGCCCACGCGGCGTGGGCTAAGGCCGCTGGGCTACGCATGTATTTTCTGGGTTGGCAGTGCCCTCGGCAGGGTGCCTTTCGTGGCCCATAAAACCAATCTTTACGAGCGATTACGGGCGGGTAAAATTCAGCTGTTCCTCTGCAACACGCAAATGAGTTGTGCAGTAATGAGCAGGGAGCGTAAAGCTTTTTGGTGGGTGTAGTGCGCTACCTTGGCCAAGGCACTATGCTGCGGCACCTACAAGGCCACCAGCGTTACTCGGCCAGCCTGGGCCGCAGCCAGTCGATGGCGGGCGGCAATTCCTCAAAAAAAGCGGTGGCGAGCACTCGCCGCAGCTGCTCGGCTACGGCCGGCGTATGCAAGCGGTGAGCGGGCTCCAGGGTGGGCACCGCGGCGTAGCGCGCCAAGTGGGTGTCTTCGAGCACGGCCGGCAGCCAAGTGCCTAGCAGCCAGTCGCGGTCGGCCGGGGCCGGGGCAGCGGGCATGGCGCGGTGGTCGGCCAGGATACCGTGCAGCGGGTAGCGCCGCAGCAGATTGTGGGCGTGCACGTAAAGCGCCCGAAACTCGGGCCCGGTCATGGGTTGGCCCGACCAATGCAAATAGAGGTAGCCTTCATGGGGCACATAGTCGACCGAGCCGACGGCGTTGGAAAAGTAATGGTGCGTAGGAAACATGGAAAGCAGTTCAGATGGTCGCGACGGGCACGTTGGCTAGCTCACCCACTGGGGCCAGGCAGCCAACGTGCCCGTCGCGACCTACTTCATACGTAAGCGGCCGCACAATGGCCGGAAATCAGCCCCCACCGGAGCGCAGCCCGCCAACCTATCTACCTTATAACAAGCACTTCGACAATCTTCGGTCATGGCCCATCGGCTACTCTCCAAAAAGCCTTGGCTGGCTGCACTGCGTTACGGGCGCTGGTACACGCGCACGTAGTCGATTTCGTAGCGGCTGGGCAGGCTGGTAGCGGGCAGCTCGCCGCCGTTGTCGCCGCCCAGGGCTAGGTTGAGTAGCACGTAGTGCGGCTGCTTCATGGGGTTGAACTGGGTGCCGTCCTGGTTCACAGTATTGACCAGCAGCGTTTCGTTCAGCAGCTCGTCATCGACGTAGAGGCGGATGGCCTCGGCGTCCCAGTCCATGCGCCACACGTGGAACTTGCTACTCCAGTCGGGCGCGAAGCTGGCCACGGGCTTGGTTTCGGAGTGCCACTTAGCGGTGTAGGGCCGGGCGGTGCCGCTGGCTACGTTGGCCAGAATCTTGCCCTGGTAATACTCCATAATGTCAATTTCGCCATTGCTGGGCCAGGGCTTGACCACGCCCAGCGTCCAGAAGGCGGGCCAGAGGCCGGCGCGGGCATCGATGCGCGCGCGCATCTCGAAGCGGCCGTACTGCCACTGCTGCCGGCCGCGGGTATTAAGGCTGGCCGAGGTAGCGGTGATGGTGGGGCGGCTGGTACGCCAGTCGGTGCTGCCGGGCTTGTAGGTGGGGTTGGGGCGGCTTTCAGCCTTGGCCTCAATCACCAGCAAACCCTTTTCGCAGCGGGCATTGTCGGGCTGGTACCATTGCAGCTCGTGGTTGCGGGCGAAGCCGGTTTCGAACTGCCAGTTTTTGGGGTTGGGCGGGCCGGCTTTTTCAAACTCGTCGGCCCAGACCAGCTTGTATTTCTCGGCGCGGGCGGGCGCGGCCGTGCCCGAGGCCGGGCGCGCGGGCGGGCCGGGCGTCCAGTCGAGCACCTGCACGGGCTGGGCGGGCAGGTTTTCGAGGGTTTCGCCATCGCCCTGGCCGGTGCGCTGCACGAAGAGGCTGAGCACGCCCTCCTGTTTCCAGCGTTCGGTATCATAGCTGGGCTCCCAGTTGCCCACCGAGGTAGTGGTGAGGTCGGCGGCGGTCCACTGCTTTTTGCTTAAATCCGGGCATTGCAGCACCGAGGCGCGGTCCTGCCGCTCGGCGTCGCGGAAGAGCAGGTAGGCGGCCGTTTTGCCTTTCTGGGTTGAAACCAACAGCTGCGGGCGCGAAATCGGAATCTTCTTCGTGCCCACCCCGCTTAAGCTGAAAGGCGTGGTGCGCCGGCTAATCTGGGCGGTCTGCCACTGCCGGCCCTGCAAGTAAATGAGCTGATACTGCGGCACCTGCGTGCCCTGGGGCCGCCAGTAGCTGGCGATGTAGGGCGTGCCCTGCGCATCGGCCGTGATGGCGGTTTGGTTGATGAGCTCCGAGTTTTGCGGGATGCGGGCGGCGTACTCGGCCGTGGCCTCGGTAATAGGCAGCGCGTACGGCTCACCGGTGCTTTTCTGCCAGGTTCGGCCGCCGTCCAGCGAGCGGGCGTAGGCCATGTCGTGGTTGGAGGCCACGTTGGGGCTTTCGCGCCACACCCACGACACATGGATGGTGCCGCGCGCATCGAGGCAGGCCTGCCAATAGGCATTTCGCTTGCCCTCCCCATCGATGAGCACGTCGTGCAGGCGCGTCCACTTTTTGGTTTTCACGTCGTAGCGGTTCAGCACGAGGTTGCCGTTGCCCGAGCCGCCGTCGCGGTACATAAACAGCAAATCGCCCGAGGGGTAGCGATAAAACTCAGGGTAGCTGACTTTCTGCTCCTGCGCGCCGGTCATGGGCTCCAGCGGGCCCATCGTGAGAGTGCCGGGCGCGGTGCTGCGGCAGTAGTGCAGGGGGTTGTTGTGGTGGTCGAAGCTCAGGTGCAGGTAGCCCGCGCCATCGGCCATAAGGCTGATGACGTTGTGCGCGTCCTTCACATTACCCTTGTAGTCAGTGCGCTGCACCTGCCACGGCCCGGCCGGCAGCTGGCGCTTGGCCAGGGTTACGTAGCCCGCCGAGTCGTAGTAGGCCACGTACTGGCTCTGGCCCTGGCTCACGACCGAGTTCTTGCGGAAAATCGCGCCGTTGACGTTGTTTTTGGCCCAGCCCAGGCCGACGAGGGAGGTAGTCTGGGCGCGGGCGGCGAGGGTAATTAATAGCAACGCCGATACCAACCCGGCAACGTTTCGCGCAGGGTTTCGCAGGGTCAGGCGCAGGGTTTCGCAGGGGTTTGGCATTTTATGCTTGAAGATATGGGTGGAAAGTAATTAGCGCACGTCTGTCATGCTGAGCGCAGCGAAGCATCTCGCGTGGCGCAGTAAACGAATTGATTACTACCCCACCCGAGATGCTTCGCTGCGCTCAACATGACAGACGTGCGCTAATTCACCAGGCGCAGCGTGTAGCTGTAGCTATACTGCTTGGCCAGCAGGCGGTACTGGTCGTGGGGCAGGGCGCCCCAGCTGTTGTCGCCGCCCACGCCGCGCTGGGCCAGGTCGAGGTGCAGCCAGGTTTGCTGGTGCGCCTTGAGGTCGGTGGGGTGCTGCTGCTTTTTGCTCAGGCCGGGGTCAAGGTCTTCGGTGCGGTAGGGCAAGGCGCTGAAGCAGATGGGCTGCCCGGCGGCCTCCACGCGCAGGCCCTGGCCGGTGGCATCGGTGAGCGTGAGCCAGCGCGTATCGGTGTGGTAGCCATACTCCTGGGGCCGGATGTAGGTGCCGGGGAACGAGCGCCGCACCGAATCCTGGTAGGTGCCCATGAAGGCGGCGGTGTTGCGGTCGCTGTAGTTTTCCCAGGGCCCGCGGCCGTAGTAGCGCAGCTGGTCGTAGCGGCGGGGCACCTCCATGCGCATGCCAAAGCGCGGCATTTCGGGCAGCGTTTTGTCTTTCAAATCGATGCTGGCCGTGACTTGCACCGCGCCATCGGGCTGCACCAGGTAGGCCACGGTGTAGGGCACGCCGAGGTCGGCGAGCAAATACTCGACCGTGATGGGCAGGCCGGCGCTGGTTTGCTCGCCCACCGCCACGCGCTGCACGCGCCGGGCGGCGTGGGCCGTGCGCCACACGCCCAGGCGCTCGGGCATGCCATTGCCGAAGTCATTATCGGTAGGCGCGCGCCAGAAATACGGCTCGGGGAAGTAGCCCGGCAGGCGCTGCTCGCCGCGGCGGTAGTCGGTGAGGCGGCCCTGCTTGGTGTTGAACTCGCCGCGCACGTCGCCGGCCGTGAAAGTCAGCTTGTCGCCGTCGCGCTTCACATCCAGCGTACCGGCTGGGGCCGGGGCGGCCGCGAAGTAGGCGGTAGCCGGCGTGAGCACGAACTGCTCGCGGGCTACTTCGTGCCCGGCGGGCACGAGCGGCGCGGCCGTTTTGGTTTTGGCAAATACGTTGAGCACGTACTCGGCGCCGGCTTCCGGCTTCATGCTCGGCAAAGCCAGTTTCACGTCCTTGCGCTGGCGGGCGCCGAGCTTGTCCACAGCGAAGGTGCCGGTTTTCACTACCGCGCCGTTGCGCAGCAGCTCCCACTGAAAGGCGTAGTCGCTCAGGTCTTTAAAGGAAAACCAGTTGATGACCGTGACGCGGCCGCTGGCGGGCTGGGCAGCCTCGAAGCGGATGTCCTGGTACACTTTCTTCACCTCAAACAGGCCGGGGTGGGGCGTGCGGTCGGCGGCCACGAGGCCGTTGGCGCAGAAGTTCTCGTCGTTTTGGAGGTGGTAGCCGCCGAAGTCGCCGCCGTAGGCGAAGAACGGGCGGCCGTCGGGCGTTTTGGTGGCCAGGCCCTGGTCAACCCAGTCCCAGATAAAGCCGCCCTGCATGTGCGGGTGCTTCCGTATCAAGTCCCAGTACTCCTGGAAGTTGCCGCTGCTGTTGCCCATTGCGTGCGAGTACTCGCACATGATGTAGGGCCGCTTTTTGTCGGTGGCCTCGGCGTAACGGCGCATCGATTCCATGCCGGGGTACATGGGGGCCACGATGTCGGTATCGACATCTTCGCCGGCCTGCTCGAAGGAAACGGGCCGCGACGGGTCACGCTGCTTGAGCCAGGTATAGGCCTCGTGAAACACCGGCCCGTTGCCGCACTCGTTGCCCATGCTCCAGATAATGACGCTGGGGTGGTTTTTATCGCGCTCGACCAGCCGATTGATGCGGTCGCGATGGGCGGCCTTCCACTCGGGCAGGTAGGCGGGGTGCTTGGTTTTATCGAACCAGCCTTGCAGCTCGGCGCCGTAGCCGTGGGTTTCGATGTTGGCCTCATCCACGAGGTAAAAGCCCAGCTCGTCGCACAAGGCCAGCCAGCGCTCGTCGTCTGGGTAGTGGCAGCTGCGGATGGCGTTGATGTTGTGCTGCTTCATCAGCTCCAGGTCGCGGCGCATGCCGGCCTCCGTGACTACGCGGCCGGTGGTGGGCTCCAGCTCGTGGCGGTTCACGCCGTGCACCTCCACGGGCACGCCATTCACCATGAGCTGGGCGTTTTTAATCTCGACCTTGCGGAAGCCGATTTTGCTGCCCGTGGCGGCCAGTACCTTGCCCGCGTTGTCGGTCAGCGTCAGGCGCAACTGGTAGAGGTTGGGCATTTCGGCGCTCCAGGGGCGCACCTTCGGGATGCTGCCGCTGAGCTTGACTTCCTGGGTGCCGGCCCCGGTGGGCGCGGCCACGGCCTGCTGCTGGCGCAGCACTACCTTGCCGCTGGCATCGAGCACCTCGGCGGTGAGGCGGGCGGCGGGTGCGCCGGCAAAGCTGCGCAGGGTTACGTCGGCCGCAAACTGGCCGTTTTTATAGGTCGGGTCGAGGTCGGCGTGGGCGAAGAAATCCCAAATTGTGTGCGCGGGCAGCGCGCTCAAGTACACGTCGCGGTCCAGCCCCGAGAGCCGCCAGAAGTCCTGGTCTTCGAGGTAGCTGCCGTCGTGCCAGCGCATTACCTGCACGGCCAGCTGGTTGTCGCCGGGCTTGAGGTATTTGGTAATGTCGAACTCGGCCGGCGACTTGGCCGCCTTGCTGAGGCCCACGCGCTGCCCGTTCACATACACAAACGCGCAGCCCGAAATAGCCCCGAAGTGCAGCAGCACCTGCTTGCCCGCCCACGCGGCCGGCACCGCAAAGCTGCGCCGATAGGTGCCCACCGGGTTATTGCTGGCGTCGATGAAGGGTTGGTTGCGCGGAAACGGGTAGGTGATGTTGGTGTAAATCGGAATGCCAAAGCCCTGCACCTCCCAGTTGCCGGGCACCTGAATGGGCCGCCACGCGGCATCATTAAAGCCGGGCTGGAAGAAATCCAGCGGCCGGTCGGCGGGCCGGGCCACGTAGTTGAATTTCCAGGTGCCGTTTAGGCTCTGGTGCCAGGGCGAGCGGGCGGGGTCGGCGGCGGTCACGTCGGCGGGCTGGCCATAGAGCTGGAAGCTGGCGCGGGGCGCTTCCTGGCCCTGCTGGGTAAGCTGAGGGTTTTGCCACTCGGCGGGGTCGGGGGCCTGGGCGGCGGCCAGGCCGGTGCTTAGCAGCACGGCGGCCAGGGGCAAACGAAAATCGGACATGAAGAGAAGGATGGGAAAAGGCGGCAATAGTTGCGGCCAGGGCTAAAAGCCGGGGTAGGCAATGCTACCGCAATACTACTCCGGCCAGCCAGGGCGGCGCGGGGGCGTTTTCGGTGAAAGCGGGGGGCGTATCAGGCAGCGCCCGCGCGGGCCGGACCGCTACTTCACTCGCAAGGGCTTAGCGAAAAGCAGCTTATTTGGCTTGGCCAGCTTGGCCGACGGCGCAGGCGACTAGCGCGGCGACGTCCGAGACTATGAAATAAAACCGGTTACTTGCGCGATTATATAAAATCGCCTATCTAACCCCAATCATCGCATGAAACCACTGCTACTAGGGCTGCTGCTACCGCTGCTGGCCGGCGCGCAAACGCCCTTCCCCTACCAGCTCAAAGGCAAAATTGCCCCACAGCCCGCTACTGCCAAGGTGTATCTGCTTTATAACGGCCGGCTGCTCGACTCGACGCGGCTGCACAACGGGGCGTTTGAGCTGCGCGGCACCAGCGACGTGCCCAAACGGGCGCAGGTAGTGCTGGCCGCCGACGGCAAAACGCCCGACCTGGCGCGACCCTTTAGCTTCAACAGCGCCTCTATTTTTCTGGAGCCGGGGCCGCTGCTGATAACGAGCCCAAGCGCTGTGCTACGGTTTGCTACCGTACGGGGCGGCCGGGCCACGCAGGACTATCAGCGGCTTATGAAGCAAGACGAAGCTTTCCTGGGGTACCTTCTCTCTCACCGGCCTACCCAGCTGAGAGTTGTTACCTGGGAGCAGAACATAGTAGACCAGCAGCAGCGCAAACAGGTAGCGCTCAATTTTATAAAGAATAATCCCGCTTCTTGGGCAAGCCTCGATATACTACTACAGCCCTTTCACCTGGGGCCGCCGCAGTACGACGAAGTGGCCCCTTTGTATGAATCCCTCAGCCCTACCCTGCGCAACAGCGCGCCCGGCCAAGCCTACGGGCGGCTGGTGCAATCGCTGCAAGTGGTGGCGCTCGGCAGTCCCGCGCCCGACTTCTCCCTGCTCACGCCCGAAAACAAAACGCTTGCGCTGAAAGACTTCCGGGGCCAATACGTGCTACTCGACTTCTGGGCCTCGGGCTGCGACGACTGCCGCTTGGGCTTTGGTATCATTCGCAGTTTGCGCCAGCAGTACCAGGGACGCAATTTTGAGGTAGTGGGCATCTCGCTCGACAAAAACATCAGCCAGAAGCACTGGCTGCGCACCATCCGCGAGCACGACCTGACCTGGCCACAGGCCTCCGACCTAAAGGGCGTGGATGGCAACGCGGCGGCCCTGAGCTACCGCGTAACGAGCGTGCCGCAAAATTTTCTCATCGACCCGACCGGCAAAATCGTGGGCATCAACCTCTACGGGCCGCGCCTGCAAGCGGCGCTGGCCAAGCTGCTGCCCGCCGCCGCGAAGTAGAAGTAGCGGCGGGCGGGCGGTATTTTGCCAATGCCCTGCAACGGTAGCCGGGGGCGGCGGCCTCCTCTGCCCTACTCACCCATCACCTTCTACCCTACTCGTGCGCCAACTTCGACTACTTCTCCCCTTGCTGTGGCTGGCCTTGGCACCCGCCGCCCACGCCCAGCAGCACCTGACCCGGCAGCAGGAGAAAAACATGGCGGCCTTCGCCCGCCTCTTTGGCTACGTGCGCTACTTCCACCCGTCGGACGAAGCGCAGACCATTTCGTGGCCGATGCTGGCCACCAAAGGCAGCCGCCAGATGCTGGCCGTGCGCGACGACGCCGAGCTGATTAAAGCCCTGAACGACCTGTTTCAGCCGCTGGGGCCGACCATCCGGGTGTTTCCGACCAGTCAGCCGGTGGCCTTCGACCCGGCCGCGCTGCGGCCGCCTGCGGCGGCGCAGGCTACGCGGGTGGTGTCGTGGCAGCACGATGGCATTTATACCGGCCAGGTCAAGGCATATCAGGGCGTGCGGCTGGGCCGGCCCGGTACCGTGGCCGAGGAAATGCCACTAGCCACCAACGCGAACGTCAGCGCTTTTGCGGGCCTGCCCTATGAAATAGACCTGAGCTGGCGGCACGGCCAGAACAGCCCCAAAGCCACGTTTGCCCTCACGCACCGCCAAACGCTGGGCGGCGTCGAAAACCACCGCGCCACTCAGCGCTACCTCCACCAGACCGTAGCCGCCACCGGCAACCACTACCTGTTTAAAGGCAAAATCGACTCGGCGGCCCGGCGGCTGAATCTGTCGCTCAGTGTGCCGCCTGGCTTCGACGACAACCTGCGCGTAACGGCGGTAGTCATCGTGAAAGGCAAAAAGGTATGGCTGCCGCTGAAGTCGGGCACGGCCGGCGAACTGGCCGAAACGCAAGCTGTGGAACTGGCTTTTACCTCGCCCGACTTGCTGGCTGAGCCGCTCTTCAAAGAGCAGTCGCAGCTCGGCGACTACGTAAGCCGCGAGGTAGCACCGGGCATCAGCTGCACCGTGCCGCTGGCGCTGGCCGCCGACGCGGCCCACACCTACCCAGTAGGCGATTCACTCAATCTCAATGCCTTGCACGTGCGGCCCGCCGACCGGGCCCGCTACCCCGCCGAGTGGCTGCGCTACCAGGGCGAGCGCACCCTGGGGCTGCCCGAAGTGCGCCTGGCCGACGTGGTGGAAAGCTGGAACGCCCTGCGCCACGGCTACGCCTACTGGGGCAGCGCCAGCGTGCCGCCCGACACCCTGCTGCACCAGACGCTGCGCCGCGCCTACGCCGACAACACCACCGTGGGCTTTGTGGCGACTATGCGCCTGCTGCTGGCCTCCCTCAACGACGGGCACGCCTGGGTGAGCACCACGTTTGAGGAGCCGCGCCGCTACGGGCTACCGCTGCGCTTTGGGCGGGCGGCAGGCCGGGTGGTGGTGGCGCACGTACCCTTTCCCAAGGAAACCCCGCAGGTGCGGCGCGGCGACGTAGTAGAAGCCATCGACGGGGTGCCCGTGGAGCAGGTGCTGGCCGAGCGGGCGCGCTACGTGTCCGGCTCGCCCCAAATGAAGGAGTACCAGGCTTTTTGGTCGCTGGCCAGCACGCCCACCGACCGGCCGGCCGCGCTACAGCTGCGCCGCGGCGACAGCCTGCGCACCGTGACGCTGCCGCGCCAGAAAAACTACGGCATGTGGCTGCCCCAGCCGCCGGCCAACGGCTGGCTGGCGCCCGGCGTTTACTACTACAACCTGGCTACGCTGGAAGGCACGTTCAGCGCCAGCGAGGTGCAAACGATGGCCCAGGCCAAGGCCGTTATTTTCGACATCCGCAATTACCCGCGGGGCGACATGTTCTCCCTCATCTCCCTGCTGCTGAAAACCCCGCAGGACATCGGCATAGTGTCGGCGCTGCACATGCTGCGGCCCGACCAGGAAGGCGTGCAGTACGTGCCCCAGGTAGTGCATTTCGCGCCCGGCCCGCAGCACCTGCCCGGCCGCGCGTATTTTCTGACGGATGCCGTGACCCAGAGCCGCCCCGAAACCTTTTTGGGGTGGCTGCGGGGCCTGCACCTGGGCACCTTCGTGGGCCGCCCTACCTCGGGGGCCAACGGCGTCCGCACCGAAATGGCGCTGCAAGGCGGCCTCAGCATCGGCTACAGCGGCGGGCGGGTGCTGAACGCCGACGGCAGCCGCCACCACGCCATCGGCATCGTGCCCGACGTGTTGGTAAACCCTAGTATTGAATCGGTACGGCTCGGGCAGGATGTCATTCTGGACGCGGCGCTGAAGCTGGCGCGGGGTGATAAGTAGCGCATTTGGTGCACAAAGGCGAGTCATGCTGAACGCAGTGAAGCATCTCTACCGCTTCGTTGTACAGCCAACAATGAAGCGGTAGAGATGCTTCACTGCGTTCAGCATGACGGACGATTTTTGCCTTTCTTCATTGCCCGCGCTCCCCTCCTACTGCGAGTCGCCCCCGCCCTTCGAGTCGTCGTTGCGCACCGAGCGGCGGCGGGCGTTGTTGGTCGTGAGCTTGCCGAAGCGGTAGCTGAACGAGAGCCGGATGGTGCGCTGGTACTGGTAGCTCACGCTTTCGCTGGTGAACTGGTCGGTGGTGGTAGAGTTGCGAAACTCGCGGCCCGGCGTCAGGAAGTTGCTGGCGTTCAGGCTGAGGTCGCCTTTCTCCTTGAGGATATTCTTCCGAATCGCCAGCGAGTAGTACGAGTAGCCCGAGTAGCGCGACTGCAAGCCCACGCCACCCGTGCTAAAGCCGCTGAAGCCTTGCAACGAGTACTGCTTGTTGATTTTCCAGGACGAGTTGAAGCCGAAGTTGGCCGTGAGGAGCTGGGTTTTGCGGTCGAGCGCGGCGCTGTTGAGGCGGGTGTAATTGACGGTGGCGTTGCCGCTGATGTTCCAGGCTTCCACGGGCTTGATGGAGCCGTAGAAGCTGACGCCGTAGGTAGCGTTGGTGGCCAGGTTGCCGAAGGTGCGCTCGGTGCGGGCCAGGGTTTCGTTGTAGCGGCTGTAGCTTTCTATCGAGTTGCCCACGTAGCGCAGGTAAGTCGACACGTTGAGCGACGACTTTTTGCTAAACGTGCTGTAGCTCAGCTCAAAGTTGTTGGCAAACTCGGGCGACAGCTCGGGGTTGCCATACGACACGCTGTTGGGCGTGAGCACGTTCACGTAGGGGTTGAGGTAGTAGATGTTGGGCCGCTGAATGCGCCGCGAGTAGTTGAGGCGCAGCGTGTGGCCCGGCTCCTTGAGCGTGCGCGTGGCGCTGAGGCTGGGCAGCACGTTGAGGTAAGAGCTGGTGAAGCTGCTGCCCGCCCCCGCAAACTCGCCTTCGAGGCGCGTATACTCCAGGCGCGCGCCCAGGCTGAGGTTGTACTTTTTGCCGGCCGCCGCGTTGAGCGTGCCGTAGGCCGCCGCCACGTCCTGCTGGTAGTCGAAGGCGTTGGAGCGGCGCGGGCTGCGGGCGAAGTCAACCTGCCGGGCGCGCAGCAGCGTGTCGAGGCTGTAGTCGCTGCTCACCTGCCGCAGAATGGCCTTCGCGCCCACCTCCAGCGTGTTCTTTTCCTTGAGCGGGTGGGTGTAGTCGGTTTGCAGGGTGGTCTCCAGGTTGCGCGAGAGGTTGCTGTTGCGCTCCTGGTACTCCAGCGGCCCGGCCTCGATGGCGGCGGCATGGTACTGCTCCAGCGAGTAGCGGCCGGTGTTGGTGCTGCGCGTGTGCTGAGCCAGCACGCTCCACTCGCGCCGGGGCTGCTCGGGGCCGAAGGTGCGCGTGTAGCCAGCGTTAAAATCGTAATTACGCCCTACGTAGCGCTGCGCAATGTCGCGGGCGTACAGCGTGTCGAGCGCGGGAATGCCGCTGTACTGGCTCACGAAGTTTTGCGGCGAGTTACTGCGGTAGAGGTTGCCGTTGGCGCTGAGCGTGAAGCTGTGCTTGGTCGAAGGGTCGTAGGTCAATTCGACCTGCCCGTAGCCGCCCGTGCCCTCACTGCTGGAAGTGGTTTGCTGATTGAAGTAGCCCGTGCCGGCCGAGGTAAAGTCGGTGCGGCTGGTGCTGGAGCGGTACGGGTAGGTGTTGTAGTAGCCGCTCAGGCGGGTGTTCACGCCCAGCTTGCCCTGCCGCACGTTGAAGGAGCCGTTCACGTTCTGGTTGCGGTTGCCCACGCCGGCCCCGATGTTGCCATTAGTGCCCTGCAAGTTATTCTTCTTGAGCACGATGTTAATGACCCCGCCCGAGCCCTCGGCGTCGTACTTCGACGACGGCGAGGTAATTACCTCAATGGCCTTAATCTGGTCGGCCGGAATCTGCTTGAGCGCGTCGGCCAGGTTGCCGGCCAGCATGGCCGAGGGCTTGTTGTTGATAAGAATGCGCAGGTTGGACGAGCCGCGCAGCTGCACGTTGCCGTCCACGTCCACGTTGAGCAGGGGCGTTTTGCGCAGCACGTCGGTGGCGGTGCCGCCCGCGCTGGTGGCGTCCTGCTCGGCGTTGTATACGAGGCGGTCGGGGCGGGTTTCCACCAGCGGGCGCTGGCCGGTCACGCTCACCTCGCCCAGCGTTTTGGCGCTGGCCGCCAGGGTCAGCGTGCCCAGGTCGGTAGCGGCGCTGGTCACCGTCACGGGCTGAATGAGCGGCGCGTAGCCCACAAAGCTGAGCTGCAAGCGGAAGCTGCCAGCCGGCAGCCGCGTCAGCTCGAAGCGGCCCTGGCCGTCGGCGGTAGCGCTGGCGATGGGGCTGGTGCCCTCGGCGGGCAGCAGCAGCACGGTGGCGTACTCGACGGGCTTTTTGGTGGTCGCGTCCTGCACCTGGCCGCGCAGCTGGCCGGTGCCGGCCACTACTTTGGGAGTGGGCGGCTTAGCGGCCGGGGCTTGCGCCCACGCCGGGGCGGCTGCGGCCGTGGCGAGCAGCAGCGCGAGGGGGTACTTCATCAGTAAGAAACAGGTAAGGGTATGGTCAGGCAGGTAGCGGGCAGAAAGTGAAGCAGTCAGGCCGCGGCTTTCGCGGGGCCGCCCGGCTGCCAACGGCCACAGGGCGGCTATTATTTTGCATTCAGGTATAAAGATTGTTGCGCCCTGCCCTACTACCGGCGCGGGCGGCCGTTTTTATTTTACAACGCCCCCGCCTACCCCGCCGCTCGCCCCCGGCCCGCCGCCCTAGCGCGGGAAGTACACCGTGAAGGTGGCCCCCACTCCCACCTCGCCGGTGGCCTCGATGCGGCCGCCCGCATTCTCCAGCATGCGGCGCACCAGGTAGAGGCCCACGCCCGAGCCCTCCACGTGCCCGTGCAGGCGCCCAAACAGCTCAAACAGCTGCCCGGCCCGCGCGGGCTCAAAGCCCAGGCCGTTGTCGCGCACCGTCAGCACGTGGTGCAGGGGCGTGGCGTGGCAGGCTAGCTCCACCAGGGCCGGGCGGCCGGGGGCGCGGTACTTGAGGGCATTGCTGAACAGGTTGTATACCACCGAGCGCAGGTTCTTGGCCGAAAAGCGAATGTGCACGCAGTCCAGCAGCTCGCGCACCACGTGCGCGCGGGCTTCGCGCAGCTGCGGGGCCAGGTCGAGGCACACCTCGTCGAGCACGGCGGGCAGGCTCACCAGCGCGGGCGCTTCGGCGTAGTCTTGCTGCAAGCTCACCACGGCCGTGAGCTCGCGCAGCGTGCGCCGGAAGCGCTCTACCGAGTGGTGCATCAAGGTCAGCACCTTGTCGGTGTGGCCCACGCGGGCGGCGGGCGGCAGCGCGCGCTCCAGCATGGTCAGCAGCCCTTCGATGTTGGTGATGGGCGCTTTCAGGTCGTGGCTGGCGGTGTAAATGAAGTTGTCGAGGTCGGCGTTGGTGCGGGCCAGGCGCTCGTTGGCCTCCTTGAGGTCGGTGACATCGATGGCCGCGCCCACGTAGCCGTGCAGTACGCCGCTGGCGTGGTAGTTGGGCGCGCCCTGGGTCAGCAGCCAGCGGTACTGGCCGTCGTGGCGGCGCACCCGGTACTCCTGCGCGTGGTGCGCGCGCTGCTCGATGGGCAAGCTCATCAGGGCGCGGCCGGCCTCGGCATCGTCGGGGTGCAGGTAGGCCGTCCAGTTCGTGGCCAGGTACTCGGGCAGCGTCAGCCCCAGAAACTCCAGAAAGGCGCGGTTGACGTAGCGCGTGCCGGCCACCGGGTTTACGGCCCACATGGGAGTAGGCGCGGCATCGGCCATGCTCCGGAAGCGCTCCTCGCTTTCGCGCAGCGCCGCCTGGCTGGCTTCGAGCTGCTGGCGGGCGCGCACCTGCTCGGTTACGTCCACGGCCACCTGTATCACACCCTGCGGCATGCCCGCCTCCAGCAGCGGCGTGTAGCTGAGGTTAAAATAGCGCTGCCCAATCACCCCGGTCGCATCGGGCATCGGCACGGGCACCTCGCTACCGTAGTAAGGCTGGCCGGTGGCAGTCACGTTTTTCACAATGGCCAGCACCTCCTCCAAGGCCAGGTGGGGCAGCAGCTCCTGCACGGGCCGGCCCAGCACCTCAGCGGCGCTGGCCTTGCCCATCACGCGCAGCATGGGCGCATTCACGCTCTCTACCACTACCTCGGGACCGCGGGTGAGGGTAATGGCCACCGGCGCCTGCTCGACCAGCGCCCGAAAGCGGCGCTCGCTTTCGACCAGCTGCTGGCTGGCCAGCACTTCGGCCGTCACGTCGATGGCCGTGTTGTGAATGCCGTAGACCTGGCCCGCGGCATCGCGCAGGGGCTGGTAGGTAAAGTCGAAGTACGCCGTGCGCAGCTCGCCCGCCACGCGCAGCGCGGCCGCCTGCCGGGTGCCCACGTAGGGCTGCCCGGTGGCATACACCTGGGCCAGCAGCGCCGGAAAGGGCTGGCCCACTACCTCGGGCAGGGCGTCCAGCAGCGGCAGCCCCAGCACGCGGGCATCCTTGCCCCAGTAGCGTAAGATGAGCGGGTTGGCGTAGGCAATGATGTGGTCGGGGCCCAGGTAGAGGGCCGTGCCCGCGTGCAGCCCCTCCAGCAGGGTGTGGTAGTGGCTGGCCGTGGGCGCGGGGGCTGCCGGGGCCACAGCAGTGGTGTGCAGCAGGTAGCGCACCGTGCCATCGGGGCCGGGCACCGGCCGGGTGTGGCCCACGGCAGGCACTGGGGCGGCCCCGGTGCCCGAGCCGGCCGCGCCCATGCCCGCCTCTACCCCCAGCGCCGCCCCTACCGACGCGCGTACCGCCGCCAGCCAGCCCGCGCGCCGCGCGCCCGCCGCCCCCGCGCCCAGGGCCGCCAGGCCCTGGCCCAGCACCGCCGCCCGGCTCAGCCCCAGCCAGGCCAGCAGGTCGTCGCTGATGCCGGCAATGGTGTAGGTGGGCGCATCAGGCAGCAGCAGCAGCACACGGCCGGGCAGGGCTGCGAAGACGACCTCAAAGTCGGCGGGCGAGGAGAGCATGGCACACAGGAACAGGGAGTAGAAACAGCCAGAACGCGCCCGAAAAATACGGCTTGCCCGCCATATAGTGCGGCTGCGCCACACCTCGCCGCCGCCGGCCGCCCGGCCTACCTATAGCGCGGCCAGCACCGGCCCAAACGTATCGAGCCGGTAGGCTTTGTCCACCGTTTTCTTGTCAAACAGCATAAAGTACTTGTACTGCTTGCCAGCCGCCAGCGCCCAGGCTGCCCCCAGGTGGCGCTTGTATGTGCTGTCGGCGTTGTCGTAGATGTCGCCCTTGGTTTCGAGCAGCAGGGTGTTGCCTTTGGCGGTATGGACGATGAAGTCAGGGTAGTGATTTACCAACGGCCCGTTGAGGCGAAAGCCTTCGCCGGGCCGGGCGGGGTTGCGGGTCCAGAACGTTACGTTTTCGGCGTCGGCCAGCAGCTGCATCAGGTCGCCTTCGGGGCCGTTGCCGGCCTCTTCTTTGGCGTAGAGCGAGCGCAGGAGCGGCAGCGCCACCTTGCCCACCACGCGCTGGGCCGGAAAGCTGTAGTCAGGCACCACGTCGATGCCGTTGGTGTCGATGCGCTGGTCAAACACCTTCATAGCGTGGACACTCGTGAGGTGGTCGAGGTGCTCGTACACCGCATTGGCGTAGTGGGCAGGGTCGGCGTAGGCGGCGCGCAATTGCTCGGGGTCGAAGGGGGCCAGTACCCGCTCTACGTACGCCTGCACCGCCGGGGCGGGCAAGTAGTCGAGCTTCTTCCCAAAAAACTTACCGATGGCGCGGGCCGCATCCTGGCGCTGGCGTAGCGGCGAGGCCGCCCGAAAGTAAGCCAGCAGCGGCTCGCGCAGCTGGGCGTCAGCCTTGCGGATGATGGGGGTGTAGGAGTGGTCAGCCTGCTCCTGCAAGTCTATCACGCGCAGCGCTTCAGCCTGCTGCTGAAAGTCGATGTCGATGCTTTGCAAGCTCAAGTCGAAGCCCGCCAGCAAACTGCCCTTGGCCAGCGGGGCGTACTTGCCGAACAAGCTGCTGCCAGTGGGCACCATAAAATTGGGCAGGCGCAGGGCCTGGGCAGCGGCGGCCACGTCGGCGCGCATGGGGTAGCCGGGTACTTGCTGGGCCACGGGATTGGGGCTGAGGGTGGGGTCGGCGGCAATGGCGGCGGCCGCGGCTTCGGTTTTCTCGAAGGCGGCCAGCGCTTCGGCTTCCATCGTTTGCTGGCCTTCTACCAGGGCGGCTACCGCGGCGGCCACGGCCGGGGCAGGCGCGGCCGGGGTGGGCGCGCCCGCGGGGCTGCCTGCGGCGGTGGTGCCCACCGTGCTGGCCAGGGCCGGGGCAGCGTAGTCGGCCGGGGCGGCGAGGGCGGGGGCGGCCAGTGCGGCGGCGGCCGCAGCTTGAGCGGCGTAGTCAGCGGGGGTTAGCTCTTCGGCGTCGGCGGCCCCGAAGGCCAGGCCGTGCTGCTGGCCAGGCGTGGTAGGGGCCGGGGTGGGCTCAGGGGCATCGGGGGCGCGGTAGCAGTCGGTGGCCGTAAAGCCAGCTACTTGCAGGCCCGCCACAATGTTGGCCAGCGCCCCCTGAAAGTCGGTGCTGGCCGTGAGCACATAGCTGCAATTGAGCAGCGGCTCGGGGTGGGGCGTGGCGTAGGGCTGGCGCAGCACCCGGCCCAGCAGCTGCTCTACCTGCACGGGGCTGCTGCGGTTGGCCACCGAGGCCAGGATGTAGGCAAACGAGCAGTCCCAGCCTTCGGCCAGCGCGTTTATCGTGATGATGTAGCGCACTACGCAGCCAGGCGCGAGCAGGTCCACGTCTTTTAGCTCGTCGCGGTCAGCAGTTTTTATCTTTATCTGGGCTTCGGGCACGCCCAGGGCCAGCAGGTCGGCCTTCACCTTGTCGTAGGGGGCCGTGGCAGTGGCGGTGCGGGCCTCGGCTTGCAGCAGCACGATGGGGCGCACGTAGGGCGCGCCCTTTTTCTTGTGGGCGGCGGTGGCCAGGGCTTCGAGGCGCTCCTGCCACAGCTTGGCCCCGCCCAGCACGTCGGCCTTGCGGTAGCGGTTTTGCACCACCACGGGCAGCTTCACCATGTGCTCCTGCTTCAGGGCCTGGGCACTCACCAAAGCCAGCAGGTTGCTGGCCGGGCGGGGCGTGGCGGTCAGCTCCAGCACAAAGCGCGGGCTCAGGGCGGCCAGCAGCTTGTCGCTGAGCGTGGTTTTGGCGTGGTGGCTTTCGTCGATTATCACCACCGGGGCCAGGGCGCGCAGCACGTTCATGGTGGCGGTGGGGTCGGTGGGGGTGCCGTCGGGCCGGGGCACGGGGGCGGGCAGGTGGCCCGCGTAGGCACTCACGAAGGCCAGGTTGGCGCTGTTGGCTTCGTAGGCTTTGCGGTTGTCGGGGTCGGCGGTGCGTAGCGTGTCCAGGCACAGCACCACCACGGTTAGCTGCTCGCCCTGGGCCGCCGCCAGCAGGCCCTGCCCCTGCGCCAGCTCGTCTTTGTCAATCACCGCCACCCGGCCGCCGAAGGCTACGTCGAGGGCCTGCCGGTAGGCGTGGCGGCCGTTGCGCAGCGCCTTTAGGGTTTGGGCCACGATGGCCAGCGAGGGGGCCAGCCACACCACCAGCCGGGGCGTACCCGCGGGGGCCGCGCCCAGCAGCTGCCCCACCGCGTGGCAGGCCAGGTAGGTTTTGCCGCCCCCGGTGGGCACCTTCACCGTGAGCTGCGGCACCGCCGCCAGGGCCGGCGTGGTCTGGTAGGGGCGCAGAAACTGGCCCGGCTGGCCAGTAGCCACGTCGAAGGGCGTGCGCGGGTGCCCGGCCCAGAAGGCGGCGAAGGCCTCGGCCGGGGTGTAGGCCCCGGTGCCATACAGGGCGGCGTAGCGGCCCAGGTCGGCCAGCACTTGTTGGAGGTAAGACTTGAGTACCATGCAGGAATAGGCGAATAAAGAAGAGAAAGGGGGCGGGGCGGAGCTTTTTTGCCGGGAGGTGGGCTCGGTGGGCGCCTGACCTCACCCCCCGGCCCCCTCTCCTTGGGGAGAGGGGGAGCCTGACGAGTAATTATGACCTCTCGCGTGTGTTTGCGGTCGGCTCTCCCTCTCCCCAAGGAGAGGGGCCGGGGGGTGAGGTCAGGCGCCCACCGGGCCCGCCCCCTCCCCGCCCCTACCAGGCCCCCAGGTCGCGCGGAATTTGCTTGAACACGATACCCTGGGCGGCCAGCCAGGCCGGGGGCAGCGTGCAGGCATCGGCATATACCACGTAGCGGGGGGCGGCCACGGTTAGCTGCGTTAGCCAGGCTTCGTTGAGGGTGCTGGGGGTGGCGGGGGCGTAGTCGAAGTACACGCGGCTGCCATCGGGGGCGGTGCCCAGGTAGCTGGGGTGGCAGGCCGCCGCCTCGGGGGCCGGGGGCGGCAGGGCGGTGCCCGTTTCCTGCCACCACACATACTGGCGCAGGGCGGCGGGCGGGGCGGCCGGGTCGAGCAGGCCGGTGCCCGCATCGAAGAGCGGCGCACCCAGCTCGCCGTAGCTGAAGCGCCCGCCCAGCTCCGCCACCGCGCCGTAGCCGCCCAGTACCCGCCGCGCCCGCTCGGCCGTGAGCGTGTCGGCGTAGTCCTCTACCTCTACCAGCAGGCACTGCCGCCGGCCGGGTATCTCCTCTTTAGCGTTCAAGCTGGCTACTGCGTGTAGTGTAGTGCCACTGCCTGCGAAACTATCAAGGATAATGGCATCAGGGTCGTCAAATGTTGCCGCTTTAATAAGGTATTCTACCAAACTGACGGGCTTGGCATAGTTGAAGCTCTCTCCTATCTCATTATTAAAGATGGCAGCTAGCTCCGCAGTAGCGTCTTCGTTGGTACCAACGCCCGATTCCGCGTTTATAAGGGAGGATGGTGCCTTAATCTTCGTGGCTTGGTCGTGACGCAAGGCGTTAAGTCCAAATTTACTGGAAAGCGTTACCTGAGTTCCTTTTCGTAGTTCAGCATCTAAGAAATCTTGTACCCACCTAAAGCGTCCATTTACAGTCAAAGGCGTTATTACTAAGCCTTCCTTGACCTCAAAATCATCAGAAAAGTCAAGACCTAATACAGAGTCCCCTCTTTTACCGGCTTTATAAATCCCATCTTTTAAAACAGCCAACACTTTATTGGGGGGAAAGACCAGAGTAGCTAGATTATTGGGTCTGTTGATGAGTGGTTGCTGCTTATCGCTGTAAGCACCCTCACCATAAAGTATCAATGGCTGGTCATGTACACGTTTGTAGGCCAATACGTATTCTGTCATCTTGCGAATCTTCTTGGATAAGAAGGAGCCTTTCTTCTTTCTAACCCATGTAAACTGCCCAATGAAGTTTTGTGGCCCGAATATCTCGTCCATGATACATTTAAGGTTCGCAACTTCATTATCATCGATGGAAATGAAAATGACACCGTCGCTGCTCAATAGCTTATAGAGCAAGTTCAAACGAGGGTACATCATGCACAGCCATTTATCGTGGCGTGATAAATCATCGGCGTCAACTGGTAGGTGCGCTTTGAACCACTCTTGCAAACGAGGGTCGTCAACGTTGTCGTTATAGGCCCACTCCTTATTGCCGGTGTTGTAGGGCGGGTCGATGTAGATGCACTTGACGCGGCCCGCAAACTCGGGCAGCAGGCTTTTGAGGGCGTCGAGGTTATCGCCGTGGATGATGCGGTGGGCGGGGGCGGTGGGCGGCGTACCGGGGGCCTCAAAGGCAGCCGTGGGCACAAACGGCCGGAACGGCACGGCCAAATGGTGGTGGCGAATGGCGTCTTTGCCAAGCCAGGTGAGTTCGGGCATAAAAAACAGGAAGGCGGGCCGGGCACCCGGCCTGCTTCAAAGATACATCCAGGCCAAGGCTATCTCAACTTAAGCCCAGGCTTTGGCTAAAATAAATATATTATGGTCAGTTGGTTATTGGGCGAGCCTGCTTACTTTTGAAGCTCAACCGTAGCAAGCCGCGCCGGGCCCGGCCCACGCCCCCTACGGCCTTTCCTCACCCTCCAGCTCCCGTTCGCAGCCCTCCCACAGTTCTCCCTTACCCTCTTAAGGCGCGTCGGTGGCCACTGACGCGCCTTCCGCGCCCGCCGAAGCCATTTCCGCGCCCGCCGACGCGCCTTCCGTGCCCACCGAAGGCACATCGGTGGCCACTGATGCGCCTTCCGTGGTCGCCGACGTCCCGTCATCGGCCCCGCCCGCCCAGCGCGGGGCCCTTGTGGTTGGCTCTGTGCCCCCCGTTGGGCAGGGCCAGCCGCCAATTATCCCAGTTAGCCACGTTGTTTCATTTTTTTCCACCTGCTACGTTATGCCACGCTTACTTCGCACCAGCTTCATCGCCATTACCAAAGACAAAATCGGCCCGCTGGCCCTCAACTGCATCACCCGCCTCACGGGCAATGCCTTTTACAAAGACGCCACGCCCTACGTGAGCGACCTGCAAACCGCCCTCGCGGCTTACACGCCGGCCGCCGCCATCAAAAACCCCGTGCCCGAGCAAACCGCCGCCCTCTACCAGCTGCGCGACGCCCTCAACCAGGCCCTGAGCAGCACCGCCCGCTACGCCAACTCGCTCTACCCCGACAATGAGGCCGCCCTGCTCAGCACCGGCCTCGACCTCACCAAGGAGCCCGAGCGCCGCACCACCCTGGAGCCCCCGCGCAAGTACGAGCTCAGCGACGGCACCGAGGCCGATACCCTCTGCGCCAAAGTAACCCGCGCCCTGGGCGCGGTAGCCACCGAAATCCGCTACACCGACGCCCCCGACCAGCCCTGGCACCAGTGGCTGAGCGTGACGACCACCCGCCCCAGCGTGCTGCTGCGCGGCTACAAGAAGCGCACGGAAGTGTTTGCCATGTTCCGCTCGGTGGGCGGCGACACCGACGACCAGCCGTTCTCGGAAGTGCTGAGTAGGATAGTGCAGTAGGCGGGGCGGGCAGGCTCGCCACCCGTAGAACCTCCCCCCCCGGCCCCCTCTCCGAAAAAGAGGGGGAGCCGGACGCCTTTTCGACGTTGGCCTACGTCCGCCAGCGTCAGGCTCCCCCTCTTTTTTGGAGAGGGGGCCGGGGGGTGAGGTTCCGCGCCCGGCGAGCCCACGCCCCCAAAAGCCAAAACGGGCGAGCCGACCACTGGTCAGCTCGCCCGTTTGGCGTAGAAGCGGCGGGCAAACGCTACCCGCCGCCCTTAAAGTAGCCTACTCACACACCAGGCGCTTGGTAGCGATACCCTGGCTGGTTTCGAGGCGCAGGGTGTACACGCCGTTGGCCAGCGTGCCCAGGGGCAGAGCACGCAGCGCGGCCCCGGCGGGCAGCGTGGCGCGCAGCACTTGCTGGCCCAGCGCATTGAGCACCGTGGCCTGCACCGCCTCGCGCTGCAAGGCAGCCGGCAGCAGCACCTGCACCGCGCCGTGGGCGGGGTTGGGGTACAGCTCAATCTGCTGCCCCAGCGCAGCGGCCGTGGTGCCCAGCGGCGTGGCCGGGCCAAACAGCAGCTCGAAGCGCCCCGTGGCCGGCGCACCCGCCGCCACCGTGAAGCTGTAGCTGGTGCCCGCCGACAGCGGCGTGAGCGTGCCGGTGAGCTTGTCGCGTAGGCTTACCGCGCCCGTTTGGTTGAGGAGCTGGGTTGCGCGCAGGGTGTAGCTGCCGGGCTGGGTTACAGCCACGCCCAGGGGCACCACGAGGCTGGCGGCACCCGGCAGCGGCAGGCCGTTGATGCTGAGCTCATCGGCTGCGGCCAGCGAGAACAGGTTGAGGGCCGCCGAACCCGTGTTGCGGAGCTTGCCGGCGTCGAAGGCAGCATCGGCGGCGGCGGTAGCGCCGGCCTCGAAGTACACGTAGGTGTCATCGGTAGCGCCCGAGGGGGCGGCTAACCGCAGCTGCACCAGCGGGCGCAGCTCGGCGGTGCGCTGCATGGCGGGCTGGGTACCGAAGGTGGTGACGCGGTTGGCATTGGTGAGGGCGAGCGTGGGGGTAGCCCCGGCCGCATTTACCCGCACAAAGAAGCCCTGGCCGGCCGGCACGAGTGGCGAAGCACCCATCCCGTTGACGTAGCTGCGGTAGCTGCCGCCGTACTGGCTATTGCTGCTGTACACGTACAGGGCCTGACCCAGGCCGGCGGGCACGGTCACGGTGCTCCAGTCGAGCGGGGCCGGGTACGGGTTGCCGAGCAGCTGCCAGCCCGCCTCGGAGGGCGTGCCGCGCATGAGGGGCAGGTTGATAGGCCCGTTGTTGAGCGTGCCGGTGAAATCTACCAGCTCGGTGCCGGCTAGGTTCACGGTGTAGCCGCGGCCCACGGCCAGCGGCGCGGTGAGGGCGGCCGGGGCCACCCAGCCCTGGTCGAAGGTGTTAGCCGACGTAGTGAGGCGGCTCTGGTCGTAGCCGTACACGGTGGCGAAGGTGCTACCCGCCACGGCCGGCGCGAAGGTGGCGGTGCCAAGGTCAGCCACCGTCGCATTGCTCACCGGGGCCGCGTAGTGGCGGTAGCCCAGGCCGGGGTTCAGCGAGGCGTCGAGGTAGCGCTGCACGGTGGTCGTGCCCACGACTACGCCGCCGGTGTTATCAACCAGGGCGGTGCCGCTGGCGTCGGAGTGCAAGGTTAGCATTTGACTGCCGAGCGTCAGGTTGCCCTGGGCGAGGCGCAGCACCTGCATCACCGTGAGCGGGGCGCTCAGGGTTACGCCGGCCTGGTTTTGCACCATCAGGTTGCGCACCTGAGCGGGCAGGCCCGCGCCAGTGGCCTGGGCCACGCTGCCATTATTGCCATTATACAGATAAGTAGCGTCGGGGCTGAAGGTGCGGGTGCCGGTGGTTTGCACCGCGCCGCTCATGGTGCCGGTGGGCGCGAGGCCCGCCGCGTCGCACACGCGCAGCTCGCCGCCGGCGGCCACCGTGAAGTCGGCCGCGCCCGCGATGGGCTGGCAGTTGGTAGCCAGCATCCCGCCGCTAGCGACGGTGATGGTGCCGGTTGCCGTGAGGGGCGCGCTCAGCATCAACTGGCCTTGTACCATTACGTTGCCGTAGCTGGCGGCTGCGGCCATTGTCATGGTTTGGCCGGCCACTACCGTAAGGTCGCTAAGCACGGTGAAGGTGCGCGACACCGAGGCCGCGGGCAGGTACTTGAAGTCGCCACCCTGGCTCACGGTAATCGTAACCGTGCCGGGACCGACAATGCTGATGAGGCCATTGTTGATGGTTGCCACGTTGAGGTCCGAGGTAGCGTAGGCTAGTTGCAGGCCCGAGGTAGTGGTGGCTCCTGGGTAGAAGTCGGCCGCGCCCATCGCCTTGTCCGGGATGGCCGCCATCGTGATGGTCTGGGGCACGCGCACATACAGCGAGTCGCGGGTGCCGGGCGTGAAGGAGATGCCGCGGTAGCCGTAGTTGGTGGCCGTGGCGGCCTGCGTATTCACGAGCGGCGTGGTCGTGATGGCGAGGTTGTTGGTGAAGGCCGTGTTGGCCAGCGTGTAGGTCGTGGCCTTGTCCTCCATCTTCACGATGGACGTGAGGCTGACCGCGTAGAGCGTGGGCACGCCCTTGACGAGGGTGCCTGTGAGGTCGCGCAGGGCGTTGTCGTTCAGCCCGGTTACGGTGTAGGTGCCGCGGGCCGTCCAGGTGGTGCCGTTAAAGGTGTACTTGTTCAGCACCGAGGCGGTGGCCGGCGACACGGGGTCGTCGGAGTAGTAAAGCAAGTCCATGCCCGGCACGTTGGGGTTCACGTCGAACATCACGAAGCCGCTGGGCTGCGTGCCGCCGCTCACCATGTTGGGGATGCCGGGCAGGGCCGTGGGCGTGGTAGCCTTGCCGGGCACGCCGGGCAGCTTCATCACCTTGGCGCTGCCGGTCGTGTTTTGGGTGAAGTAGAGCTGGCCCTCGTACACGGCTATCTTCTTGAGGCTGATAACCGGGAAGATGGTGGTGCCGGTGCGGCTGCGCGGCGTGCTGCTCACGGTAGTGGGCAGCGAAGCGTGCTTGAGACCGAGGTTGCTGGCCCCGTAGGCGATGTACACGGTGGCGCTGTCGGTAACGGCGGCCGTGCGCAGGGGCTGGCTGTTGCCATCCGAGAAGCCGGTGCGGGTGTCGAGGTTGCCATCGGCGTCGAAGATGGCTACCACGCGGGCGGCGTTGCCGCCGTTGGGGTTGGTGTTGCCGGTGCCGAGGTTAAAGCCGGCCAAAGCCATCTTGGTGCGGTCGGGCGAGAGGCCGAGCGCGCCATCGGCGTTCACTTTGATGCCCGAGCCCACGTAGCCGAAGTTGGCCCCGTAGTTGGCCGTGGGGATGGGGATGCTGCGCATGAGCTGCCCGGCCGTGTATAGCGTGCTGTTGACGGGCGAGTACTCGTCGATGTACACGGGCAGCGTGGCGTTGGTGCCGCCCGTCCAGCCGGCGTTGCCGTAGCGCGTCACGGCGATGTTGCCGCGCCCGAACGGCATGGGCGGCGTAGTAACGACGGTGGGCGGCACGAGGCTGGGGTTGAAGGCCATCGGCGACACCTTGTCGCGGTACACGATGCCGGCCGGGGTGATGGTGCTGGGGTCGCCGTCATTCACGAACAGCTTGCGGGTGTCCTCCACCCACTGGTAGAGCGAGTAGCGCTCCACGATGCGCGCCGTGTCGAGCATCGTCACGAAGGCCTGAATCTTGGCCGCCTGGTCGGCGTAGGTCGGCTTGGGGCAGCCGGTTGAGGTAGTCCAGTTGGCCCCGTTGTTCCACTCCGTAATCCAGATGGGGCGGCGCGTACGGTCGTACACGGCCTTGAGGTAGTTGTAGAACTGCTGCGGCGTCTGGCACCCGCGGTAGAAGTGCAGGGCCACGAAATCGACGCGGTAGCCCGCTGAGTCGGCGCGGTCCATGAAGGTGTAGAGCCAGCTGGCCCCGCCATCGGTGGGCGCGGGTGAGCCCACGCGCAAGCCCGACTGCAACAGCCCCGGCCAGGCCGCGATGGCCTGGTTGACGCTCATGTTAGCCTGCGACTTGGTATCGGGCTCGTTGAAGCCGAGGAAGTGCGTGACCTTCTTCTTGTTGTTCGTCGTGTTGAAGTCCGGCCACCACTGCGTCTGGCGAATCGGCACATACTCCATGTCGAGCGACGACTGCCCGTTATTGTTCCAGTTGTAGTTCCAGGCCGAGTGCAGCGAGTCGCCGAGCAGCGGCGCGCTGCACCAGCCCTTCTTACTCACCCAGGCCCAGGGCAGCACGCGCACCATCGAGGTGCGCCCCTGCAAGCTCAAGGGCAGCGTGCTGATGGTAACGTCATTGTCGGGCGCAATGTACACTTTGCTGAAGCCCGTGCCGTCGGCGTTTTCGGCGAAGGTGGCCATGTAGCCCTTTTTGAGCTTGAAGGAGCCGATGTTGTCGTTGAACGCCCCGAGGTCAGCCGTTTTGTAGTAGCTGTACTGGCTGAACTTCATCGAGCTGCCCCCAAAGGCGCTGCCCGTAAAGGCTTCCAGCGGCTGGTAGGTACTGGGCTGGCTGATGAGCACGCAGCCTTGCAGGTACTGCACCAGGCGCACGGTGGTATCAATCTGGGCGCGCTGCCCGTTCACCGTTACCTGGCTCAAGAGGCGCTGGCTGAACTTGGAAGGCCGCACGCCCTCGAAGTACAGCCACACGTTGTCCCCCTGCATGTCTATCATCGAGCCCTTGAGCGGGTTGCTCGTGCCAGTTACGTGGAACTCCGAGTTGCCGCTCACGCTCAAGATGCGGTTGGTGATGCTGGCCTGCGTGCTGCTGGCCGCGTTGGCGAGGTTCTCGACCTGCAAGGCCGCGCCGGTGGGCTGCACGGCGTAGGTTTTGGTGGCGCCGCTGGCGGCCGTCACCACCACGCTCAGGCCACTGCTGAGGGTAGTGTATTTGGGCACGGGCTGGCCGCTGCCGTTCACCACTTTGATAGAGGCCCCGGCCGAGGCCGCGCTGGCCGAGAGCAGCTGAGCCACGCGACCGTTGGCGGGCAGGTTGCTCACCGTCTGGGTGGTTTGGTCGATGGTGCCGAGCCAGGCGGCCGTGAGGTCGTTGGCCGTCGACTGGGCGTGGGCAGCGGCCGTAGCCGCCAGCCAGCCCCCAGCCGCCAGCACCAGCCGAACAGGACGCAGCCACTGCGCCCCGCGAAGGGTAGAGTTCACCATAAAGGGGTGGGAAAAAGGTAAAAAAAGAAGCAACGAAAAAACCCCGCAGGCCCGCCCCGCGCTAGGCGGGGGCAGGCTTACGGGGTACAATGTTATTCTGGGTTTAATACCAGGCAGGGGGGCGTTTTGGGTAATTGCCGGGGGTAAATTCACGGGCGGGCGGGGGGCGGCGGGGGGCGGGTTTTTGAGGATTATTGGTCTGTTTGGGCGTTTGGCGGCGCCCGGCGAGCCGCGAGAGGGGAGCCTCATCCCTCGCTCCCCTCTC
>NZ_DASTEP010000050.1:0-13863 GCF_035709525.1 Hymenobacter sp. | reverse complement strand
ACCGAGCAGCTTGGACGGGAAATAGACATCACCCGAATCCTTTTTCTGCGACAGGAATACTACGTCTGCATCCGACAGGAAATTATAATAATCTTCCTGCGACAGGAAATCTATAAAGTCCAGATTCGTAGTACCTTTTTGACGTGCGTATTTCTTAAGATTATCCGCGTCGCCACCCTGGCCAATGATTAAGAAGATAAGGTCATTACGATGCTTAAATCGCTCTGACAAATCTACCAGCACCGATAACCCCTGCTTGACGCCGATATTACCGGCATAGCCAATAATAATCTTATCAGCATACTGCGGAAACTTGTTTCTAAAGCCATTTTTCACGCCTTGGGCGTTTGCCTCAGCAACGTCTATCCAGTTGGGCCACAGGTAGCGGCGGTCTTCCTCTACTCCTTTTTTATCAATCAGCCCCACCATCGCCGTAGAAATAGAGCTTACCAAGTCGGACTTCTCGTAGCTATAGCGCTCAAGATGGTTCATAATATTCGTAATAGGTAGCTTATCCAGCATTCCTAAAGACTTGGCAGCATCAAGTTGCAAGTCCTGAATATTAATCAGTAGTTTGGCTCCCCACAGTTTCTTAAATAGAACCCCGACCAAACCCAGGTTAATGGGAGTAGTGAAAACTACGATAACATCTTGCTTACCGGCGCGCAGAAAATTGATGCAGGCAAACAGAATGAATGATATCTCTTGAATCATCCTGGTGATAGTAGTTATACGTTTAGGAACGTATAAATACCCCCGTAGTATCTTCATTCCTTTGTATAAGTCAGTCCTGAACAATTTACGTTTGTCTTCAGGACGCTTTACCCATTTCGGATACCAGGAGAATCCAGTTACTACCGTCACCGTATGGCCTTGTTCCGCTGCATAAGTAGCAAAATCCGTTGCATATATGGATATACCACTATGGTCGGGTGCGAAAGTCATACTGCTAACTAGTAATTTCATTTTTATAGTGCGGTAAATAAAGGGGAAATATCAGAAGGTTTAGTAGTAGCGAAGCAGCGATAATTAATTTTAGACAGCGGGCTTTGGCACCTATCACAATCGGCTAGGTCAAAGGTAAACGGTTTTACGTTGACAACCCCGCACAAGCTCAACCTATTTAATATTATTGATTGATTATCAAGCACTAGCAAATTTCAGAGTGAGGTGTTTTTATCGATTGCTGATACACCAGGCGCCACAGACCCGCGCATCCGTCCGGGCAAGCCTGCCTGGCCGCTTCCAAGCGTGTCAAGAATAGCCAATTCTCCTACGCTTACAGCTGAGTTTATAATTTTCCTCATGAAAGAAAAACCAACTTCTTCGTGTAAGCCTCAGATAATGCTTTTTTAGCGAATGCTTTCGAGCAAAAGTAACAGAATTGGCTACTTCATCCTAGGCTACGAAGACTTTTCGTAGCCTTTGGAGCCAATTGCTTCTAGCTGGCACTTGCTACAGCAGTGTCTCTTATCGTCTTTTCAGCTCAATTATTTACCTTCTTTTATTTTTATAAAACATTATAAACAAGAATTTTATTAATAGCATTTCTCAATCTACCGCTCCCTGTGGGCACATTTTAGTCAGCCATCTCACTACCAACTCAACATAATGTGGACGTGCCCAGCCCACGCACACCAAGCCAGGAAACGCTAGCCTGAGTTGTGAAGCTGCCACCCGAACTGGTGGAGTTGTTAAAATAGCACGATACTATGATAACGACGTTAGCCAATGACACCAGCACGGCTAGCGACAATCGCACTGGCGAATACGCTGGACCATTCATCACCGACGCTTCTTCGCCCGAGGACGATAGAGAGCTTCCTACTGCCCTGGCCGCCCCCGCCGGGGCGTTGTAGTACCTTTGGGTAGTCAAAAACACTCCGCAGTTGGCTAGCTCTGGCCGAAAGCGGAGTGCCACTCCGCGCTACTTCCCCTCCCCCATGCATCCCACCCCCGCCGCCCCCTACAAGCCCAAAAACCACGTTCGCATCGTCACGGCCGCCGCGCTGTTTGATGGGCATGACGCGGCTATCAATATCATGCGCCGCATCATTCAGAGCAGTGGCGCCGAGGTCATTCACCTAGGGCACAACCGCTCGGTGCAGGAAATCGTGGACTGCGCCATTCAAGAAGATGCCCAGGCCATTGCCATCACCAGCTACCAGGGCGGGCACAACGAGTACTTCAAGTACATGTATGACCTGCTGAAGGAGCGCGGCGCGGGCCACATCAAAATCTTCGGCGGCGGCGGCGGCGTCATCCTACCCTCCGAAATAGAGGAGCTGCAAGGCTACGGCATCACGCGCCTCTACTCGCCCGACGATGGCCGTTCGCTCGGCCTGCAAGGCATGATTAACGACTTGCTGGAACGCAGCGATTTCCCGACGGGTGAGAAGCTGAACGGTGAGGTTACTCATATAAAGGAGAAGGACGCGCGCAGCATCGGCCGGCTGATTTCGGCCGCCGAAAACTTTCCCGAGGAGTTTGAGCGGGTGAAAGGCCAGTTGGTAGCCGATTTTCAGCAGCAGGACACCCAAGCAGCGGTGGCAGGTACCCCCGTAGCTACCCAAGCACTAGGCACTACGCACCATGCACCAATACTCGGCATCACCGGCACGGGTGGCGCGGGCAAGTCGTCACTGGTCGATGAGTTGGTGCGGCGCTTTTTGCTGGACTTCCCCGAGAAGACGCTAGCCATCATCTCGGTGGACCCTAGCAAGCGCAAAACCGGCGGCGCGCTGCTCGGCGACCGCATCCGGATGAACGCCATCAACTCGCCGCGGGTGTACATGCGCTCGCTGGCCACCCGCCAGAGCAACCTCGCGCTCAGCCGCTACGTGCAGGACGCGGTGGACGTGGTGAAGGCGGCCGACTTCGACCTGATTATCCTCGAAACCAGCGGCATCGGCCAGTCCGACACCGAAATCATCGAGCACTCCGACGTGAGCCTCTACGTGATGACGCCCGAGTACGGCGCGGCCACGCAGCTCGAAAAGATTGACATGCTGGACTTTGCCGACGTCATCGCGCTCAACAAGTTTGACAAGCGCGGTGGCCTCGACGCCCTGCGCGACGTGCGCAAGCAGTACCAGCGCAACCACCAGCGCTGGGATTCGCCGCTGGAGGAAATGCCGGTGTTCGGCACTATCGCCTCGCAGTTCAACGACCCCGGCATGAACCGGCTCTACCGGGCCATTCTCCACACGCTGGAGGAGAAGACGGGCGCGCAATTCGCCTCGCAGCTTGAAACTAGCGCCGAGCAGTCAGAGAAGGTGTACATCATTCCGCCGAGCCGCACGCGCTACCTCTCCGAAATCGCCGAGAGCAACCGAGCCTACGACAAGCGCGTGGCCGAGCAGGTGAATATGGCCGAAGTGGCCGGCGCGTTTGCCAAGCTCGAAGCACACTACCGCGACGAGAAACACGCGTCGGACAACATGGTGGGCGAGTTTGCCAAGGAGAAAGACAAGGCACTGCGCCGGCTGGATGCCGATGCCCAGGCCATTCTGGAAAACTGGGAGGCTACCATCCAAAACTACCGCAACCCCGAGTATGTGTACCAGGTGCGCGACAAGGAAATCCGAGTCAAAACGCACACTACCTCGCTGTCGGGCAACCAGATACCGAAGGTGGCCGTGCCGCGCTACCTGGGCTGGGGCGACCGCCTGCGCTGGGCCATGCAGGAGAATTTCCCCGGTGAGTTTCCCTACACGGCGGGCGTGTTCCCGTTCAAGCGCGAGGGCGAAGACCCGACCCGGATGTTTGCCGGCGAAGGCGGGCCGGAGCGCACCAACCGGCGCTTCCACTACGTGAGCAAAGGCCTGCCGGCCAAGCGCTTGAGCACAGCCTTCGACTCGGTGACGCTCTACGGCGAAGACCCCGACCACCGGCCCGACATCTACGGCAAAATCGGCAACGCGGGCGTCAGCATCGCCTGCCTCGACGATGCCAAGAAACTGTATTCGGGCTTCGACCTCTCGCACCCCGCCACCTCGGTGAGCATGACTATCAACGGCCCGGCGGCCACGTTGGCGGCGTTTTTCATGAACGCGGCCATCGACCAGAACTGCGAGAAGTACATCCACCAAAACGGCTTCGAAGCCGAGGTAGATGCCAAAATCGACCAGATTTTTGCCGCCAAGCAGCAGCCCCGCCCCCGCTACCAGGGCGAGCTGCCCGAGGGCAACAACGGCCTAGGGCTGCTGCTGCTCGGCGTGACCGGCGCAGACGTGCTGCCCGCCGACGTGTACCAGCAAATCAAGGCCACGACCCTGACCCAGGTGCGCGGCACCGTGCAGGCCGACATCTTGAAGGAAGACCAGGCCCAGAATACCTGCATTTTCAGCACCGAGTTTGCGCTGCGCCTGATGGGCGACGTGCAGGAGTATTTCATCACCGAGAAGGTGCGTAACTTCTACTCCGTCAGCATCTCGGGCTACCATATTGCCGAGGCCGGGGCCAACCCAATTACGCAGCTGGCGCTCACGCTCTCCAACGGCTTCACTTTCGTGGAGTACTACGTGAGCCGGGGCATGAACGTCAACGACTTCGCGCCCAACCTGTCGTTCTTCTTCTCCAACGGCATCGACCCCGAGTACGCCGTCATTGGGCGGGTGGCGCGCCGCATCTGGGCCAAGGCCATGAAGCTGAAGTACGGCGCCAACGCCCGCAGCCAGATGTTGAAGTACCACATCCAGACCTCGGGCCGCTCGCTGCACGCCCAGGAAATCGACTTCAACGACATCCGCACCACGTTGCAGGCACTCTACGCCATCTACGACAACTGCAACTCACTGCACACCAACGCCTACGACGAGGCCATCACTACCCCCACCGAGGAGAGTGTGCGCCGCGCCATGGCCATTCAGCTCATCATCAACCGCGAGCTAGGCCTGGCCAAAAACGAAAACCCGCTGCAAGGCTCCTTCATCATCGAGGAACTGACCGACCTGGTCGAGGAAGCGGTGCTGCTCGAATTTGACCGCATCACGGAGCGCGGCGGCGTGCTCGGCGCCATGGAAACCATGTACCAGCGCGGCAAAATCCAGGAGGAAAGCCTGCACTACGAGATGCTGAAGCACACCGGCGAATACCCGATTATCGGCGTCAATACCTTCCTCTCGTCCAAGGGCTCGCCCACGGTCATTCCGGCCGAGGTCATCCGCGCCACGGAGGAGGAAAAGCAGTACCAGATTACGATGCTCGAAGCCCTGCACGCCCGCAACGCCGCCGCTTCCCCCGCCGCCCTGAAGCGCTTGCAGCAAATCGCCGTGCAGAATGGCAACCTCTTCGCCGAGCTAATGGAAACGGTGAAAACCTGCTCCCTAGGTCAGATTACGAACGCCCTGTTTGAGGTCGGCGGGCAGTACCGGCGCAATATGTAAAGTGTTATCAGGCTTACAACACGTTATAGCATTTCAAATTCAATTCTAATGGAAGCTAATAAAATTCAAGAGCAACTCGAAAGTAATCGCCGTTCGGTAGCGTTTGACAGTTATGATATAATTGTAAGGCAGTTATTTGATATGGTCTCAGAGTCATTAATTGACATAACACCTGAGTATCAACGCCATTTCATATGGGATGAAATAAGGCAATCACAACTTATTGAATCCATCTTTTTAGGAATACCTGTTCCGAGCTTATTCATGGCAACGAATAAGGATTCTTCTTGGGAAGTTATTGATGGATTACAGCGACTCACAACTATTGTCAATTTTGTTGGCGACGAGAAAATAATTAAACAGGTAAATCCAAAATGCCAAAAATTAATACTTACCGGTCTTGATAAGCTTAGTAACGTTAATGGCTTGAAATATGAGGATTTACCCAAATCATTACAATTATTGTTTCAAACTAGACCTATCAGAGTAACTGTTCTCAATGACAGAAGCGATTATACTACAAGGTATGATTTATTTGAGAGACTAAACACAGGAGGTGTAATTTTGCACCCTCAGGAAATTAGAAACTGTGTGTATTTAGGTGATTTTAATGATTTCATAAAAGAATGCGCAGAAAACTCTAATTTTCTGTCAGTTATAAAACTGACGAAAAATGCCGAAAGGACTGGAAATACAGAAGAGTTAGCGTTAAAATTCTTTGCTTATTATGAAGATAGGGAGCTTTTTCAACATGGCGTCAAGGATTTCTTAAACGACTACATGTCAAGAAAAACCAAGTCATTTAAGAATAAATCAGAGCTAAAAAAATTATTTGAAAAGACATTTTTGACACTAAATAAACTACTGCCAAAAGGTATTGTGCGAGGTAATCGCACCAATATTACACCCATAGTTCTCTATGAAGCTATTACTGTTGGTGCAGCAGATATACTCAGCGCTGGTAAATCTATAAGTGGCCCAAAACTTAGTCAGTTACTTGATGATGCTGAATTGAGCCGGCTAACAACAGGAGCTACGAATTCTAGGGCTAAGCTAATTCAAAGAATCAACTATGTAAGTGAACGCGCTGTGATATGAGCTTTACAACTGTTAGGGCTAACGCTAGAAGCCGCTTCAATGAAACTCAAATATACTTAAATTACATTGTTTCACTAGAACCTAGCGACCCAACTATAGTGGCCCCTTTAGAATTAAAAATAATGAGGGGATTATTTCAAGTACAACTTTATGCGTGCTTAGAAAAAACCATTAATGAAATAGTAGAGCAAGCGCTAAGGGAAATTTCCTCGAAAAGAGTCAAAACATCTCACTATATCATACAATTCGGCACTATCTCGTTAGCCAATAAGCTAAGGGCTTTAAAAGACTGCGGCTATGACAAATTTTTCCCTAAATCCACTGAACTCTTTTCAGAACTTTCTGAAAAGAGCATTTTGCCACTTAATGAGACATTATTCTCTACTATGCTACAAAACGTGTGGGCTAAAACTATAGAAGAAGTAATAAACGCTTTTGGAATCAAAGACTATACGATTGGAGTAAATGCTAGAGCAACAATCGATGAATTAGTTAATAAACGTAACGCAGTAGCTCATGGACGCGAAAGTGCAGCAACTATTGGAGAGCGACAGCGTTCGCAAATCCTTACATCTAAAATGACTACTATAACAACAATATCCTACGAAATTATTGATTTATTTGATACATATTGCGCAGCAAAAACCTTTATTAAATCTTCAGCCAAAAGATATTATTAAGTGCTAATTCCTAAACCATTACAAGTTCGGGTTCCAAACTGATACGCATTTGGCGAGTGCCACTCGCTCTATTATTTGCCAGTACTAGCTCGACAGCGCCAGTCCTTGCGTAGAGTTGGCCTGGGCGGGTAGCTCGGTGTGCACCACGGGCTGGCGGTGCAGCGAGCGCCAATGCAGCGCCCCTAGGCCGAGGGCCAGTACGCCTTGCGCCAACACGGCGTTTTGCACGCCGATGTGCTGCGCCACTACCCCCACCAGCAGGCTACCTAGGGGCACCATGCCCGTGTAGGCCAGCACGTAGAAGCTGATGACCCGTCCGCGCATGGCGGGGTCGGCGGTGGTTTGCAGCAGGGTGTTGCTGATGGTGATTTGCGACATCATGCCAAACGCGCCCACCGCAATAAACGCCAGGGCCAGCGGGTACCAAGTGGTATGCGAAAACAGGATGAGGCCCGCCCCAAAGATTAGCGTATTGGTAGCCAGTATCCGGTGCAGGTTGGCCCCCGGCGGGCGCGAGGCCAGGTACAGCGCCCCAATGAATGCCCCCAGACCGATGGAGCTGTCGATGAGCCCAAACGTGGTAGCCGTGCCGTGAAAAATATCTTTAGCATACACCGGCATCAGGGTGGTGAAGGGCAGCACCAGCAAGCTCACCATCCCCAGCATCAGAATCACGAACCGGATATTAGGCGTAGTGCGCACGTACTGAAACCCTTCTTTCAGCTCGCCCAGGATGTTTTTGGCGTGCGGCTGGGCCACGTAGGCTGGCCGCTTGAGGGCCAGCAGCGAGCCAATGACGGCCACAAAGCTCAGCGTATTCAGCCCGAAGCAGGCGGTGGCGCCCAGGCCCTCGATGGCTAGCCCGGCCACGGCGGGCCCAACCAGCTTCGAGAGGTTGACCATGGACGAATTGAGGGCCAGCGCGTTGGGTAAGTCCTGCTTGTCTTTTACCAGCTCGTGCACCAGGGATTGGCGGGCCGGCACGTCGAAGCCGTTGATGATGCCCAGCACCACGCTCAGCCCCAGGATGCCCCACACCGCATCGGCCTTGAAGAACACCAGCAGCGTGAGCAGGGCGGCCTGCACCATCGAGAGCACCTGCGTGAGCAGCAGCACCCGGTAGCGGTTGTAGCGGTCGGCCACGCCGCCGCCCACCAGCGAAAACGCCGCCGACGGAAACATGGTGGCAAACACGCTCAGCCCGAGCATGAACTTGGAATTGGTTTGGGCATAGATAACCCAGCTCACGGCCGTTTTCTGCATCCAGGTGCCCAGCAGCGAGAGGGCCTGCCCCGTGAAATAGAGGCGAAAATTGCGGCTTCGCAGCGCGCGGAAAGTGTTTAGCCTCATTCTATTATTACTAGCGTGAACCCAGGCATAGCCTAGGCGTTATTCACTGGCAACCAGCTTGGTGAGCACTGGCAGCACCTGCTGCAACGCGGCCAGCTCGGCGGCCGAGCACTGCTCGGTGAGCACGGCGTGCAGCCACTCGTCGCGCTCCTGGCGGGCGGTTTGCAGCAGCTGGCGGCCGGCGTCGGAAAGGACGATGTGCACCTTGCGCCCATCGGTGGGCGAGGGCTGGCGCAACACGTAGCCGCGCTCGGCGAGGTGGCGCAGTATCTGCGACATCGACTGAGTGGTGACTTTTTCCATCTCGGCCAGCTCGCTGGGCAGCAGGTGCGGGTGCTGGTCGAGCTGGCGCACCACCGAGCGCTCGGTGAGCGAGAGCTTGTCGCGGGTGGGCGAGTGGGCGCGCAGCTTTTTTACGAGCCGCGTTACTACGGTGCGTAGCTCGGTGGCTAGGTGCTGAGTGTCGGAGTCGGGAGCTTGGGCAGCCATAGTTACCAGGCAAACTTGTTAAGTAAGCTTACTATTTAGCAACGACCCAGCTGGCGCAAAAGTTTATGCTTTACTACCAAATTAGCCGCGAAGCGGCGGCATGTTGGTAGCTTTAAAGTAGTTGCACTACCCGGAGCCGCAAAGCGGCGGCACCTCCCTTGCTACCGTCAAGTGCCGCCGCTTTGCGGCTTCACATTGCGTATCAGTGCTTTACTACCAACATGCTGCCGCTTCGCAGCTAATCCGGTAGCTCTTTTGCGTAAGTCCTAGGCTTATTCTTTTTTACTGCTGATACAAGGGCGACGCCTGGGGCGGGCTGCCGGCTTTTTTCCGGCTGTCCGCTCGTCGTACCGCGAGCCTACTTCACGACGAGCGGACAGCCAGCGGACAGCCGGCAGCCCGCAGCACCCCAGCTACTTGCGCCGGCCGAGCAGCCCCCGGAAGTAGCCTTTCATACCGTATGGTTCGCCAGTAGTGGCGGTGGCGGCCACGGTTTCTTCTACCTCGCCGGGCACCTGGTGCGGGAAGAGGAGCAGGAAGCTATTCTCGGTGAAATACCGGGCCAGGTAGTAGGGCAGCCGCGTGAGCTGGCGCAGGTGCGAGGTGTGGCCGGGCCGCGACGACACAATAAGAAACAAGTCGTTTTGCTTGACTTCCTTGCTGAAAATCAGAAAGTCATCCCAGTTCTCGAAGGTATGATAGAAGACGTTGAGGGCGCTGGCGGCGGCCGGCTGCTCGCGGATGACGGCCAGCGTGGCCGGGGCGGCGTACCACACCAGCGGCAGGCCCGCGCCCTGGGCCAGCGTCCGCACCGTGGCCAGCCAGTGCCCAAAGCCCGCCTCCAGCTCGGCGTGGGGCGGCACCACGGCCACCAGCCGGGCCAGCGTATTGAGCGGCTGCCGGGGCTGGTACACGAATACCTCTTCGGTAGTGTTTTCCAATACCTTCTCGACCACGGGGCCGAGGAAATCCTGGGCGGTGTGCGAGCGGTGCAAACCCAGCAGCACGCTGGTAATTTTCTGCTCTTTTACGCTGTAGATGATGCCGTTGCTACGGCTGGCGTCGTAGCGGATGAGAGGTAGCACCTTGTTTTCGGTGGCGGCGGCGTGGCGCTGGGCCTGCTCCATCATCTTGCGGCCGGCCGTTTCCTGGGCGCCTTCCTCGTCGTCGCTCACGATGTGCAGGGCGTACACGGGCACGGCGCTTTTGCGGGGGCGCAGCAGCAAACTCAGCTCCACCATGTCGTCTACCATATCGGGGTAGGCCAGCGAGACCAGGATTTTCTCGCCGGTTTCGGCGGGGTCGGCGGCGGTTTCTTCGGCCAGGGCCAGCGTGCGGGCCGACTTCTCGACCTGAAACGAGCTGATGGCGCAGCTCACCAAAATCAGGATAATGGTGCCGTTGAGCACGTCTTCATCGAGCAGACGAATGGGCGCGCCGTCGGGCGTTTCGCCGATGATGATATTATAGCCCACCAAAATAATGGCCAGCGTAGCCGCCGCGTGCGAGCTGCTGAGGCCAAAAATGAGGTCGCCTTCGGTGGGCGACAACCGGAAAGCTTTCTGGGTGATTTTGGCGGCAATGTACTTCGTGACGATGGCCACGAACACGATAACGGCGGCCACTTTCAGCGCCCCGGTGCCCTTTACTAAGACGCTGACATCGACTAGCATCCCGACCCCAATCAGGAAGAAGGGGATGAACAGCGCGTTGCCCACGAAGTCGATGCGGTTCATGAGGGGCGAGGAATGGGGCACGAACTGATTGAGCACCAGCCCCGCGAAGAAGGCCCCGATGATGGCTTCCACGCCCGCCGCCTCGGCCAGGAAGGCCGCCAGAAACACCATCGCCAGCACGAAAATGTACTGCGAAACGCTGTCGGTAAACCGCTTGAAAAACCAGCGGATGACAATCGGAAACCCGAAAAAGACGATGCCCACAAACACCAGCGACGAGCCGCCCAGCCGCAGCCAGAAGCTGGCGTCGGCGGTGCCACGCGTCATGCCCGAAATGGCGGCCAGAATGATGAGCGCCAGGATGTCGGTAATCATGGTGCCGCCGATGGTGAGCGTCACGGCCCGGTTGCGCGTGACGCCGTAGCGGCTGGCGATGGGGTACGACACCAGCGTGTGGGTCGAGAACATGCTGGCCAGCAGCACCGAGGCCATCAGGTTGTAGCCCAGCAGGTAGTGGCTGGCCAGCGAGCCGCACAGCAGCGGCAAGGCGAAGGTGGTGAGGCCGAAAACCAGGATTTTATTGCGGTTCTTTTTGAATTCGCTCAGGTCGATTTCCAGCCCCGCCAGAAACATGATGTAGAGCAGCCCGACCGTGCCGAAAAGCACGATGCTGCTATCGCGCTGCAACAAATTGAGGCCATACGGCCCCACCAGCGTGCCCGCCAAGATGAGCCCGATAATGTGCGGCACCTTGATGCGCTGCAACAGAATCGGGGCAAAGAGGATGATAAATAAAACCAGGGAAAAAATGATAACCGGATTTTTCAGCGGCAGCGAAAAATCCAGCGCATTGAGCAACAGCGTCAGTAGCATCGCGGCGGATTTTTAGCGGGTGAGGAGGGGCTGCGGGGCCCGCGTGAGGGTGAGGGCGTACACGATGCGGCAGTTGTCGGGCCGGCTTATTTCGCGGCGGCCTTCGAGGCGCTGGTCGGCGGCGAGCTGGAGCTGGGCCGTGATGGTGGCGTCGGGCTGGGTTTCGCCTTCCTCGTGCTGGGCCGTGAGCTGGAGCTCGGAGCCCTGCACCTGGCCGGTGTACACGCGCACTACCTTGTTGTTGGCCGAGGCCTTCACCAGCACGTTGCCCTGGTCGTAGCTGAATTCCCACTGCTCGTTTTTGCTGTCGCCGATGGCCGAGCCGGGGCAGTCGGTTTCGACGCAGTTCATGCGGGTAACCCAGGTGCCGGCCAGGTTACGCACCAGCGCTGAATCGGCCAGCGGCAGTCCGCGCACGCTGTCGGCGGCCTGCTGGGCTTTTTGGTCGGCCTGCTCGCGCAGGGCCAGGGCTTTTTCGCGCAGTAGTAGCTCCTGCTCGCGGTGGGCTAGCTCGGCTTCTTTCTTTTGGAGGCGCTGCTCGCGCTCCTGGTTTTGGCAGCTGGCTAAGAGCAAGCAGCACAGCGGTAGTAGGGCGGTTTTTTTCACGCAATCCAACAGCTTTAGCGGGGCATCTGGGGCAATGCTTGGCTCATAGCTGTACGGCGGCCGGGGGGCATTGTTAAGAAAGCCCGGCTTTTGGGGCCGGCCGCGCGGGGTTGCGCGGGCTGTACAACGCGCGTTTTGCCTGGCTTCAAAAACAGGAAAACTTTGTAAAACGCGGGCTACAAAGCCTGCCCAACGCCGCCCCTACGGCAGCAGGTCCAGCACCTCGGCCAAGCTGGCCACCGTTTTAAAATCCACCCCTACCAGCGCGCTGTCGGGCACCTGCTCGTGTATCCAGGTGGCGTGGTAGGGCACGTGGATGGCGCGGTAGCCGAGCCGCGCCACCGGCAGCACATCGGATTTAAGCGAGTTGCCAATCATCACGAAGCTTTCGGGCGTGGCGTGGTAGCGCCGGAACAGGCGGCGGTAAGTGGGCTCGTCTTTTTCGCTCACGATTTCGACGTAGTCGAACAAATCGCCGAGGCCCGAGCGGGCTACCTTGCTTTCCTGGTCGAAGAGGTCGCCCTTGGTCAATAGCATGAGCTGGTGGCCGCGCAGGCGTAGCTCGGGCAGCACCTCGGCCACGCCGGGCAGCAGCTCGATGCGGAAGCGCAGCAAGTCCTTGCCCAAATCGAGCAGCCGCTGAATATCGGCGCTGCTGACTGCGCCATCGGTAAGTTGAATGGCCGTTTCGATGAGCGAGAGCGTCAGAGCTTTAGCCCCGTAGCCGTAGAGCGCCAGGTTGCGCCGCTGCACGGCATAGAGCTGCGGGTGCAGCGCGGCGGGCTCGCCGCAGTGCGCCAGGATGTCGAAAAACGTGGCTTCTACCTGGTCGAAATGCGGCTGATTGGGCCACAGGGTGTCGTCGGCGTCGAAGGCGATGAGCATGGTCTCTGGTTGTAATAATTGGTCATGCTGAGCGTAGCGCAGCGGAGTCGAAGCATCTCTACCGCTGAACTAACTCTAACGGTTAAGATTAGTAAAGCTAAAGAGATGCTTCGGCTGCGCTCAGCATGACGGACGACTACAACCAAACTCCATGAAACACCCCATCGACCTCGCCACCTGGAACCGGCGCGAGCATTTCGAGTTTTTCTCCCGCTTCGAAGAACCATTCTTCGGCATAGTCGCCAACGTAGACTGCACGCCCGCGCTGGCCGAAGCCAAAAAGTTGGGCGTGCCGTTTTTTCTGTACTACCTCTACCACACGGTGCAGGCCGTGAACGCGGTTGAAAACCTGCGCTACCGCATCGAAGGCGAGCAGGTGTACGCCTACGACCGCATCCACGCCTCGGCCACCATCGGGCGGCCCGACCACACGTTCAGCTTTTCCTTTATCGAGCAGCAGGATGATTTACAAGACTTCGTGCGCGGGGCGCAGGCCGAAATCGCGGCCGTGCAGGCCAGCACCGGGCTGCGCCTGAGCCCAGCCACGGCCCGCGTCGATGTCATTCATTTTTCGGCTTTGCCGTGGGTGCGCTTCACGGGCCTTACGCACGCCCGCAGCTTCGCGCACCCCGATAGCGCGCCCAAAATATCGATGGGCCAGACTTTCCAGGAAGGCGCGGCCACACTAATGCCGGTGTCGGTGAACCTGCACCACGGCCTGGCCGACGGCTACCACGCGGGGCTGTTTCTGGCCGAGCTGGGGCGGCGGCTCGCCTCGCGTGAACCTCACCCCCTAGTCCCCCCTCTTTTTTGGAGAGG
>NZ_DASTEP010000049.1:0-8431 GCF_035709525.1 Hymenobacter sp. | reverse complement strand
TCTCGCAAGGTAAGCAACTGCTACACCTTGCGAGACCTCTTTTTACCTGGCGAAACCTTGCGCTAGCTACGCCAGCGGCGCTTCCAGGTCGCTTATCGGCAGGCCGTGCTGGCTGGCGGTTTCGCCCAGCAACTGGCGCTGCCAGGGGCGCAGGGCGGCCAGGCTGCCCTGCTCTACCACGTCGCCGATGAGGCGGTTGCTGAGCACGGTATTGGCCAGCACGGGGCTGTAGTCGGCGGCCAGGTGGTTTTTTAAGGCTTGCAGCAGGGTTTCGCGGGCCTCGGCGCGAGCCGCGATGGGGCCGTTGAAGCGGCGGCGGAAGGGCTGCGGGCGGCGCTGGTCGGCGGGCAGCGGGCCATCGGGGGCGAGGTCGGCGGTGGCCAGCGCTACCAGCTCGTCGGCGTAGGGCGCTCGCTTGAGGTCGGGGTGCAGGCCGCCGGCCCCGCGCAGCGCGCCGTGCGAGGCGATGGGCATGCGCGTGAGCTCGGCCAAGCGGTCGTTGCTGAGCACCATGTAGCTGGGGCGGTCGAGCTGGCGCGCCACGCGGTCGCGCAGGGCGTATAGCTCGCGGAACAGCGGCAGCTCCTGGGGCGTAATGCGGTACTTACCGGCCAGGCGCAGGTGCGGGCGCAGCTCGTCGCGGCCGTAGCGCACGGCTTCGAGGGCGTGGTTTTCTTCGGCAGCCCACTGGGCGCGGCCCTGCTCTTGCAGGCGCACGGTGAGGCGGTCGGTGAGCTCGAAGAGGTAGAGCACGTCGTTGGCGGCGTACTCCTTTTGGGCCTCGGTGAGGGGGCGCTTCAGCCAGTTCGACTTCTGCTCGCCCTTATCAACCTCAAAGCCCAACTCACTCTGAATGAGACGACCGAGCGAGATATTATTATCCTCTAAGGCCAGCAGCGTAAACTGCACGCTCGTGTCCACGATGTTGCGGCAATGCACGCCAAACAGCTCGTCGAGCAGCAGAATATCCGACTTGCAGGAGTGAAAAACCTTGGCCACATCTGGGTTGCGGCACACCGCAAACAGCGGCTCCAGGCCGGCGGCCATGTCGGGCTCCAGCGGCAGCGGGTCGATGAGGTAAACCACCTCGCCGTCAAACACCTGGATGAGGGCCAGGTGGCGGCCGTAGCGGTAGCGGTTATCGTCAAACTCCAAATCGATGCCGATGCGCGGCAGCGTGGCGAGGTGGGAAGCCACGTCGGCCACCTGGGCCGCCGTGGTGAGGTACTGGATAGGGGTCATGCGTAAGCGCAAAGGTAGGGCGTACCAGTGCGCGCCAAACTATCAAAAATTACTCTTCATCCTCGTTTCTGGCGTCAAAATCAAGCTGACGCGCCTGGTCCACGGCCTCATCCGTTACCTGGGCCAGCAGGTCGGGCGCGTCGGCGTCGAGGGCGTGGGCGAAGAGGTCGAGCAGCGCCTCGCCTTCCTCGTTCACGTAGAGATTAGTATAAATCTGGTCGAACAGCTTGGTTTCCTTGTGAATCTGCTTGTCAATGTCTTCGGGCGAGCGGGCAGTGCTCAGGGCACGGTGCAGCACATCGGAGGCGCGGCGCGCCTCGTCGTGGTCGCCGAGGTCGGCCACCAGGCGTAGCAGGCTGGCCGCCACGCCCAACCGCCACTGCTCGAAGCGAAACGCCTGCTCGGCGCGCGGGGCTTTTTCAAAGGCAGCGTAGGCGCCCAGCGCTACGGGCGTCAGGTACTTGGCCTGGTCGGCGGGGTCACGGAAGGCGAGGTGCAGCAGGGTTTCGTAGGAGTTCATTTTTTTGCTATTGGCTAATAGCTGCTGGCTGTTAGCCTTTTGTATTGCGGAAGGCTAACAGCCAGCAGCTGTCAGCTAACAGCTTAACTAAATACCTGCCACACCAGCAGCGAAGCGGCGTAGGCCAGGCCGGTCATGTACACGAGCTGGCCGAGGGGCCAGCGCCAGCTTTTGGTTTCGCGGTAGGTGACGGCCAGCGTACTCATACACTGCATGGCAAAGACGTAGAACACGAGCAGCGACAGCGCCCGCACCGGCGTGAAAAACGGCTGGCCGTTCAGGTCTTTTTCGTTGGCGAGCTTTTGCTGTACGGTGCCCAGGTCGGCATCCTGGCCCACGCTGTAGATGGTGCTCATGGTGCCCACAAACACCTCCCGCGCCGCGAAGGATGTGAGCAACGCAATACCTACCTTCCAGTCGAAGCCCAGCGGCCGGATAACCGGCTCGATGACGTGGCCAAACGTGCCCGCGTAGGAGGTTTCGAGGCGGGCCGAAGCCACCTGGCGCTCGGTTTCGGCGGCGGGCCAACGCTGAGCGGCGGCTTGCTGTTGCACCTGCTTTTCGGCCTCGGCCTGCCGGTTGCCCGGGCCGTAGCTGGCCAGCACCCACAGCAGCACCGAAATGGCCACAATCACCTTACCAGCCTGAAAGATAAAGGCTTTGACCTTCTCCACGATAGTAAGACCCACGTTTTTCCAGCGCGGCCAGCGGTACACTGGAAACTCCATGATGAAGTAGCTGCGCTCGCGGGCTTTGAGGATTTTCTTCAAGGCAAAAGCCGAGATAAGCGCCGATACCAGCCCGAGCAAATACAAGCCCATCAGCACTAGCCCGCGCATGTTGAAAATGCCTAGCCACGACTCATCGGGCACCACCAGCGCCACCAGCACCGTGTACACCGGGATGCGCGCCGAGCACGACATAAGCGGCGTCACGAAAATGGTGAGCATCCGGTCTTTCCAGCTCTCGATGGTGCGCGCCCCCATGATGGCCGGCACCGCGCACGCCAGCCCCGAAATCAGCGGCACCACGCTCTTGCCGCTCAGCCCAAAGGGCCGCATCAGCTTGTCCATGAGGAAAGTAACCCGGGCCATGTAGCCCGTTTCTTCCAGCACCGCCAAAAAGGCAAAGAGCAAGGCAATCTGCGGAATGAATATCACGACCCCGCCCAGCCCGGCAATGACGCCCTCCGTGAGCAGCCGCACCAGCGGCCCGTGGAAGTGGCCCTGTATCAGCTCATTCAAGCTGGCCACGCCCTGGTCGATGAGGTCCATCGGGTACTGCGCCCAGGCAAAAATGGCCTGAAACAGCAGAAATAGCACCGCCAGAAAAATGAGGTAGCCGAAGATGCGGTGCGTCAGCACCTTGTCGATGCGGTTCGATACCGGCTCGCGCTGCTCGGTGCGCGTCACGGTCACTACTTCGAGCAGCAGCTCGTTGATGCGGGCGTAGCGGGCAATGGTTTCCTCGGCCTGCCGGGCGGTCGAGTCGAATTTATATTTCTCGGTAAGCTCCTGAATATAAGCGCGGCCGTCGTCGCTCAAAAAGCTCAGGCCACGAAACTGGTGCGCGTAGTGCAGCGCCAGGTAGTCGTTGTGCAGGTTGAAGTAGTAGCGAATCTGACGCACCAGCGCCAATAGCTCGTCGGTGGGCTCCCAGAAGCGCAGGGCGGGCGGCGCGGCCAGGCGGTCGGCCATCACGATGCGCAGCGCCGCCACGCCCACGCCCTTGCGGGCATTCATAGGCACTACGGGCACGCCGAGCTCGCGCTCCAGGGCGGGCAGGTCAATCTGGATGCCGCGCTCGGCGGCCACGTCCGTCATGTTGAGGGCCAGAATGGCGGGCAAGCCCAGGTCGGCCAACTGACTGAACAGCAGCAAGCTGCGGCGCAGGTTGCTGGCATCCACCGTCACCACTACGAAGTTGGGGTAGTCGGCCGAGTCGGGGTTGTAGAGCAGGTCGGTGATAACGCGCTCGTCGAGGCTCTTGGGGTAGAGCGAGTAGGTGCCGGGCAGGTCGATAATCTCGGCCCGGCGCTGGCCGCCGAGCTGGGCGACGCCCGTTTTGCGGTCCACGGTCACGCCGGGGAAGTTGCCGACCTTCTGGTTGAGGCCCGTGAGCTGGTTGAAAAGCGAGGTTTTGCCCGAGTTGGGGTTGCCGATGAGGGCAAGGCGGGGCAGGTGGTCGGCAGCCGGCCGGGCCTCGGCGGGCGGCAGCGTAGTCGGCCGGGGCGCAGTGGGAATGTCCTGCATCGGCGGAAAAAAGGTCGGTTTAGTCTTTTAATTGAATCGTGGCCGCCTCGCTCACGCGCAGCGACAGCGTATATTCCTCATCACCAAGCACCAGCATCAGCGGGTCGCCGAGTGGCGCACGGCCCGCCAGGCGCACCTGCGTGCCGGGGATGCAGCCCATTTCGAGCAGCTTGAGGGCCATCTCGGGGTCTTTGAGGCAACACACGGTAGCGCGCTCGCCTACCTGCAAATCGTTGGCGGTGCGGCGCAGCGAAACCGGGGCGGGCGCGGCGGCGGAAGAAGAACGACGAAGGAAAGCCAAGGTGCCGGAGCTATTTAGACGGGATTTAAACAAAGATACGCCCGTTTGGCCGTCCAAGGTTCCGCACCGGGCTGTAGGGTAAGCTTTAGCTTGCCTTTTCCTCACTTAGTAAGCTGAAGCTTACCCTACAGTGGAGTATACTTTTTTATGTGCAACTTGTGGCACTCAGGCACTTTATTTATAGATTTGTATTACCGCAATTAAATAGCTATTATTTATGTACAGAAGCCTACTTTACTTTGCATTATTCTTATTTTGCCTACCTAACTTAGCGCAAGCGCAGGCCCCGGTATTATTATCCGGGCACATCGTAGACAAAGAAACTAAGGAGCCGCTGCCCTTCACCTCCGTTAGCCTACGCGAAGAGCAAACCGGCGCGCTCAGCAACGAGTTTGGAGTGTTTCAACTGCCCGCGCCTACCAAGAACGAGCAAGACTCGCTCGTTATTATGGCGCTGGGCTACAAGCATATGGCCATTTTGGTGAAGCGCGGCCAGGCCCAGACCAACCTCACTATTGAGGTGCCGCGCATGGCCATCGCCCTCAGCAACGTAACCGTGAAGGGCGGCAAGGTCAAAAACCTGGGCCTCGGCGCTACCTCCAACCGCCCCGGCGACGGCCTGTTGCAAGGCCAGCCCGGCAGCCAGTGCGCGTTTTTCATCAAGAATGACAAAAACCACCGGCTGGGCAACATCCGCTCGGTGTCGTTTTACATCGGCGAAAACGGCTTTCCGCGCGAGCCCTTCCGCGTCCGCATCTACAAGCCCGACGGCAACTACAGCGCGCCCAACACCGACATTCTGACCCAAAACGTGGTAGTGTCGGCCCCCGGCGGCGGTGCCTGGTACACGGTAGACCTCACGAGCTACAACATCGTGGCCCCCGAAGAAGGCTTTTTTGTGGCGATGGAGTGGATTGTGAGCGGCGACAAGTTCTTCAAAACCGACTTCATGGACGAGAGCTACACGCCCTTCGGCCAGATTATGCGCCCGACCTTCGAGTTCAAGGAAAGCCGCACCTGGAACTACACCATCGCCCGCGGCTGGAACCAACTGACGCTGGCCAACGGCAACGGCCAGCGCTACAACGCCATGATTAAGGCGGAAGTGGACATGATTAAGTAGTTAGTGCTTAGTGGGTAGTGCCTGGTGCTTAGTATTTTAGTCTTCGACTAGACGCTAAGCACCAGGCACTACCTACTAAGCACTAATTGCGAAGCAACCTAACTTGCCGGCTCATCAGTTGCGCGCACCTTGCTAGCCTCTCCTACCTGGAACCGGCTGCTGGGCGTGCGCCCCGACGAAGGGCGCACGGTCTGGCTGTTTTTCCTGCACAATTTTTTGCTCGGTATCGGCACCATTCAGGTGTACGTGGCGGCCAACGTGCTGCTGCTCGAGCACAACCCCGAGCGCAACCTGCCGCTGGCCTACGGCGCGGCCGCGCTGGCCATGATGGCGGCGGGGCGCATCTACACGTATTTCGAGCACCACTGGCTGCTGCAAAAGCTGGCCAGCCGCGTGCTACTGGCCGTGGTGGCGCTGGCCGGCGTGCTGGGCATCCTGTTACTGGGGCATTCGGTGGCGGCGGCAGTAGCCATCATGGCGGGCTACCGAGTTATTTATCTGTTAACTAACCTGGAGTTTTGGGGCGTGTCGGCGGTGGTGTTCGACGTGCGGCAGAGCAAGCGGCTGTTTGGCCTCATCAGCGCGGGCGACATGCCGGCCAAGGCGCTCGGCGCGGGGCTGGCGGTGCTCATCCACGCCCACACCGACCTTTTTTACCTGCTGCTGGCGGCATTCGTGGCCTACGGCGCGGCGTTCGGCGTGCTGCAAATCACGTTACGCTCGCACGACGTGGAGCCGCGCCCGGCGGGCCGGCGCCAGCGTGAGGCCGGTAGCAGCGCCTGGCGGCAATTGTTTGGCGATAACAACCTAGTACTCAGCATTTGCTTGAGCCTCACGGCTATCGCGGCCGTGACGACAGGCGTAGAGTACTCTTTCTTCGTCAACGTCAAGCACAAGTTTCACGACGAAGCCACGGTGATGCACTACGTGGGCGGCGTGCTGGCCCTCACCTACCTGCTAGCTATGCTCTTCAAAATCGGGCTGGCGCAAGTTACGCTCGACCGGCTGGGCATCCGGCGGATGCTGCTGGCGCTGCCGGGCACCGTGCTGCTGGGGCTGCTGCTGTTTGGCGGCCTCAGTTGGGCCGGGGCGGGCGAATCGACGCAGCTCATCTACTTCGTGGGGCTGTATCTGGGGCTGGAAGTGCTGCGCCGGGCCGTGTTCGACCCCGTGTTTCTGGTGCTGTTTCAGCCGCTGGCGGCGCACGAGCGCCTGCAAGCGCACACTCTGGCCAAGGGCTACTACGAGCCGCTGGGCATGGCCCTGGCGGGCGGCCTACTGTACTTGCTGACCGGCCACGAGGCTGTAGCGCACTGGCTCCCCTTCGTGTGGATGGCGCTATTGATGGCCGGCGCGCTGTTCTTTCTGACCCGCACTTATCGCCATTATCTGGCTGAATTACAGCACGCCCTCAGCCACCGCTTTTCCCTGGCCGAAGAGCTACGCACCGAGCTACCCGCCGAAACCACCGAAGCCGCTGCCACCCCGGAAACCCCAGAAACCTCGACCCAAACCACCGAGGCGCAGCAGCTAGTCGGCCTGCTCGCTGACAAAAAGCAGCGCCCTGCCGCCACCACCCGCCTGCTAGAGATGGGCGCGGCGGCCGTGCCGGCGCTGGCCGCCGCCCTAGCCCCCGGCACGCCCGAGATGCTGGTCCGCCGCGCCGCCGCCGTAGCTGGGCAATTGCGCCTGGCCGGCAGCCGGCAGGCGCTGGTAGCGCTGGCCCGGCAGCCCCACACCGCCCGGCGCGAAGCGGCGCTGCGCGCCCTGCGCGGCTTCGCGCCGGTAGCGGCCGACGCGCCGGTTTTTCAGGAATTGGTAGAAGACGAACTGCGCCTGGCGCAACGGCTGCTACACGGCCTGGCGCGCCCCGGCGCGGCGGGCGAGTGGGGCCGGGCGCTCGATTATGAGTTGCACCGCCTCGCGCAACGCATTTTCGGGCTGCTCCAGCAACTATACCCGCCGCAAATTATTGCCGACGCGCAGCGCGGCGTGGCCCACGCCGCCCGCGAGCGCCAAGCCAACGCCCTCGAAATTCTCGATAACCTCATTCCGCGCGCCTGGTATCAGGGCCTGCAAGCTTTACTCGACGTGCGCCCCGCTGCCGAAAAAGCGCGGGTATTCGACGAGTTGCTCGGACCGACCGACGCTGCCGAGGCGCTGCCTGCTTACGTCATCCGGCAGGGCGAAGCCACGTTTAGCGACTGGACTATTGCCCTGGCGTTGCGGCAGCACCTGCCCACGCCCGCCCAGCTACCGCACTGGCAGCCCTACTTCGATAGCCCCGACGTGCTGTTGCAGGAAAGCGCCCTTGCGGCCATCAACCACCTGGCCACCAGCCAGCCCGCCACCTACGCGGCGGCGCTCGCGCTGGCCCCGGCCCTTCGCCACTTGCTTATGAGCCACCACGCCGCCGCTGCCCACCTGCCGGCCCAGGCCCGGGTGGGCCTGCTCCGCCACACCGCCCTTTTTGCCCAAACGCCCGAGAACGTGCTCAGCAGCATCGTGCCCATCATGCAGGAAGTCAGCTTCCCGGCCGGGCACCAGATTTTTGCCAAAGGCGACCTGGGCACCTCGCTCTACATCGTGCATGAGGGCGAGGTCGGCATCTTCAACGGCCCGCAGCTGCTGACCACCTTCCGCGCCGGCGACTTCTTCGGCGAGCTGGCGCTGCTCGATGCCGAGCCCCGCTCGGCCACCGCCGTGGCCCAGAGCGCGGTGCGCGCCTTCCGCCTCGACCAAGATGATTTTTATGATGTGATGGAGGAGCGGGGCGAGGTGCTGCGTAATATTCTACGCGTGCTGTGCCAGCGTTTGCGCACTAGTAACGAGAGCGGTAGGTAGCACCGCAGGCACGCTGCACGCTGGCCGCCGTTTAGCGCGCAGCGCGCAACGGCAGGCCGACGAGTGGGGCGAGTCTCCCGACTCGCGTAACAGGCAGCGTCCGGCGGGCAGCGGTTAAGGCTGATTCGCTTTCTGCTGCTTGGCATTAC
>NZ_DASTEP010000048.1:0-6586 GCF_035709525.1 Hymenobacter sp. | reverse complement strand
GGTGAGGTGCGCCCACCTGGCGAGTCTACTGCTCCTACTCACCCTCGCCGCCCACGCCCAAACTGCGCGCCGCGAAATCCCGCTGCTAGAAAACTGGCGTACCACCGCCGACGACCAAAACTCCCAAGCCCATCCCAACTTCGAGCGCCCCGACTTCGACGACCAAGCCTGGCAAACCGTGGCGGTGCCCCACAACTGGGACGCCTACGCCGGCTACCGCCGCTTGCGCCACGGCAACCGCCACGGCTACGCCTGGTACCGCAAAACTTTCGCCACGCCGGCCGCCGCGCCAGATGCCCGCTATTTCCTATTTTTTGAGGGCGTGGGCTCTTACGCCACCGTGTGGCTGAATGGCCAGAAGCTAGGCTTCCACGCGGGCGGGCGCACCACCTTTACCCTCGATGCCACGGCCGCTCTGCACCGCGATGGCCGCCCCAACGTGCTGGCCGTGCGCGCCGACCACCCGGCCGGCATCCAGGATTTGCCCTGGGTGTGCGGCGGCTGCTCCGAAGAGCGCGGCTTTTCGGAAGGCTCGCAGCCGATGGGTGTTTTCCGGCCGGTATCACTGCTGATTACCAATGCCGTGCGTGTTGAGCCGTTTGGCGTGCACGTGTGGGCCGATTCGACGCTGTCGGCCCAGCGGGCGCAGCTTAACGTAGAAACGGAGGTTAAGAACTATGCCGACAAGGTGCAGCCGCTGACCGTGCTGAGCCAGTTGCTCGACCGGCAGGGGAGGGTAGTGGCTGAAGTCAAAACCAAGCAGAAGCTGGCGGCCGGCGCTACGGCGCAGTTGCGGCAGCAATTGCCACAGCTAAAACAGCCGCACCTGTGGTCGCTGGCCGACCCGTATTTATACCGGCTCGTTACCAAAGTCAGCGCTCACGGTAAGCTGCTCGATGAGGTAGCAACGCCCTACGGCATCCGGTGGGTGAGCTGGCCGATTGGCCGGGCCGCGGTGGCGGGGCAAAAGCAATTTTTGCTCAACGGCCAGCCGGTTTTCATCAATGGCATTGCCGAATACGAGCACTTGCTGGGCCAAAGCCATGCCTTCACGCCCGAGCAGATTCGCACCCGCGTAGCGATGGTGAAGGCCAGCGGCTTCAACGCCTTCCGCGACGCGCACCAGCCGCACAACCTGCGCTACCAGGCCAATTGGGATTCCCTAGGTATCCTGTGGTGGCCGCAGCTGGCGGCGCACGTGTGGTACGATACGCCGGCCTTTCGCCAGAACTTTAAAACCCTGCTCACCGACTGGATAAAGGAGCGCCGCAACTCGCCCTCGGTAGTGCTATGGGGCCTCGAAAATGAAAGCACGCTACCCGCCGACTTTGCCCGCGAGTGCACCGCCCTCATCCGGCAGCTCGACCCCACGGCCTCGCGCGAGCGCAAGGTCACGACCTGCAACGGCGGCCAGGGCACCGATTGGGACGTGCCCCAGAACTGGACCGGTACCTACGGCGGCGACCCGCTGGCCTACGCTGCTGACGTCGAGCGCCAGGTGCTCATCGGCGAGTACGGGGCCTGGCGCACGCTCGATTTGCATAGCAGCGGCCCATTTCAGGCCACTGGGCCGCTCAGCGAAGACCGCATGACGCAGCTCATGGAGCTGAAAGTGCGCCTGGCCGAATCGGCCCGCGACCGCACGGCGGGCCAGTTTTTCTGGCTGCTGACCTCGCACGACAACCCCGGCCGGGTGCAGGGCGGCGAAGGCTTGCGCGAGCTAGACCGCATTGGACCAGTGAATTATAAAGGATTGCTGACGCCCTGGGAGGAGCCCACCGACGCCTTCTATATGTTCCGGGCTAACTACGCGCCCAAGGCCACCGAGCCGATGGTGTACCTCGCCTCGCACACCTGGCCCGACCGCTGGCTCGCACCCGGCCGCAAAGACAGCATCACCGTGTATTCCAATTGCGACGAGGTGGAGCTGTTCAACGACGTGAACGCCGTTTCCCTAGGTCGTAAAACCCGCGCGGGCGGTATCGGTACGCATTTTCAGTGGGATGGCGTTGACATCAAGTACAACGTGCTGTACGCCGTGGGCTACGTGGGCGGCAAAGCTGTGGCGAAAGATTACCTCGTGCTACACCATTTGCCCGCGGCTCCGCACCTAGGGGCGCTGCTGGGCCAGGAATCGGGCCAGCCGCTGACCGCCGCGCAGCCGGGCTACCACTACCTCTACCGCGTGAACTGCGGCGGCCCCGCCTATACGGACCACCTAGGGCAAGCCTGGGCCGCCGACCAGCCGCGCACCAGCCCCGAAACCTGGGGCTCCGAGTCGTGGACGCGGGAGTTTCCGGGCCTTAATCCCTTCTTCGCTAGCCAGCGCCGCACCTTCGACCCCATCGCCGGCACGGCCGACGGGCCGCTGTTTCAGGACTTCCGCTACGGGCGCGAGCAGCTGCGCTACGCCTTCCCGGTGCCCGATGGTGAGTACCTGGTCGAGCTATACTTTGCGGAATCGTGGCTGGGCACGGGCGGCGGGCTCGACTGCACCGGCTGGCGTTTGTTCGACGTGGCCGTGAATAATCAGACGGTTATTAAAGACTTGGATATCTGGCGCGAAGCCGGCCACGACCAGGCCCTAAAAAAGACCGTGAAAGCCCGCGTAGCGGGCGGCGAGCTGGTGCTCTCGTTTCCGCACATCGCCTCGGGCCAGGCCCTGCTTTCGGCCATCGCCATCGCCAGCCTCGATGCAAGTGCCAACGCGGCGCCCGCCCCGCAGCCTATAATCACTGGCGTACAGCCCACCGCGCCGTGGCTCGCCCAAACGTGGCTGGATACGGGCCGCCCGGTGTACACCGACGCGCCGGCCACGTTCAGCAAGCTGCCCTCGGCGCTTTACGGGGCCGAGTGGCTGCAAGCGCCCAGCCCCAGCCCCAGAGCCGGGCAAACTTCGCGCGCCACGTTCCGCGTGAGCACCGCCGCCGATGTCTACGTCGCCCTCGACGCCAAGCAAGCCGCCCGCCCCGACTGGCTTAAACCCTACGAGGATACGAAAACGACCCTTGAAACCGACGAAGCCGGGGGCCGTGTATACCGCGTGTATCGCCAGCGCTTGCCGGCCGGCGCCACGGTGGCCCTAGGGGCCTCGCCTTGCCTCGTGGCCGTGCAGCGCGCCAGCACTATCGAGCCCGCCTACGACCTCAAGCCCATCACCGGCTACAAGCCGGCCACCGCCCGCGTCAGCGGCCCCGGCGTGGTGAAGGAAACGGTCAACGCCAAGGAAAGCCTCACCTTCAAGGAAGCCAGCGGCGGCGTGGTGGAGTGGACCATCCAGACGGGCGTGGCCGATACGTACTCGCTTACTTTCCGCTACGCCAATCCGCTTGCCAAGCCCCTGACCGCCAAGCTGACCATCATGGGTGCTGATGGCAAGCTGCTTATCAAAGAGGAAAACGTGGAGCTGCTGCCCTCCAAGCCCGGCAAGTGGAACTACCTCACCACCAGCACCGGCACTATGATAAACGCGGGCAGCTACCGCGTGAAGCTCGCCGCTGTCGATGCGGCAGGGCTAAGCCTATCGGGGCTGGAAGTACAGTGATTTTTTAAGCCGTTAGCGTTCTTATCAGCGCAAGGGTGGCTTAACCGGCGCTAGCTGTCGAGCTTCGGCAAGCTAGTGGTGATGGGCTGATAACTTTATAAACAGCTGATTTTTATGAGTAAATGATGAAGAAACGGTGGCGCAGCGCCTGCACACGTCAAGATGCTACAATGAGAAGGGAACATTATACACCATGTCGGCCGGGTGTGTAAATAAGTTTGCTATAGAATAGTGAACCCTCTTAACAGGCAAGAAACCGCAGCATTTCGGCCCATATTGCCTTATGAATAATCTGCGCATTCTCGACCTCGCCATCATCGCGCTCTACCTGGCGGCCATGATAGGCGTGGGGGTGTATTTCGCCCGCAAAAACAGCAACCCCGAGCAGTATTCCAGCGCCTCCGGCAAGATTCCGGGCTGGGCCATCGGGCTGAGCATCTACGCTACCTTTCTCAGCAGCAATACCTTTTTGGGCGTGCCGGGCAAGGCGTTTGGCACCAACTGGAACGCGTTGGTTTTTAGCCTGTCGATGCCGCTGGCGGCGTGGGTGGCGGCGCGCTACTTTGTGCCGTTTTACCGCGCTACGGGCGAAATATCGGCCTACACCCACCTCGAAAAGCGTTTTGGCTCCTGGGCGCGCACCTACGCCGTGGTGTGCTTTCTGCTGACGCAGCTGGCGCGCATCGGGTCGATTTTCTTCGGTATCGCGCTCACCTTGCAGGCGCTCACCGGCTTTTCGATGGAGATGATAATGCTCGTGACGGGCGTTTCTATCATCATTTATACCGTCCTAGGTGGCATTGAGGCCGTTATCTGGACCGAAGTAGTGCAGGGCGTCATCAAAACTGGGGGCGCGCTGCTCATTCTGTACCTGGTAATAAGCAACCTGCCGGGCGGCCTGGCCAAGGTCGTGGAAATTGGGCAGCACGACGATAAATTTAGCCTCGGTGGCTTCTCCAGCGACTTCACGCAGTCTACCTTTTGGGTGGTGCTGCTGTACGGCTTCTTCATCAACCTCAACAACTTCGGGGTCGACCAAAACTACGTGCAGCGCTACCACACCGCTACCTCGGCCAAGCAGGCGGCCAAGTCTATCTGGCTGTGCGTGCAGGTGTACTTGCCGGCGTCGTTCTTGTTTTTCGTCATCGGCTCGGCGCTGTATGCCTACTACCAGGTGCACCCCGAGCTGATTGAGGCCGTGAAGCTGAAAGTGGCCGCCGAAAAGCTGCCACTCACGGCCACCGCCGCGCAGCTCGCGCAGGCCGCCGCGCAGCTCCAGCCCGCCGACTACGGCGACAAGGTGATGCCGCACTTCATCGTCACCAAGGTGCCGCCGGGCTTCGTGGGCTTGCTGGTGTCGGCTATTCTGTCGGCTGCTATGAGCACCATCAGCTCGGGCATGAACGCCTCGGCCACCGTGTTCGTGGCCGACATCTACGAGCGGTACTTCAAGGCCGACCTAGGTATGCGCCAGACCATGCGGCTGCTGCACGTGGGCACCGTGGCGGTAGGCCTGCTGGGCATGGGCACCGGCATCGCCATGATAGGCGTAAAAAGCGTGCTCGACGTCTGGTGGGAGCTGTCGGGCATCTTCGCCGCCGGCATGCTGGGCCTGTTTCTGCTGGCCGTGGTGAGCCGCCATACGCGCAACCACGAGGCCCTGCTGGCCACTATTATCGGCGTGCTGGTCATTCTCTGGATGACCTTCTCGCCCAACCTGCCCGCAGGCCTGGCGGCCTTCCGCAACCCGCTGCACAAGAGCATGATAATCGTGGTGGGCACGCTCACCATCTTCCTGCTCGGCCTGCTGTTAGCGCGCCTGCGCAAGCGCCCCGCCGTAGCCGCCAGCCCCGCCGCCGAACTCAAGCAAACTGTTTATTAAGTCAATTTTTCTAAGCACCTAGGGAGCCCAACCCGGACGGCTCCCGGTCCCCACTATCACTATGGAAACGCCAGCCAAGGGATTTATCCCCGTTATGCTCATGCCCTTTCAAAACGATGGGCAGATTGATTACCCGGCCCTTACCCGCCTGACGGAGATGTACATAGCGGCCGGCGCGGCGGGTTTATTCGCCAACTGTCTCTCCAGTGAGATGTTTGAGCTGAGCGCTGAGGAGCGCCTGCAAAGCATCCGGCACGTGGTGAACGTGGCGGGCGGTGCGGTGCCCGTGGTGGCCACGGGCACCTTCGCCGGGCCGCTTTCCGAGCAAGCCGATTTTGTGAAGAAAGTCCACGAAGCGGGCACCGAGGCCGTCATCGCCATCACCGGCCTGCTGGCCGACGAAACCGACTCCGACGCCGTTTTCAATGACCGTATTTTCCAGCTGCTCGACCAGACGCCGGGCATCCCGCTGGGCTTCTACGAGTGCCCGGTGCCCTACAAGCGCGTGCTGTCGGCCGAGCAGCTGGGCCAGTTCGTGGGCACCGGCCGCGTCACCTACCACAAGGATACTTGCCTGGACATCGACCAGGTGCGCGCTAAAATCGCGGCCGCCGCAGGCTCTAAATTCGGCCTCTACGATGCCTATATGGGCCACGCCGTGGAGTCGCTGCGTGCCGGGGCCGCCGGGCTCTCGTGCATTCAGGGCAATTTCTTTCCCGAGCTCATCGTGTGGCTGTGCAACAACTACGATAACCCCAGCCTGGCCAAGGAGGTAGGCGAGGTGCAGCAGTTCTTTATCAAGAACATGGGCGTGATGCACGACGTGTATCCCACCATCGCCAAGTACTCGCTCAAGCAGCGCGGCATGGAAATCTCGACCTTCACGCGCCGCAAGGTGGGCGACTTTTCGGGGGCCATCCGGCGCGGCGTGGAGACGCTATGCGGCGATTATAGCACCCTGAGCCGGAGCTTGGAATTGGCTTATTAAACGACGCCCCGGCGCGTTTACCCTACCCCCGGCCCCTCCCCTCCGGGAGAGGGGAGCCTAACGAGTTTAGGAGAAAAATGAAGCCCCGGCAACGCGAATTGCTGGGGCTTTCATCAATAATATTTCTCTGAATCGCTGACGTCAGGCTCCCCTCTCCCGGAGGGGAGGGGCC
>NZ_DASTEP010000047.1:0-20297 GCF_035709525.1 Hymenobacter sp. | reverse complement strand
ACCGCTTCGTTGCTAGCGTTAGAAATTACTCAGCTAAAGAGATGCTTCGACTCCGCTGCGCTGCGCTCAGCATGACAGATAGAAACAGGTTGATTCTTAATGAAAAACAAACACAATGCAATTAACACCTTCTGATTCCGTAGCCGGGCGGCCCCCAGTAGGCCTGCTCAGCGCCGTCGTTATCGTGGCCTCGCTGGGTTACTTCGTGGACATCTACGACTTAGTGCTATTCAGCATCATTCGGGTGGATAGCCTGCAAGGCCTTGGCCTGGCCGGACCTGCCCTCACCGAGCAAGGGCTGCGCCTACTGAGTATGCAGATGTGGGGCATGCTGCTGGGCGGCGTGCTGTGGGGCGTGCTCGGCGACAAGCGCGGGCGGCTGTCGGTGCTGTTTGGCTCGATACTACTCTATTCGCTGGCCAACATCGCCAACGGCTTCGTGCAAACCGTGGAGCAATACGCCTGGCTGCGCTTTATTGCGGGCATCGGGCTGGCCGGCGAGCTGGGCGCGGGCATCACGCTGGTGGCCGAAAGCCTGCCCAAGGAAAAGCGCGGCTACGGCACCATGATAGTGGCCACGGTGGGCGTGAGCGGCGCAATGGTGGCGGCCTGGGTCGGCAATCCCGAGCATTTTGGTTGGCGCAATGCCTACTTCATCGGCGGCGGGCTGGGGCTGGCACTGCTGGCGCTACGGGCTGGCGTGCTGGAATCAGGCATGTTTGAGCAAACAAAGGCGTCAGACGTAGCGCGGGGCGATTTTTTAAGCTTGTTTACTAACGGGCCTCGCTTTTCGAAGTACCTGCGCTGCCTGCTGGTGGGCGTGCCATTCTGGTTTCTGGTGGGTATTCTCATCACGCTGGCCCCCGAGTTTGGTAAGCAGTTCGGCCTCACGGGGCCGGTAACGGGCGGCTGGAGCATCTTCTGGTGCTACTTCGGCATCACGCTGGGCGACTTCACGAGCGGCGCCGTGAGCCAGTGGATGCGCAGCCGCACGCGGGCGCTCCGCATTTTTATCTTGGCTACGGCCAGCATGGTGGCGGTGTATCTGTTTGCCTTGCAAGGCGCTAGCCCCAATACGTTTTACACCGTGTGCTTTCTCATCGGCTACGCCAGCGGCTTCTGGGCGCTTTTTGTGACGGTGGCGGCCGAGCAGTTCGGCACCAATTTACGCTCGACGGTGGCTACTACCATTCCCAATTTTGCGCGCGGGGCCACGGTCATTATCGTGTCCGTTTTCCAGTATCTCAAAAGCCAGCCGGCACTGGGCATGGTGGGCGGCGCGGCCATCATTGGGGTCGTGACGCTCGGGCTGGCTTTTTTCAGCGCCAGCACCCTGCCCGACACCTACGCCAAAGACCTGGACTACGTGGAGTAGAGACGCATACTTGCGTCTCACCGTTGTTGAGCATCCGTATTGCCAAGCCTACCTGACGCCGAGACGCAAGTATGCGTCTCTACAACCTCCCCCGTTCTAACCGACTGAAAAACGGCAGCTTCTAGTAGGGGCTGTCGTTTGGTATTTTAGGTGGAATGAATCGGCGAAAAACGGGTTTTTAGTTGTTTGTCGCTAAACTACTATAGGTTTGCTTGGTAGATATATTTTTGGGGTAGGTGCTGATTATCTGAATAATAAGTAGAATTTAGGTGTAAAATCTGCATTATTTGTCATTATGAGTGCAGCGAAGAAATGGCATTAGGGCAAGCCATTCGGGTGCCGTTCGGGTGCTATTGCTTCGCTACGCTCGCAATGACAGGCGATTCTTAGTAAGCCCTGAGTTAAAAAAGCTATACCCTTAGCAAAAATATAGCTGCGTAGTAGCGCGGTGGGGGAGTAGGTTGCTACTTGGCAGTGTCAAGGCCCTGGCCGCTGGCGCACGCTTCCTATTCCCACCCACTCTTCGATGAAAAATACTTGCTATGCGCTCACGCTGACGGGCTTGCTGCTGGCCGGGGCCGCTACGGCCCAGGTAGCGCCACCCGCGCCGCCGGTGCCGGCCCCCGCGCCCGCGCCGCTGGCCCCGCCGCCCACGCCGCCCGCCCCCACCAAGCCGGTGCCCTACGGCTCGGGCATGAAATTCAACCTCTCGCCCGACGGCCAGAAGTATGTGCGCCTGATGGCCTGGACGCAGGTGTACACCCGCTACAACGAGAACAACACCGGCACGCTGCGCGGCCCCAGCAACCCCAAAAGTAGCCAGCTTGATTTTGGCATCCGGCGCTCGCGCATGGTGCTGCTGGCCCAGCTCAGCCCACGTTTTCTAATTTATACCCACCTGGGTATCAACAACCAAAATAACGTGAGCGGCGGCGTGGCCCCGACTACTGACGGCAAAAAACCGCAGTTTTTCATCCACGAGGCGGTGACGGAGTACAAGGTCAATAAGTACCTCAACCTGGGGGCGGGCCTGCACTACTACAACGGTATTTCGCGCCTCAGCAGTGCCAGTACCACGAGCATGCTGGCGATGGACTTCCCGCTCACCAACTTCCCGACCATCGACGCGCTCGACCAGTTTGCGCGCTGGATTGGGGTGTTTGCCAAAGGCCGGGTGGGCAAGTTCGACTACCGCGTCTCGATGAGCGACCCCTTCCTGACCAACCTGCCCAACAACCCGCTCTACGTGGCCGGCACCCAGACCGGCAACCCGCTGGCGCTGGGCTTCAGCACCACGAGCGCGGCGGGCATCACCACCAACACCGGCACCGGCGTAGCCAACTACAACCCCCAAAACGATGGGCACGTGTACCAGGGCTACTTCGACTACAACTTTTTTGACCCAGAGCCCAACCTGCTGCCCTACACCCAGGGCACGTGGCTGGGTACCAAGAAGGTGCTGAGTATCGGCGCGGGCTTCCTGTACAACCAGAACGGCATGTTCTCGCGTTCGACTGCTAACTCGGTAACGACCAACGGCTACACGTCGACTACCGACCTGTTCAACACGGTGGCTACCGACAAGCACGACATCAAGTTGTTCGGGGCCGACGTGTTTTATGATACGCCGCTCGACACGGCCCGGCGCACGGCGCTGACCTTTTACGGGGTGTATTACAACTACAATTTCGGGCCAAACTACGTGCGCTTCGTGGGGCCCGAAAACCCCGGCTACGGCAGCAGCGCCTACCGTGGCAACGCCGCGCCGCAGTCGGGCACTGGCAGCTCGGTGTATGGGCAGCTGGGCTTCTTGCTGGGTAAGAAAACCCTGGGTACCAAAGTGCGCCTCCAGCCCTACGTGGCCTACCTGCACAGCAACTACGAAGGCCTGCGCAACGCCGCCGGCCAGGTGCAGGGCGTGAACGTGTACGACGCCGGCCTCAACTTCCTCATCGACGGCCACAACGCCAAGGTGACGCTCAACTACCGCTCGCGCCCCGATTTCAACATGAACGTGGTAGGCGGCGTGGGCGTGGCCGGCGAGGTAGTCCACCGCCCCGAAATCACGCTGCAAACGCAGGTGTTTTTATAATATTTTCTAGTGCATAGTGCTTGGTGCTCAGTGCTTAGTCAAGGAAAAAATGACTAGGGCTTCTGAATCGCTAAGCACTAAGCACCAAGTACTAAGCACTAACAACCCCACCCAACACCCCACATGGAACAAAGCTTGAACCCAAGCGCCTACAACGCGGCGCTGGACGCGCCGACGGCGCACGACAACAACAAGGTCGATACCCGAACCATCCGGCAGGTCATCACGGCCTCGTCGGTGGGCACGGTTATCGAGTGGTACGACTTCTACATTTTTGGCTCGCTGGCGGCCATTATCGGGCCGGTGCTGTTTGGGCATGCTGGCAAGATTGAGGATACGCTGCTTGGGGCGCTGGCCGTATTTGGGGCGGGCTTCGTGGTGCGGCCGTTTGGGGCCATGTTCTTTGGCCGGCTCGGCGACATGATTGGGCGCAAGTACACGTTTCTGGTGACGCTGCTGATTATGGGCGGGGCCACTTTTATCACGGGTCTGATTCCGAGCTACGATAAAATCGGGATTGCCGCGCCGGCTATCGTGGTGGTCTTGCGCTTGTTGCAGGGGTTGGCGCTGGGCGGCGAGTACGGCGGCGCGGCCACCTACGTGGCCGAATACGCCCCCGATGCCAAGCGCGGCTACTACACCAGCTTTATCCAGATTACCGCCACTGGCGGCCTCATTCTCAGCATCTCGGTTATTTTGATTACCCGCAAGGCGCTCGGCGAAGAAGTGTTCAAGGACTGGGGCTGGCGCATTCCGTTCCTGCTGTCGGGCGCGCTGGTTATTGCCTCGTATTACATTCGCAAAAAGCTACACGAGTCGCCCTTGTTTGCCAAAGCCAAAGCTACCGGCACCACCAGCAAGAGCCCGCTGCGCGACTCCTTCGTGAACCCCATCAACCGCCGCCTGGTGCTCATCGCGCTGTTCGGGGTGACGATGGGCCAGGGCGTTATCTTCTACACCAGCCAGTTTCAGGCGTTCACGTTTATGAATGCCACGCTCAAGCTGGACATCGTGCATTCGAGTATCATCATGGTGGTAGCCATGTTGTTGGCCACGCCGCTCTTCATCTATTTTGGCTCGCTTTCCGACCGCATTGGGCGCAAGAAAATCATCATGACGGGCATGATTTGCGGGGCGCTGTTCACCATCCCGCTGTTCTACGGCATCAAGGCCTTCGCCGGCCCGCTCACCGAAATAACGCCCGCTACCGTGGATGCTGCCGGCAAGGCCGTGCCCGCCGTCATGAAGGCGCTCACGCCCAACATTCCGGCTATGATTGCGCTCGTGTTCTGCCTCGTCGTGTTCGTGACGATGGTGTACGGCCCCATCGCCGCCTACCTCGTCGAGCTGTTCCCGACCAGCGTGCGTTACACTTCGCTGTCGGTGCCCTACCACATCGGTAATGGCGTGTTTGGAGGCTTCGTGCCGCTCATCGCTACCTCCATCGGCGTGTGGGCCGCCGCGCAGCCGGCCGGCACCTTCGCCAAGGAGCACAGCAGCCTGGTGGGCCTGGTGTACCCGGTGGTTATCGCCCTCATCTGCTTCTTCGTGGGCATGGCCATGATGCGCGACGTGCGCAACGTGAAGCTGATGGACAGCTAAGCGCCAGACGGGTGTAGAGACGCATCCTTGCGTCTCGTCGTTGTTAGGCTCGTCTGACATGAGACGCAAGGATGCGTCTCTACACCCGCCCAACCTTCAAAAACCCGCCCGGCCCCGCGCCCGGCGGGTTTTTGCTTAAAGTGAGAGCCTACTATTTTTTAAGCATGAAACCCGGCTTGCCTCCCCCCGACACCACGCAGCGGCGCGGGCAGCGCCTGCTGTTCGTGGCCGGCCTCTTCGCGCTGCTGCTCACCTACCCGCTGCTGGCCGCCTTCGACCATACTGGCCGCGTGGCGGGCGTGCCCGTGCTGTATCTCTACGTGCTCGTGGCCTGGCTGCTGCTGATAGGCTTGACGGGTTGGCTGGTAAGGTCATTTAACAATTAACATTTATCATTTAACAGTCTCTCGCAATGGGAGTAGGCTGAATGGTAAGAGAGGAAACTGTTAAATGAATAAGCTGCTCGTCATCGCTTTTTCCTTCGGCTACCTGGCTCTGCTCTTCGGCGTGGCCTACGCGGCCGAGCGGCAGTCGGCGGCGCGCAAGAGCCTGGTGGCCAACCCCTACGTGTACGCCCTGAGCATGGCCGTGTACTGCACAGCCTGGGCCTACTACGGCTCGGTGGGGCGGGCGGCGCACCAGGGGCTGAGCTTCGTGGGCATTTACCTGGGGCCGGGGCTGCTGGCGCCGGCGTGGTGGCTGGTGCTGCGCAAGATAATCCGGGTGTGCCGGCAGCAGCGGCTCACCTCCATTGCCGACTTCATCTCGGCGCGCTACGGTAAGAGCGCGGCCTTGGGCGCGCTCGTCACGGGCGTGTGCGTGCTGGGCGTGGTGCCTTATGTGGCGCTGCAAATTAAGGCGATAGCCAGCTCTTACCTCATCCTCACGGGCGGCAATGCCAGCCTGGGTACTACCGGGCCGGCGCTGTTCACGGCGGGGGCGCTGGCGGCGTTCACCGTGCTTTTCGGGGTGCGCTCGGTGGAGGCCACCGAGCGGCACGAGGGCGTGGTGCTGGCCGTGGCCCTGGAGAGCCTGGTGAAGCTGCTGGCGTTTTTGCTGCTAGGCGGCTTCGTCACGTTCGGGCTGTTCGGCGGCTTTGCCGATGTCTTCGACCAGGCGGCGGCAGTGCCGGCCCTGCGGCAGCTGTTCACCTTGCACGGCGCGGGCACGCGCCCGGCCGAATGGGCCACGCTGCTGGCGCTCAGCATGTCGGCGGTGTTGCTGCTGCCGCGGCAGTTTCAGGTGGCGGTGGTCGAGAACGTGGACGAGGACCACTTGCGCAAGGCCATGTGGCTGTTTCCGCTGTATTTATTGATAATCAACGTCTTTGTGCTGCCTATTGCCTTTGGTGGAATGCTGCGGCTGGGCGGGCGGTTCGATGCCGACACGTTCGTGCTGGCCTTGCCGCTCACGGCGGGGCACTCGTGGCTGGCGCTGCTCACGTATTTGGGCGGGCTCTCGGCGGCCAGCAGCATGATTATCGTCGAAACCATTGCCCTGAGCGTGATGATGAGCAACCACCTGCTGATGCCTTTGCTGGTGCGCGTGCCCGCCGCCCGGCCCGAGGGACAGCGGCGCTGGTTTGCCTACCTCAGCCGGGTGGCGTTGCAGAGCCGGCGGCTGGCGGTGGGGCTGGTGCTGGCGCTGGCTTTCGGGTACTACGCGGCCATTGGGCGCACGCTGCCGCTGGTCAATACCGGGCTGGTTTCCTTTGCGGCGGTGGCGCAGTTTGTGCCCGCCGTGCTGGGCGGCCTCTACTGGAAGGGCGGCACCCGGCGCGGCGCTACCTGGGGCATTCTGGCGGGCTTCGCAATCTGGTTTTTTACGCTGGTGCTGCCCACGCTGGTGGGGCCGGGCCGGCTGCCCGAGTCGGTGCTGACCGATGGGGTAGGGGGGCTGCCCTGGCTGCGCCCCGGCGCGCTGCTGGGCCTCGAAGGCCTCGATTACCTCTCGCACGGCCTGTTTTGGAGCTGGTTTTTCAACGTCGGCCTCTACGTGGGCTTGTCGCTGGCCGAGCCGCCCACTGCGCTCGAACTCCGTCAGGCCGACGTGTTCGTGGACGTATTCCGCCGCCGCAGCCTGGCCGAAGAAGTAACCGGCTGGCAGGGCCACACCCCCCTGCCCGACGTGCGCGCCCTGCTCACCGGCTTCCTGGGTAAAAAGCGCACCAACCAGGCGCTCAAAGCCTTCGCCGAGCGCTTTCCGGATGCGTTATCATTTAACAATTATCAGTTAACAGTTAACAGCTCCCAGCCAAGCGGTGCCGACAACTCTCAAGACCAAGCACAAAGCACTTCGCACCAAGCACCAACAACGGCCGACCCACGCCTACTCACCTATGCCGAAAAGCTGCTGGCCGGCACTCTCGGCCCCGCCTCGGCGCGGCTGCTACTAGCCTCGGTAGCCGGAGCCGAAGAAATCAGCTACGACAACGTAGTCGGTATTCTCAAGGAAAGCCAGCAGCTGCTGGAAGCCAACCGCCAGCTGCACAAGCAGAAAGGCCAGCTTCAGCGCCTCACCGACGAGCTGCGCCAGGCCTACCGGCAGTTGCAGGCGCTCGACCAGCAAAAGGACGAGTTTCTCTACACCGTGACGCACGAGCTGCGCACGCCGCTCACCAGCATCCGGGCGCTGGCCGAGATTCTGGCCGATAACCCCGATTTGGAAGAAGAGGAGCGCCAGCGCTTCCAACTCACCATCGGCCGCGAGGCCGAGCGGCTGACGCGTCTCATCTCGCTGGTGCTCGACCTCGAAAAGCTGGAAAGTGGCCAGGTGGCGCTAGCGCGCACCGAGCTAACGGTGAGCGAACTAGCCCACGAAGCTGCCGAAGCCGTGGGCCAGCTGGCCCGCGACAAGGGCATCGCCCTGCACCTCGACGTGCCCGCCCACCTGCCGCCCTTGCCCGCCGACCGCGACCGCCTGATGCAGGTGCTCATCAACCTGCTCAGCAATGCCGTGAAGGCCTGCCCACCCGGCCGCGCCGGCCGCATCGACCTGCTGGCCTGGCCCGCCGCCGACGCCCTGCTGCTGTGCGTGCAAGACAATGGCAAAGGCATTGCGCTGTCCGAGCAGTACCAGATTTTCGACAAGTTTTTTCAGGCTCAAAACCAGAGCCTGCGCAAGCCTGAAGGCTCGGGCCTGGGCCTCGCCATCACCAAAAAGCTGGTCGAGCTGCACCAGGGCCGCATCTGGGTCGAGAGCGCCCCCGAGCAAGGTGCGCGCTTCTTCGTGGAGCTGCCGCTGGCGGCCCCGGCGCGGGCGGCGGTCCCGTTTTCTCCTACCTCTTCCTTTTCTGCTTGAATGCTATGGCTGCTATATTAATCGTTGACGATGAGCCGAATATCGTGATGTCGCTCGAATTTTTGATGCGCAAAAACGGCTACCAGGTCGGCATCGCCCGCAACGGCAGCGAGGCGCTCGCCGCCATCGACGCCACGCCTTACGACCTGGTACTGCTCGACGTGATGATGCCCGACGTGGACGGCTACCAGGTGTGCCGTCACATCCGCGAGAGCCCCGCCCGCGCCGCCACCAAAGTTATTTTTCTCTCGGCCAAAAGCCAGGCCGCCGACGTGGCCCAGGGCTACGCGGCGGGGGCCGACTTGTATATTCCCAAGCCGTTCAGCACCCGCCAGCTCATGGAAAAAGTCCGCGAGCTGCTGGCTGGTAACCTTGCTTCAACATAACGTCCGTCATGCTGAGCGCAGCGGAGCCGAAGCATCTCTGCCGCTTCGTCCTAGTCGTCATGCTGAGCGGAGCGCAGCGAAGTCGAAGCATCTCTATCGCTTCGTTGCTAGCGTAAGAAGTTACTCTGCTAAAGAGATGCTTCGACTCCGCTGCGCTCCGCTCAGCATGACAATTGTAAATCAATTTAAACCTCTCAACCCAAATCCACCCACCAATAACATGTCATTTGCCCGCATTCGCACCCTCGACGAGTACCACGCCGCCTACCAGCAAGCCGCTGAGCACCCCGACAAGTTTTGGGGCGACATTGCCGAGGGCTTCACCTGGCGCAAAAAATGGGATACCGTGTGCGGCGGCGAGTTTTCGCCGGCCGGCGCCAGCACCTGGTTTGAAGGCGGCAAACTCAACCTCACCGAGAACTGCCTCGACCGCCACCTCGCTCAGCGCGGCAACAAGCTGGCCATCATCTACGAGCCCAACGACCCCAAGGAGCGCCACACCCGTCTCACCTACCGCGAGCTCTACGAGCAAGTGTGCCTGATGGCCAACGTGCTACTCAACAACGGCGTGCAGAAGGGCGACCGCGTCATCATCTACATGCCCATGATACCCGAGCTGGCCGTGACGGTGCTGGCCTGCGCCCGCATCGGGGCGGTGCATTCGGTAGTGTTCGCGGGCTTCTCGGCCTCCGCCATTGCCGACCGCGTGCAGGACGCCGGGGCCGAATTTGTAGTGACGGCCGACGGCCTGAACCGCGGGGCCAAGCAGATACCCGTGAAAAGCGTGGTAGACGACGCCCTGCAAACCTGCCCCAGCGTGAAGCGCGTGCTGGTAGTGGAGCACACCGGCTGGCCGGTGCAGATGCAGGACGGCCGCGACGCCTGGTTTCACGACGAGGCGCGGGGCGCGGCCAAGGCCTGCCCGGCCGTGGAAATGGCGGCCGAAGACCCCCTGTTCATCCTTTACACCAGCGGCAGCACCGGCAAGCCCAAGGGCGTGGTGCACACCCAGGCCGGCTACATGGTATGGGCCAGCTTCACGTTCCAAAACGTGTTTCAGGTCGAAGAAAACGACGTGTACTGGTGCACCGCCGACATCGGCTGGGTGACCGGGCACACGTACTTGCTCTACGGGCCGCTGCTCACGGGCAGCACCACGCTCATGTTTGAGGGCGTGCCCACGTACCCCTCGCCGGGCCGGTTTTGGGAGGTGATTGACAAGCACCACGTCACCATTTTCTACACCGCGCCCACGGCCATCCGCTCGCTCATGGCGCACTCCGTCGACCACGTGTTGGCCTACTCGCTGAGTAGTTTGCGGGTGTTGGGTTCGGTGGGCGAGCCCATTAATGAGGAAGCCTGGCACTGGTACCACCAGCACGTGGGCAAGGGCCGCTGCCCCATCGTGGACACTTGGTGGCAAACCGAAACCGGCGGCATCATGATTTCGGCGCTGGCCGGCATCACGCCTAGCGTGCCCGCCCGCGCCGGCCTGCCGCTGCCCGGCGTGCTACCCGTGCTGCTAAACCAGGATGGCTCCGAAATCGAGGGTAACGACCAGGAAGGCTACCTGGCCATCAAAGCCAGTTGGCCAGGTATCATCCGCACCACCTGGGGCGACCACGAGCGCGCTCGCCAGACGTATTTCCAGCCCTATCCCGGCTACTACTTCACCGGCGACGGCGCCCGCCGCGACGAGCAGGGCCTCTACCGCATCATCGGCCGCGTTGATGACGTGATAAACGTGAGCGGCCACCGCTTCGGCACCGCCGAAATCGAGAGCGCCATCAACGAAAGCGAGTACGTGGTGGAGAGCGCCGTAGTCGGCTACCCGCACGATGTGAAGGGCCAGGGCATCTACGCCTACGTCATTTGCAAAAACGGCGTGCCCGAGGCTGACCTCGACCGCCAGCGCGTGGAAGCCAGCATCATTGAAGCCGTGGTGGCCCAAATCGGCCGCATCGCCAAGCCCGATAAAATCCAGCTGGTGAGCGGCTTGCCCAAAACCCGCTCGGGTAAAATCATGCGCCGCATTCTGCGCAAAGTAGCCGAGGGTGAAACCTCGGCGCTGGGCGACACCACGACCCTGCTCGACCCGCTGGTAGTGGACGAGATTGTGGCGGGGAAGAAGTAAGCTGATAAGTGCTTGAATAGCGGCACTGTCTAGTATTGCCCGGCGCTTCAGCGCCGGGATTAAGACAAGCGCAGATATTCTCACGGGCTTCAGCCCATACACCGCGTATGGGCTGAAGCCCCGCGAGAGCACAGACGTATCCGCCACCCGGCGCTAAAGCGCCGGGCAAAGAAAGTAACCGAGAGAAGCCATTATCCGGTGCCTTGGCACCAGATAATAAGAGCTATGCCCTCTTATCCGGCGCTAAATCGCCGGGCAATGGAAAAACGATTTCAACTGCAACTTACTTGTCTCACTATGCCGTTTGTTGCCGTCTGGATTCACGCCGTTTGGGCCACGCACCAGCGCCAACCCTTGCTGACGCTGCCCGTGCGCCCGCAGCTCTTTCAGCATCTGCGTGAGCAAGCTAAGCGGCATAACATCCGCCTGACGGACGTAGGCGGCTGGATTGACCACGTGCACATTCTGTTCGCCCTGGCCCCCGACCAAAACCTGGCTAAGGTGATGCAGCTGCTAAAAGGAGAGTCCAGCCATTGGCTGAATCAGCAGGAGCTGACCTCGATTAAAGCTTTCCGGTGGCAGGCTGAATATTGGGCGGGCTCGGTTAGCCCTTCGGGCTTAGCGAGAGTGAGAGCTTATATCGCAGGGCAGGAGGAACATCACCGAACTTATTCCTTTGCGGAGGAGTGCGAAAGGCTTTTCAAAGGCCTGGGAATAAGTTCTTCTGGCACTGTGGGGCCAAGTATGGGCTAAAGCCCCATTGTGTTAGGTTGCTCCTTCATCCCGGCGCTAAAGCGCCGGGCAAATGAAGAAAGGTGGTAAGGTACAACGGTGCGTTTGAGTAGAGCCGGGCCATGAGTAAAGCCCTGTTGCTCGACGCGGATATGCTGATAGATTACCTGCGACAGCGCCCGTAAGCGGTAGCTTAGTTGCGGGCGTTGCTGGTGCCATATCAGAAAATTTGATTAAACACGGCTCTCGCAAGGACAGGCGCTTTCGCAAGTCAAAAAAGCTTCTAAGCCGGCATAATCTTCAGCGCGTAGGCAATATCGTTGGGTTTCTGCGTGGGCAGCACCACGGCCAGCCCGTCCTTCGTGTGCTCAAACTTGAGCTTACCCGGCGCGCCCAGTAGCTCTACCTGCTTCACCTTGCCGGGGTAGTGCGGCCCGCCCGCGGCCAGCGACTTGAGCAGCAGCTGGCCGCTGCTGGGCCAGCCCAGCGCGGTGGCAAACAGCGTCTTACCCTTCGTGACGTAGCGAATGTCCTCGGCCCCGAAGGGCTTGCCCTTGCCCTCGTTGAAGCCCTGGGCGCTGAGGGCGGCGGCGGCCTGCTGAGCCGGGCCTTCGCCAAATATTTTCCAGGGCCGGGTGCCGTAGATGCTCTCGCCGTTCACCTGCATCCAGGCGGCGATGCCTTCCACGATGGCGCGTTCCTGGTCGTCGATAGTGCCGTTGCCGCGCACGGGCACGCTCAGCAGTAGGTTGCCGTTTTTGCTCACCACGTCGATGAGGGTGTGGATGACGGTTTGGGCGCTTTTGTAGCCGTGGTTGTCGTAGATGCGGCGGTCATAGTGCCACTGGCCGATGCAGGTGCAGGTTTGCCAGGGCAGCGCCTCAATCTGGTTGCTCTGCCCGCGCTCGATGTCCCAGACCAAGGCCTTGCGCTGCTCGGGCGTCAGAATTTTACCCAGAATCACGGCCTCGTTGCGCCCGCCGTGGCGCTGGGTGCTGGTATTGTATAGGTGCGCCGCGATGCGCAGGCCGGCGTCGCTCACGGGCCACAGCGGTAGGGCGGTATCATCGAAATACACCACGTCGGGCTCATACTTATCCAGCAGCTCGATGGTGCGGTTGTAGAATTTGTCGCAGTATTCTTTGCTGGGCGGCGTCACGCCATTGCCCCAGTCCCACTGCCGGTGTATCATGCCGTTGTCCTGGCTGTTTTCGCTCAGCGGGTGGTTTTGGGCGTAGAGGGCCTGGGGGTCGTAGCCCTGCCACCAGGTGCCCTGGCCATTGGCGGTAGTCACTTTGCCGTCGTAGGGCACGCCGGCCAGCGGGCCGTTTTTGTCGGCGCGCTGGGCCGTTTCGAGCCAGCTCCAGGTGTGGGCGGCGTGCACGCTCACGCCAAAGCGCAGGCCCTGCTTTTTGGTGGCCTTGGCCCAGCCGCCCACTAGGTCTTTTTTGGGGCCGAGGCGGGTCGAGTTCCAGGGCTGGTGGCTGCTGTCGTAGAGGTCAAAATTGTCGTGGTGATTGGCCAGGCACACGAAGTACTTAGCCCCGGCTTTCTTGTACAGGGCCAGCAACTCGTCGGGGTTCCACTCCTCGGCCTTCCACTCGTTCAGCACGTCCTTGAAGCCGAACTTCGACGGGTGGCCGTACTTCTCGCAGTGGTACTTGTACTGGTCCGAGCCCTCCTCGTACATGCCGCGGGCGTACCAGTCGCCGCGTTCGGGCTGGCACTGCGGCCCCCAGTGCGCCCACAGCCCAAACTTGGCATCGCGAAACCACTCGGGCGTCTGGTAGCGGGCCAGCGAGTCCCAGGTAGGCTGAAAGGGGCTGGCCGCCGGGGCCAGCGGGCTCCAGTTGAGGCCGGCTACCACGCCGGGCAGCCAGGCGGCCGGAGTAGCCAGGGCGATGTTGCGGAGGAGGGTTCTGCGATTCATGAGCGGAGCGGGAATAGTCATTCCGCAAGGAATGAGTGGGTAATATCTCCGCAAGAACGGCATTAGGCGGCAACGGCTTTGCCGTTCACTGTTAGGAATAGCCAACTGACAACTGTCATGCTGAACGCAGTGAAGCATCTCTACCGCACCGTTGTATAGTCAACAACGGTGCGGTAGAGATGCTTCACTGCGTTCAGCATGACCAGCTTTTAAGGCGTTTCTTAACTCAGTACTAAGCCCGAGCTACTATCTGGTTGACAGCAATATTCAACCTCACGCCCCGTTATTGGTCGTGCTTTTTCCTGCGGGTTAGCAGCAAAACCAGCCCGCCCGCAATAGCCGCCGTAGTAGCCAGCCGCAGCGCCAGGCCTTTGGGGTCGTGCTTCCAGTGGGCGCGGTAGCCTTTTTCGGCGAAGATGTTGGGTACGTGGCCGTGGGCCAGGTCATCCACGATGCCTTCGACCACGCTCACGCGGTCGGCCAGCAGCAGGGGCAGCCAGTGGCCGTAGTGGTTTTCGCTGTAGCGGAAGGCGGCGCGCCGAATGATACCACTCAGCCCTTTGGGCGGCACCGAATTGCCGATAACGGCTGGCTGGTTGGGCCGCTCGATGGAGTGCAGCGTCTCGATGTCGATGGGCTGCTGCGGGGGGCGCTCCCAGTCGTATTTCTTGGTAAACTCCCCGCTGCGGTCGCGGATGGGGTAGGTAGGGTCGTTTTCGGGGTCGGCGTCGATACCCCAGCCGGGGATGTGCGCGAAGTCTTGAGCGGTAGGTTGCATAGCTATAGGGGATTAGCGGCCGGCGTGGGGTAGGATGAGCAAGGGCTTGATGCAGTTGTCGAGCTTCTCCGAAAACAGGCGGTAGCCGTCGGCTACGTCTTGCAGCGGAATGCGGTGCGTTATCAGCCCTTTAGGATTAATCACGCCATTCTGCACGTGCTCGATGAGGCGCGGCAGCAGGCGCTTCACCGACGCCTGGTTGGCCCGGATGGTAATGCCTTTATTCACCACGTTGCCGATGGGCACGAGGTTGTCGGTGGGCCCGTACACGCCCACGATGGACACCACGCCGCCCTTTTTCACCGAGTTGATGGCCCAGTGCAGGGCCGTGGCCGAGCCGGCTTGCAGCAGCAGCTTGCGGCCCGTGATGGTTTGCATGGCGTTGCCGGCGGCCTCGGCGCCCACGGCGTCGATGCACACGTCGGCCCCCAGCCAGTCGGTTATTTTCTTGATGAACACCACCGGGTCGTCCATGTCCTTCTCGAAGTTGTAGGCTTCGCAGTGGGCGTAGTTTTTGGCGAACTCCAGGCGATAGTCCTCTTTATCAATGATAATTACGCGCCCGGCCCCGAACAGCCACGCGCAGCGCGCGGCCATGATGCCCACCGGCCCGGCCCCGAACACCACTACCGTGTCGCCGGTCTGGATGCCGCCCATTTCGGCGGCCTGGTAGCCGGTCGGCACCACGTCGGTGAGTAGCACGGCGTCGTCGGGGTCCATGCCCTCGGGGATTACCGTGGGGCCCACGTTGGCGTAGGGCACGCGGGCGTATTCGGCCTGCCCGCCCTCGTGGCCGCCGGCCGTGTGCGAGTAGCCAAAAATGCCGCCCACGGCCGTGGCCTCGGGGTTCGATTCGTGGCAGTTGCCAAACAATCCCTGCTTGCAAAACACGCACTTGCCGCAGGCCACGTTGAAGGGCACGATGACGTGGTCGCCTACTTTTACCTTGGTCACATCGGAGCCGACCTCTACTACCACGCCCGTGAACTCGTGGCCGAAGGTCATGCCCACGCGGGTATCGGGCACGTTGCCGTTATAAAGGTGCAAGTCGGAGCCGCAGATGCAGGAGCGCGTGACGCGCACAATCGCATCCTCGGGGTGCTTGATGGTGGGCAGGGGTTTTTCGGAGACGCGCACCCGTTTGGGGCCGCGGTAGTTCATGGCGAGCATAGGCAGGAGTAGGAAAGCGGTAAGGGCTTTTCAGTACTGCCGGGGTAGGGCGGAGTTGGGCGGGCGGCGCGGTTAAGCTGGGTTTTTACGTGTTTTTAGCGGAGAAATTCCGGGTAAATACGGCGGGCCGGTTGCGCGGACTTTGTAGTCCGCGAGCGAGCGCAGCGAGCGGCCACGCTTGAGCAGCACTCCATAGCTGCGTAACCAGGCGCAATTGCTCGCTGCGCTCGCTCGCGGACTACAAAGTCCGCGCAACGGCGGTACTTTTGGCGCGACTGCCTTTCACTCGCCTTTTTCATGAGCACAGATTCCCTCTTCCGCCTCGACGGCAAAATCGCGTTAGTTACCGGCTCCAACCGGGGCATTGGCCAGGGCATGGCCCTGGGTTTGGCCGAAGCCGGGGCCGACATCATCGGCGTGTCGGCCACGATGCCCGCCGACGGCGGCGAAACCGGCCGCCAGGTGCGGGCGCTGGGCCGCCAGTTTCACGCCTACCAGGCCGATTTCAGCCAGCGCGCCAGCGCCGATGCCTTCACCGCAAAGGTGCTGGCCGACTTCGAGCGCATTGACATTCTGGTGAACAACGCCGGCACCATCCGCCGCGCGCCCGCCGCCGAGCACCCCGACCAGGATTGGGATGACGTGCTGGCCATCAACCTCGATTCGCCCTTCCGCCTGGCCCGCGCCGTGGGCGGCCGGATGCTGAAGCAAGGCTCGGGCAAAGTAATTTTCACCGCCTCGCTGCTCACCTTCCAGGGCGGTATCAACGTGCCCGGCTACGCGGCCAGTAAGGGCGCTATCGGCTCGGTAGTGAAGGCTTTGGCCAACGAGTGGGCCGGTAAAGGCGTGAACGTGAACGGTATCGCGCCCGGCTACATTGCCACCGACAACACCGAGGCCCTACGCAACGACCCCGACCGCTCGGCCAGCATCCTGGGCCGCATTCCGGCCGGCCGCTGGGGTAACCCCGACGACTTCAAGGGCCCGGTCGTGTTCCTCGCCTCCGAAGCCGGCGCTTACGTGCACGGCACCATCCTGACGGTAGACGGTGGCTGGATGGGGCGGTAGGTTCATTTAACAGGTATCATTTAACAGTTAACAGCTCGTCAGGGCAGTGCCTCCGGGCACCGGATAGTTAGATGATGGCTGTTGAAAAGGAGGCTCGCCGCCTACTGAATACCTGATTGTTAAATGTTAAATGATAATTGTTAAATGACACAACGTTTTGCTATCGGCCCGCGCGAAACTGCCGGCCTCAACACTGCCGGCCTGCGCGAGCATTTTCTCATCGAGAACATCTTTACGCCCGGTGCTATCGAGCTCACCTACACCCACTACGACCGCATGATAGTGGGCGGGGCCATGCCCACCACCGCCGGCCTGCCGCTGCCCAACCCCGGCAACCTGAAAGCCAATTTCTTCTTGGAGCGCCGCGAGCTGGGCGCGCTTAACGTGGGCGGCGCGGGCCAGATTGTGGTGGATGGCACCACCTACGAGCTCGGCAACCAGGACTGCCTCTACGTGGGCAAGGGCTGCCAAGAGGTAGAGTTCAAGAGCGTAAATGCCGCCGAGCCGGCCAAATTCTACCTACTCTCGGCCCCGGCGCACAAAGAGTACCCCACCGCCCGCCGCACCCAGGCCGAGGCTACGCCCGTGGAAATGGGCGCGATGGAAACCGCCAACCAGCGCACCATCTACAAGTACATCTTCAACGAAGGCCTGCCCAGCTGCCAGCTCGTGATGGGCCTGACCCAGCTCAAGCCGGGCTCGGTGTGGAATACCATGCCCTCGCACACGCACGACCGCCGCATGGAGGCCTACCTCTACTTTAACATGAATGACGGCCAGCGGGTGCTGCACCTGCTGGGCGAGCCCCAGGAAACCCGCCCGCTGTGGGTGAGCAACGAGCAGGCTATCCTGTCGCCGCCGTGGTCGATTCATACGGGTTGCGGCTCGGCGGCCTACGCCTTCATCTGGGGCATGGCCGGCGAAAACCTAGAATACACCGACATGGACGCGGTGGCGCTAGCCGACCTGCGGTAGGTTGCCAGGAACGTATTGATACGGTCTAAAAAACGGCCGTCATGCGGAACGCAGTGAAGCATCTCGCTCGCACCTTCTGGTTAGTGCGCCACGCGAGAAGCTTCACTGCGTTCCGCATGACGGCCGTTTTAGGGTAGGTAGGCGGCCGTGTCGCTTACCTTTCGGCCTCGTTTATGATGTATTTGTCAAGGTTGAAAAACAGATTTCGCATCGCCGGCCTAGTGCTGGGTAGCCTGCTACTAGGTAGCCTAGTGGCCCATAGCCAGCCTGCTACCCGGCCCGCCGCCGCCCGCCCGGCCGGCCCAGCCCGCACCACGGTGCAATACGCCCAGGGCTTCAGCATTCAGTATTTGCCGGGGTATAAGCTGGTTACCATCCGGGGTGGGGCGGGCAAGACGGCCCCGGCCACGCGCTACGCGCTGGTGCCCCGAGGCAAGGCGCACCCGGCCGGCTTCGCGGCCAGCCAGGTCATTGAAACGCCCATTCGCAGTTTGGTGGGGCTGGCGTCGCTGCACGTGGCGCTGGTCGATTTTCTGAATGCTGACGAAGTGCTGGTGGGCTTGGGCAGTTTGCAATACGTGTCGGCCGCGCCGGTGCGGCAGCGCATCGCGCAGGGCAAGGTATTCGCCGTGGGCGATGGGCGTGAGCTCAACAACGAGTTGCTCATTGCCAACCATCCCGACTTGGTGATGGCTACCGGCTGGCCGGGCGAAGGCCTGAGTAAGTACCAGACCATCGCGGCGGCCGGCATCCCGGTCATGTTGAACTCGGAATGGGTTGAAACCACGCCGTTGGGGAGGGCCGAATGGGTGAAGCTGATGGCCGCCCTGCTCGACAAGGAGGCGTTAGTCAATCAGAAGTTCGACCAAATAGCCAAGGAGTACCGCCGCCTCGCCGCCCTGGCGGCCAAAGACCCCAAGCGCCCCCGCGTCATCCTCAACGTGCCGTTCAAAGACGTGTGGTACGTGCCCGAGGCGGGCAACTACATGACCACTTTCCTGCGCGACGCGGGCGCTACCTACCCCTGGGCCGGCCAGAAGTCCACCGGCAGCCTCCCCCTCTCGGTAGAGGCCGTGGCCCCCGTGGCCCTCACCGCCGACTACTGGCTCCAGACCGGCACCCTCAGCAGCCGCGCCGCCCTGGCCGCGCAGGACGCCCGCTTCAAGGACTTCAAGCCCTACAAAACCGGCCAGCTCTACAATTACAACCGCCGCACCAACGCCCAGGGCTCCAACGACTACTGGGAGTCGGGGGCGGTGCGGCCCGACCTCGTGCTTGGCGACCTCATCCAGATTTTGCACCCGGCGCTATTGCCCGGCCGGCAACTCTACTACTACCAGAAGCTGCGTGAGTAGCGCGGGCACCACGGGCGCGGGGCGCACCGGGGCGTGGCTGCTGGCGCTGGCCGGCGCGGTGGCTTTGTGCTTGGTACTCGACATCGCGCTGGGCTCGGTCCGCATCCCGCTGGCGGCGGTGGTGAAGATTTTGCTGGGCCGCGCCGACGAGCCGGCCGCCTGGGTTTTTATCGTGGAGAAGATACGGCTACCCAAAGCCCTCACGGCGGTGCTGGTGGGCAGTGGGCTGGCCGTGAGCGGGGTGCAGATGCAGACGTTGTTTCGCAACCCGCTGGCTAGTCCGTCGGTGCTGGGCATTTCGGCGGGGGCGGGGTTGGGGGTGGCGGTGCTGCTGCTGGCGGGCGGCAGCGCGGCCAGTGCCTACGTCATCCGGCAACTGGGTTTGGGCAGCAGCTGGGCGCTGGTGGGGGCCGCCACGGCGGGCGCGGGGCTGGTGATGGCGCTGGTGCTGGGCCTCTCGGCGCGGGTGCGCGATAATGTGGTGATGCTGATAGTGGGCATGATGGTGGCCAGCATCTCGGTTTCCATCGTCAGCCTGTGGCAATACTTCAGCGCACCCGAGCAAATTCAGGAGTACTTGCTCTGGACGTTTGGCTCGCTGGGCGGAGTGCTGGGAGCGCAACTGGCGGTGCTGGCGGCGGTGGTGGCGGTGGGGTTGCTACTGGCCTTTGTCTCGGCCAAGCCGCTCAATGCGCTGCTACTCGGCGAGAACTACGCCCGCAGCCTGGGCGTGCCGGTGGGGCGGGCGCGCACGCTCATCATCGCCAGCACAAGCTTGCTGGCGGGCAGTATCACGGCCTTTTGCGGGCCCATCGGCTTCATCGGGCTGGCGGTGCCGCACCTGGTGCGGGGCCTGCTGCGCACGGCCGACCACCGTATTTTGCTGCCGGCTGCCGCCCTGGCGGGCGCGGCGCTCATGCTCTTGTGCGATTGCCTCACGCAGCTGCCGGGCAGCCAAGCGGCCTTGCCGGTGAGCGTGGTTACGTCGTTGCTGGGCGCGCCGGTGGTGCTGTGGGTGGTGCTGCGCAAGGGTGGGGTGGGGCGTACTTTGTAGGAAGTGGTGGTTTTTAGCTCGCCGGGCGTGCACCTCACCCCCTAGCCCCCTCTCCAAAAAAGAGGGGGAACTAGCCTCTAGCTTTAGTCATAGACTCTTTTGTTCTGATTCTAGAGCTAAAACTAAAAACTAGTCCCCCCTCTTTTTTGGAGAGGGGGCTAGGGGGTGAGGTTCACGTAAGGCGAGCTTTCCCCAAGCCTTGAATTTAAACTCGTCACAGAGTGGTCTGCGACGGGAAGAGGTGAAACTTGAGCGTAAGTAGGGACGCGAGGTCGTGCCCAAACTCGTTGAGTCGGTCAAAGAAGCTGAGCACGGCCTGGCGAAAGGCGTCCTTTGTGCGGTAGAA
>NZ_DASTEP010000046.1:0-7861 GCF_035709525.1 Hymenobacter sp. | reverse complement strand
TTGCCAACCTCTACCCTCCGCCGCGCCCTCCTGCTCGCAGCCCTGCTCCCCGCCGCCGCCCACGCCCAGCGCGGCAAAACCAAAGTCAATCAGGACCTGCCCAGCAAGCTCCAGTACGCCGACTACCACTGGGATGAGAAGCGCCGCCAGCGGTTGCCCATCTCGGCCGAGGAGGCGACGCAGCCGGCCGTGGTGCTCAAGGACTTCACGGCCACGGAGTACTACTACGACCCGGCGCGCAAAGACATCCGCACGTTCACGACCGAGCACCGCATCGTGCGCGTGAACACGGCCGACGGCATCGAGCAGTACAACAAGCTGTCGGTGCCAGTGCTGCCGGGCGGGGCCACCATCGCGGTGCGGGCGCGCACCATCAGCCCCAAGGGCGAGGTGGTGGAGGTGCAGCCCGAGAGTATGAAGGAGCTCAAAAACGAGCAGGGTGCGGGCGGCTACCGCATTTTTGCGCTCGATGGCGTGGAAAGCGGCAGCGAGGTCGAATACTACTTCACCCGCGAGCGGCGCATGAGTCACTTTGGCCGCGAGATAATGCAGGGCGGCACGCCCGAGCGCGACGTGACGGTGGAGCTGATTTCACCCACCCAGCTCACCTTCGAGGCCAAGGTCTACAACTCCGATGCCAAGGTGCAACGCGACACGCTGACCGAAGGCAAGCGCATCTTACGGGTGCAGGTGCCCAAGCTGGAGGCTATTCACAACGAGGCGTTTGCCGCGCCCAAAGCCCACCGGGCGCGGGTCGAGTACAAGCTGGCCTACACGGCCAACAAGGGCGCGGCCCGGCAGTTTACTTGGTCGGATGCCAGCCAGGCCATGCACAAGGTGGTGTACACCGTCGATAAAGAAGACGCCAAGGCCGTGGCCACCGTGCTAAAGGCGGCCAACGTGCCCGCCGGGGCCAGTCCGGCCGAGCGCGTGGCGGCCGTGGAAAACTACATCAAGCTCAACTTCAACCTCGACCCCAGCGCCGGGGGCGAGCTGCCGGGTATGGTGGCCACGCACAACGCCTCGGAGCTGGGCTTTGTGCGGCTGATGGGTGCGGCTCTCAAAACGCTGGGTGTTGACCACGAGCTGGTTATTAACTCCGACCGCAGCGAGCTGCCGTTTGACAAGGACTTCGATACCTGGGGCTACCTCGACAATTTCTTTTTCTACCTACCCGCCACCAAGCAGTACCTGGCCCCCAGCCGGCCCGATTACCGCCTGGGCATGGTGCCGGCCGAGTGGACGAGCACGCCCGCGCTGTTCGTGAAAACCGTGAAGCTGGGCGCGATAGAATCGGCGGTGGGCACCGTGCACGAGGTGCCCGCCCTGCCCGCCACGGCCAGCCCGCACAATATGACGGTGCAGGTGAAGTTTGCCCCTGACCTCGACAAAGCCACCGTGCACCTGCGCCAGGAGATGGGCGGCTACCAGGGGGCTGCGCTCCAGACCATCTACCCACTGGTGCCAGTAGACAAGCAGCAGGAACTGCTGCTAGAGCTGCAAAAGCCCACCGTGCCCGATGGCAAGTTCTTGAAAACGACGGCCCAGAATGCCGAGCGCGGCCTCAACATCCTGGCCAAACCCTTCGTGGTGGAGTCGGACATCGAGAGCGCCGGCCTGCTCGACAAGGCCGGGCCGCGCTACCTGTTCAAGGTGGGCACGCTCATCGGGCCGCAGACTGAATTGTATCAGCAGGACGCGCGGCAGTTCGACGTTGAAAACGACTTCAACCGCGAATACAGCCGCCAACTGGTGGTGGAGCTGCCCGCTGGCTACTCGGTGCGCAACCTGCAAGACCTGAACATGGATGTGAAAGCCGGCACCGACCCGGCCGCGCCGGTGTATTTTTTCCGCTCCAGCTACAAGCAGGACGGGCAGAAGCTGGTGATTAATTCGACCGAGGCGTACCAGCAGATTTTCTGGCCTAAGAAGGACTTCGAGGCGTATCGGGCGGTAGTGAATGCGTCGGCGAATTTCAATAAGGTAGTGCTGGTGCTGGAAAAGAAATAAGTAGCTGACTACGATTGTCATGCTGAACGCAGTGAAGCATCTCTACCGTACCGTTTGGTTTGTATTCCAACGGTGCGGTAAAGATGCTTCACTGCGTTCAGCATGACAATCGTAGCGGTATGACGTAGACAGTAGCCATGCGACTACACTACCTGCTTCCATTACTCACGCTACTCGCCAGCCCCTTAGCTATGGCCCAAACCTCCCCGCCCACCCACACTTCGGCCACGCGGGCGCACGCCCTGCGCCTGCGCCCCGGCGACGACCTGCGCGACGCGCTGCTGGCCTACACCGCCGCGCACCACCTGAAAGCCGGCGCGGTCCTTACCTGCGTGGGCAGCCTCACGGTGGCCACGCTGCGGCTCGCCAACCAGGAGGGGCCCACCGAATACCGGGGCCACTTCGAGATAGTATCGCTAGTGGGCACGCTGTCGAGCACGGGCGGCGCGCACCTGCACCTGAGCGTGAGCGACAGCACGGGCCGCACGCTGGGCGGGCACCTGCTGGCCGGCTGCCGCGTGTATACCACTGCCGAAATTGTGCTGGCCGAGTTGCCCGAGCTGGAGTTCGTGCGCGAGACGGACCCGACGTTTGGATACAAAGAACTGGTAGTGAAGCCGCGCAAGTAAGTTTCCCGCAGGGTTTCGCGAGGTAAGGCGCAGGGTTAGGCAGGGTTTTAGGCTTCGGGAAATAGCGCGGGTTGAGGCGTACTTACCTGCACTCTCCCGCTGGCCGAGAGTAGTGCGGAATGGCCGGCCGTGGCCAGGTAGGCGGGGGCGGCGAAAAGGGCAGCCGGGTGCTTTTCAGGCAGCCGTGCCCGGCGCGGCTAGCTGAGCCGCCGGGCGGATTTTCGGTGAGAAACAGGTGAGGGCAGGTAGGCTTCCGGCTGAAAGCCTGACACATTTGTGCCCCCTTCATTTGAAGGTCATTCTGCCTCCTTTTTCCCACCCCTCTTCTTATGAAGAAAATCTACTGCTTTGGCAGCGGCCTCGTGCTGCTGCTGTGGCTGTGGGCCGGCGCGGCGCTGGCTCAATCCAAGCCCCCAGTTACCATTACGGGTAAAATAACCGCCGCCAAAACTAATGAAACCCTGCCCGGCGTGACGGTGCTGCTGAAAGGCACCACCAACGGCACGGCCACCGCAGCCGATGGCAGCTACTCGCTGCAAGTGCCGGGCGGCGAGGGCACGCTCATTTTCTCGTTCGTGGGCTACGTGAAGCGTGAGATTCCGCTGAACGGCAAAACCAGCGTTAGCTTGAGCCTCGACCCCGACGACAACGCCCTGGAGGACGTGGTAGTAGTGGGCTACGGCACCCAAAAGGCCGGCAACGTGACCGGCGCGGTAGCCGGTATCACGGCCAAGGAAATCGAGGAGCGGCCCGTAAACCGCATCGAAAACGCGCTGGTGGGCCAGATGCCCGGCGTGTACGTGCAAACCACCAGCGGCGAGCCCGGCGCGGAGCTGCAAATCCGGGTTCGGGGCGCAGCCTCTATCAACGCCAATACCGAGCCGCTGTACGTGGTGGACGGCGTGCCGGTAGACAACCTACGCGGCATCAACCCCACCGACGTGGCTAGCATCGACGTGCTGAAAGACGCGGCTTCGGCCGCTATCTACGGCTCGCGCGGCAATAATGGCGTGGTGCTCGTGACCACCAAGCGTGGTAAGAAGGGCGCGGCCAAGCTCAACTTTACGGGCTACACGGGCATGCAGGTGGCCGAAAGCAAGCTCAACGTGCAGTCGGCCGAAGACTGGATACAGATGCGCAAGGAAGGCATCGACCTAGACTGGATAAATCAAAACCCATCCCTGAACAAGGCCGCCGACTCGCGGGCTACCCGCATTCAGCGCCTCACGGTGAACGGCGTGGCCCCGAGCCAGACCAACATCATTCGCTACACCTACGACCCCAAGTGGGCCTACGGCCAGGACAGTCTGGCGTACATCGACTGGCAGAAGGCCATCTTCCGCCGCGCCATTATGCAGCAGTACACGGTGGGTGTGACGGGCGGCACCGATAATGTGCAGTATAACGTGAATGGCTCCTACCTCAACCAGAAGGGCATCATCATCGGCAGCGATTTGCAGCGCGCTACGCTGCGCGCCAACGTGGATGCGCAGGTGCGCAAGGGCATCAAGTTCTTCCTGACCCTGGCCCCGAGCATGGAGTGGAGCAGCCTGGGCCGGGTAGACGGTACCGGCGGGCAGGCCCTGAACGCCGCCCAGATGCCGCCCGTGGGCCCCAAAGAGGCCGGCGTGTACGTGGGCGCCGACCCCTACACCACCTACCCGTGGTCGGGCCGCTACATCAGCCCGGTGGCCGTGATGGAGCGCACCGATGCCAACGGTACCCGCACCCGCCTCAATGCCAACATGGGGCTCAATTTCGACATTTACAAGGGCTTGCAGCTACAACTGCTGGGGGCCATGGACAACACCTACTTCCAGGACCAGATATACACGCCCACCAACGCCAGCCGCGAGTGGCTGGGGGCGGCCCCCGGCTCGCTGAGCACCTCGCGCTACTCGCAGACGTTTACCACGCGCTATATGTTTCAGAGCGTACTCAACTACAACCGCTCGTTTGGGGTGGGCGGGGCGCACAGCATCAACGCTATCGCGGGCTACGCGATAGAGCGCACGGGTACCGATTTTTCGCAGCAGGAAAACGGCCAGCTGCCCAACGACCTGACGTACCTGTTTGACCGGGCCAACTCGACCGTGAACCGCAGTTACATCACGGCCGGCCGCGAGGCGCTGCTCTCGTACTTCGCCCGCGCGCAGTACAACTACAAAGAGAAATACCTGCTTTCGGCCAGCCTGCGGCGCGACGGCTCGTCCAAGTTCGGCGTGAATCGGCGCTGGGGCTACTTCCCGGCCGTGTCGGCGGGCTGGCGCATTTCGGGCGAGGAGTTTATGAAGAACGTCACCTTCGTGACCGACCTCAAGGCGCGGGCTAGCTGGGGCGTGACGGGCAATAACCGCATCCTGAACGATTCGCAGTTTTCGCTGCTGGGCATCAGCAACTACTCGCTCAACGGGGCCAGCATCACCGGCTACGCGCCCGTGGGCTTCCAGAACCCCGACCTGGGCTGGGAGCAAACGGGTAGCTTCAACTACGGCCTCGACTTCAGCGTGCTCAACAACCGCCTGCAAGTATCGGCCGACTACTACACCAAGCAAACCAAAGACCTGCTGTACCAGGTGCCGCTCTCGTCGCTCACGGGCTTCACGCGCACCTTCATCAACATCGGCGAGGTGTTCAACCGCGGCGTGGAGCTGAGCCTGAACTCGCGCAACCTAGTGGGCGCGTTTGAGTGGACGACCAGCTTCAACGCTTCCTACAACATGAACCGCGTGGAGAAGCTCGACTACGAGAACACGCCCGTGCCCACCGGCAACAGCCCCGGCGGTTACGTGAGTTTGCTGCAAGTAGGCCTGCCCATCAGCTCGTACTACCTCTACGATGCCATCGGCGTGTACCAAACCCAGGCCGAAGTAGACAAGGAGCCCAAGCTGAGCAACACCCGCGTGGGCGACATCAAGTACCGCGACGTGAACGGCGACGGCAAAATCACCGACGCCGACCGCACCATTATGGGCAACCCGGCTCCCAAGTACATTTTTGGTATCACCAACTTCTTCCGCTACAAGAGCTTTGACCTCAATGTGCTGGTGAATGCCCAGCAGGGTGCTTACCTCTACTCGCTCATCGGGCGCAGCATCGACCGGCCGGGCATGGGCTACCTCTACAACCACCTGGCCGACTGGAACAACCGCTGGAAATCGGAAGCCGAGCCCGGCGACGGCAAAACGCCCAGCATCACGGCCCAAAACAGCTCGCTGCTCGATTCGCGCTGGCTCTACAAGTCGGACTACATCCGCATCAAGAACATCACGCTAGGCTACAACCTGCCCCGCAGCCGCTTCTACAGCAACGCCCGCTTCTACGTGGTGCTCGAAAACCCTTACATCTGGCACAGCTACACCGGCGGCTTCTCGCCCGAGGCCCTGCAAACCGGCGGCTTCGACAACGGTAGCTACCCGCAGGCCCGCACCTACGCACTGGGCTTCAACTTGTCGCTGTAAGTATCTCAGTTTTTGGTTACACCCGTCATGCTGAGCGCAGCGCAGCGGAGCCGAAGCATCTCTACCGCTTCGTTGCTAGCGTCAGGAGTTAGTTCAGCAGTAGAGATGCTTCGACTCCGCTGCGCTCCGCTCAGCATGACGGGCGTCTGCGCTCCGCTCAGCATGACACGACGAGTACAGCCAAGAACCCACACTCATTCCCACCCGATTTTCGATGAAAGCTTTTACACTAAAAAACCTGGCCTGCGCCGCTGCCATCGGCGCGGCCGGACTACTGGGCACCGGTTGCAAAGAGGACATCCTCAGCATTCAGCCCATCGCCAACAACACGGTCGATGGGTTTTATCAAAATGAAATCCAGGTCAACCAGGGCGTGATGGCCATTTATAACGGCTGTTTGTCGTTGCCCGAAAGCTCGTACTGGTTTCTGGCCGAGTTTCGCTCCGATAACATCGCCGCCGACGTGGCCACCGTGCAGCGCGACTACAGCGACGTGAGCAATTTCAACACTACCTCGCAAACCCAGCAACTGCAAGCCACCTGGACCGACCTGTTTGAGATAGTGTACCGCTCCAATGTGCTGCAAGAGCGCATCCAGCCCTTCACGTTTGCCCGCGTCAATCAGTTCAAGGGCGAGGCGCGCTTTCTGCGGGCGCTGGCCTACTTCGACCTGGTGCGCTACTGGGGCGAGGTGCCCATTGTGGACAGGACGCTGAGCATCGCGGACTCGAAGACGGTGCCGCGCGCCCCCGTGGCCGACGTCTACAAGTTCATTGTCGACGACCTCAAGTTTGCGGTCGATAATCTGCCTGCCTCTTACGGCACCGCCGACAAGGGCCGCGCCACCAAGTGGGCCGCTAAGGCCCTGCTCGGCAAGGTGTACATGACCATGTACGGCTTCCCGCTGAAGGACGCCACCGCCCTGCCGCTGGCCAAGCAGCAGCTCGCCGACGTGTACGCGGCGGCTGGCGCCAGCACCTTCTCGGTAGCCACGAACTACGCCGACATCTTCAAATCGGCCAACGACAACAAGTACGCCGTCTTCGAAATCCAGTTCCAGTCGGGCAATACCGGCCTGGGTAACCCCATTCCGTGGCAGCAGGGGCAGGTATTCCCCACGTTCTGGTCGCCGTTCACAGGCTTCCAGGCCGATTTTGCTTTGCCGCCCGCGCTCTTCGGGGCCAACTGGCCCAAGGCCGACAAGCGCAAGGCCGCCACGCTCGACTCGGTTATCCGCAACCCCACTACCGGGGCCATCGTGCAGGGCCGCCCGCAGTTTACCAAGTTCCTGGAGAAAGGCGTATCCGGCGTGCAAAGCCGCACCGACTACCCCAACAACTTCTTTATCATGCGCTTTGAAGACGTAGTGCTGCTCTACGCCGAAGCCTTGACCGAAGAAGCCGGCGCGGCCACCCCGCAAGCCATCAGCCTCGTCAACCAGATTCGGACGCGGGCCGGCATTGCAGCCTTCACTGCCGCCTCGCCCCAAACGGCCTCGCTGGCCGCCTTCCGCGCCGCCATCCTCAACGAGCGCCGCTACGAGTTTGTGGCCGAGGGCCAGCGCTGGCACGACCTGGTGCGCACCGGCAACGCCATTTCGGTGATGACGGCCTTCAAGCGTGCTACCACCGCCGCCGGGGCCAATTTCCGCCAGCTCGACAACCACGACCTGATTTTCCCCATTCCGATACTCGAACTACGCATCAACCCCGGCTTCTGGCAGCAGAACCCCGGCTACAACTAGCCCCGAAGAAGCGGCTG
>NZ_DASTEP010000045.1:0-60614 GCF_035709525.1 Hymenobacter sp. | reverse complement strand
ACCCCCGCTTTTTGCCTGGTGCGCCTACTTCTTTTTCAAGCAAGCGAAGTCCGGCCTACCTCAACTACTGGTGGCTTGGCAGGCCGCGCAGGCCGCCGCGCTAGTGCTAGTCGAGCAAAATGCGCTTTACTACGCTTTCGCCGCCCGCTTGCACGCGCAGCAGGTACACGCCGGAGGCCAGTTTGCCGCGACTAAAAGTGAGGTGCGTGCCCGCAGTCGGCAGGCTGGCTGCCTGGTGCGCCACCGTCTGGCCCAGGCTGTTGAGCAGCGTGGCCTGCACCTGGCCGGCACCCGCCACGGCTGGCACGGCCACGGTGAAGGTACTGGTAGCCGGATTTGGGTACACGCCCACGCTGGCTGCCAGCAGGCCCGGCGCTACGGCCAGCACGCCGCTCGGCGCGAAGGCCAGCGAGAAGCGGCCCGCCAGATTAGCCGCCCCGCCGAGGCTGAATGAGTAGGTGGGTTGCCGCTGCAAGTTGACGCGCTGGCCGGTGGCGGCATCCACGAGGTACACGGTGGTAGTGGGCAGATTGAGCAGCTGCGGCACCTCGAAGGTGTACGTGCCAGCGGCCGGGGCCACCACACTCAGCGGCACTACGGTGGCGGCATTCAGCAAAGGCAGGCCATTGATGCTGAGCTCGGTGCCCGCCGCTACCGAATACAGCGAGGGCGTGCCGCCGCTGTTGGGAAGCAGCTTTTCGGCATCGTAGCGGGCATCGACGCCGGCGGTAGCACCCTGCTCAAAATACACGTAGGCCTCGGCGGCCTGGGCCGGGGCGGCGGCGCTGCGCAGCGTCAGCTGCACCAGGGGCCGGGTTTCGGCGGTGGGGCGCCGGAAGGCGGTGGCGTCGGCGGTGGTAACGCGGGCGGCGTTGGTGAGCGTGAGGGTAGGCGTGCCCAGCGAGCGCACAAAGAAGCCCTGCGCCACCGGCACGATGGGGCTGCTGCCCACGCCATTCTGGTAGGTGCGGTACACGCCGCCGTAGGCCGAGGTGCTGCTGAACACGTACATCGCCCCGCTCAGGCCGGCCGGAATGGCGACCTTGCTCCAGTCGAGCGGCGAGGGGTAGGGGTTGCCGCGCAGGTGCCAGCCGCCATCAGGGCCGCCGGTGGTGCTCAGCGTCTGGCTGATGGGGCCGTTGTGGAGCGTGCCTTCAAAATCCACGGTTTGCGACGCCGGAATATTGACCGAGTAGCCCCGGGCCGGCTCTATTGGGGCGCTGCCGGTGGGCACTACCCAGCCCTTATCAAAGGCCGACATGCCCGTCGCCGGCGAGGTCAGCACCCGGCTTTCGTCGTAGCCGAATACGTTGGGGAAGGGCGCGACGGTGGTCGGGCTGGCGCTCGTGTTGTAAGCCGTGGTCAGCACGGGCGCGAAGGCCGCGGTGGCCAGGTCGGCGAGGGTCGTGTTGCTGACCGGGGCGGCGTAGTGGTGGTAGCCCGCGCCGGGGTTCAGGCTGGGGTCGATGTAGCGCTGCACGGTGGCCGTGCCGTTTACCACGCCGCCGGTGTTGTCGACCAAAGCCGTGCCGCTGGCATCGCTGAGCAGCGTAAGCGGGTTGCCACCGGTGCGGAGGCTGCCGCCAGCCAGCGCCAGCACGCCGTGAATGCCCAAGCTACCGGCCTGCTGCGCGCCGGCGGGGTTGCCTACCGTCAGGTTCCAGAGCTGGGTGCTGCCGCTGCCGCCGATGGTTTGGGCGGCCGTACCGGCCAGTACCACGGTGCCGCCGGTGGCCATGAGGGTGCCGCCGTTGGCCAGGGTTTCGGTGAGCGTGAGGGTGCCGCCCGTTTGGGTTAGCGTAGCGCCGGGGGCCAGCGTCAGGCTTTTGGCCTCGGCGGCGCTGCCGGCCGGCAGCACGGGGTAGCGCGAGAGGCCAGCCGGCACCAGGGCATCGAGGGTGCTGGTGGGCACGCCGCCCGACCAGTTGGCCGCCGTGTTCCAGTTGGTGGATTGGCTGCCGTTCCAGAGGGTAGCCGTGGCGGCCAGCATGATGTCGGGCGTGGGGGCCGGGGCCATGCCATTGCCCAAAAAGAAGCTGGGGTGCGGCGGTTGGTTGTAGGCCGAGTTTTCGTGGGCCACCGCCACGCGGTACTGCGCATCGTGCATGAGCGTGTACTGGCGCACGGTAGTGAGGGCCGTGGTGGAGTACAGCAGCAAACTCTGGTTGTCGCGGGCGCGCAGCAGGATTTCCTCGCGCCAATCGCCCAAGATGTCGGCCATCAGGCAGGGGTTGGCCTTGGTGCCGTTGTTGGTTTGAGCGTCGCCGTCGGCCACGGTGCTGGGCGTGAGCAGGCGCTGCAAACTGCCATTAGCCGCGCCGCCGGTGGGCGGCACCCACTTTTCGAGGCGCACGGTAGCTACGTCGGTCGTGGCGTTGTAGCCCGCATCGAGCAGCTCGCGGCTCAGGTCGCCATCCCACCACACGGCGAAGTTGGTAGTGGGCTTGGTAGTGCCAATCTGCACGCCCTTGCTGGTGTAGAGGCCGCCCACCGAGCCCCAGCACTCGTAGCCGGGGTGGGCGGGGTCGATGTCGGCGGCCAGGGCGCGGCCCACGTCGGCCCCGCCGCCCGGCACGCCCCACAGGGGCTGGCCGGTGCGGGCGTCGCGCATTTCGAGGCCGTACTGGCCGTACTGCGACGGGGTTTCGTGGCACTGCCACACTTCCTGGCCGGGGCGGGTGGGGTCCATATCGCTCATGTGCAGGGCGTCGCCGTGGCCCAGGCCGTTGCTATACAGGCCGGTGCCGTCGCTTTTGATGGCGCTGGCCCCGTTCACTACTTCGTCGCGGCCGTCGCCGTCCACGTCGCCTACCGTCAGCTGGTGGTTGCCCATGCCCACGTAGCTGCTGTTGCCGGCGTTGTTGCTGTCGAAGTTCCAGCGCTGGGTCAGTTGGCCGCCTTGCCAGTCCCAGGCCACGCGCACCAGCCGGGTGTAGTAGCCGCGGCCCATCACGAGGCTGGGCCGCACCCCGTCGAGGTACGCCACGGTGGCCAGAAAGCGGTCTACCCGGTTGCCGTAGTTGTCGCCCCAGCTGCTCACGGTGCCGCGGGCGGGCAGGTAGTTGGTAGTGGCCATCGCGGCCCCAGTCTGGCCGTTGAAGATGGTCAGAAATTCCGGTCCGCTCAGCACGTAGCCCGCCGAGTTGCGGTAGTCGGCGTTGGCATTGCCGATGACTACCCCGGCCCCGTCGATGGTAGCGTCGGCGGTGCGGCAGGCCACCTCCGCCTTGCCGTCGCTGTCGAGGTCGTACACCATAAACTGCGTGTAGTGCGCCCCCGCCCGGATGTTGCGGCCCAGGTCGATGCGCCACAGCCGGGTGCCGTCGAGCTTGTAGGCGTCGAGGTACACGTTGCCGGTGTAGCCGCTCTGCGAGTTGTCTTTGGCGTTAGAAGGGTCCCACTTGAGAATAATCTCGTACTCGCCGTCGCCATCCACGTCGCCCACGCTGGCATCGTTGGCCGAGTAGGTGTAAGCCACGCCATCGGGGGTAGTGCCCCCGGCGGGCCGCTGAATCGGGATGCGCAAAAACTTGTCGGCCCAGGGGCTGGCGGCGGCCGAGGCGGCCTGCTCCACGCCATTGAGCACCGGGCGCACGGTGTAGGTGGCCGTGCTGGTAGTGGCGTCGGTGAGGTTAGTAGCGCCGGTGAGGGGCGCGGCGTTGAGTTTCGTGGTGCCGCGGTACACGTTGAAAGCCAGGCCGGCCGGGTCGGTGCCCAGCAAGCGCCAGCTTACAAACACCGTGTTAGCATCGGTGCGCATGGCCACGACGCTGCGGCCCAGCTTTTCGACGTAGCGCTGGGCGTGGGCCGGCGTGGCCAGCAGCAGCGGCAGGGCCAGCAGGCCCGGCACGCCGGCCCGGCCGCGCGCGTAGAGGGCGGCGCACACGCGCGCGCCTTTCACCAGAGAGGAGAGCTTCATCAAGATAGGGTGGGAAAAGGGTGAGTAGACGCTGCGAAGTAGCGGCGACTACCCCGGGCCACCAACCTGTACCCTCCTGCCTAACCGCCTGACTATCTCTGGTTAATGGGTAGCTAAACGGAGCGATAGCCGTTGCTCAGGTAGCTTGAATGAGCGCATTAGGCGCGTCTAGCGCTACTCGTGCCACTCGCCGCCCTGCACGGTAGCCAGCACGTTGAAGTCGTTATCAAACAAGCACATGTCGGCCCGCGCGCCGGCGCTGAGCTGGCCTATTTCGCCATCCAGGCCCAGCAGGCGGGCTGGGTAGAGGGTAGCCATGCGCAGGGCTTCCTCCAGGGCAATGCCGGCGTGGCGCACGCAGTTGGCCACGGCCTGCGGCATGGTGAGGGCCGAGCCGGCCAGTGTGCCGTTCTCATTTACAAAGTGGTCGCCCTCGCGGTGAAAGCGGTACGCGCCGTGGTTGCTGCTATCTACCGCATCGGTGATGAGAAAGAGCCGCTCGCCCAGCATTTTCTGGCTGATGCGCAGGGCCGCGTAGTCGCAGTGCACGCCGTCGGCAATGATGCTGGCCACGGCCGTGGGGTGGTCGTACACGGCCCCTACCAGGCCAGGCGCGCGGCTCTCGAAACCCGACATGGCGTTGAACAAGTGCGTGGCCGCCCGGTAGTTGCTATCAAAAGCGGCCGTAGCCTGGGCATACGTAGCCAGCGAGTGGCCCGCCGACAGCACCACGCCGGCCCGCCGCAGCCGCAGCGCCAACTCGGGTGCCACGCACTCGGGGGCCAGCGTCAGGATGCGCAGCACGTCTTGGGTTTCGGCTAGTAGCGCGGCTACCGTTTCAGCAGTAGGAGTTTGAATAAATTCGGCTTGGTGCGCGCCTTTTTTGGCGGGGTTAATGTAGGGGCCTTCAAGGTGCAAGCCCAGCAGGCCGGGCACGGTGGCCTGGGCCGCGCGCACGGCCTGCGCGGCAGCGCTCATCAGCTCGGGCGCGTTGGTGGGCATGGTGGGTATGAAGCTGGTGGTGCCGTGGCGGCGCAGGTGCGCGCCCAGCGTGGCCAGCACCTCCACCGTGGGCTCGGTGGAGAACAGCACGCCCCCGCCGCCATACACCTGCACGTCCACGAAGCCAGGGCTCAGGTGCAGGTCGTGCCCGTCGCGGCGGGGCAGGTCGCGCGGGGCGGCCACGGCGGGCAGCAGCGCCTCGATGCGGTCGCCATCGACTACCACCGCATGGTGGGGCAGGGTAGAAGTGCCCGTGTACACGGTGCAGGGCGAAATGAGGTAGCGCATGGGGTGGTGCTTGGTCGGGTTGGTGCTTAGGGCCTGATTGTCATGCTGAGCGCAGCGCAGCGGAGTTGAAGCATCTCTACCGCTTCGTTGCTGGCGTTAGAAATTAGTCTGCTAAAGAGATGCTTCGACTCCGCTGCGCTGCGCTCAGCATGACGGGCGGAAACCGCCGTATGCCATCAATTACCCGACCACCTCGGCCGCGAGCGCCCCCAAATCCAGCCCGTCAAACGTGCCGCTCGTCATCAGCAGCAGGTTGGTATCGGCCCACTGCTGCGTGTGCAGAAACTTGGCCAGCGCGGCCGAGTCGGTAAACACTTTCAGGTCGGGCCGCTGGAAAGCTTGCTGCACGGCCTCGGGGGCGAGTGGCGGCAAGCGCTTGTGCTCCAGCACGTGGGGGTTGAAATACACCACGGCCACGTCGGGCGCGTCGAAGCAGTGCGCGTACTGCGGCAGAAAATCGGGGTTGAGCGAGCTGAAGGTGTGCAACTCGAGGCAGGCCACCAGCCGCCGCTCGGGAAACTGCTTTTTCAGGGCCGCCGCCGTGGCCTTGAGCTTGCTGGGCGCGTGGGCAAAGTCCTTGTACACCACCGACGTAGCGCCGGCCTGCACCAGCTCCAGCCGCCGCGCCGCGCCCTTGAAGCTCGCGATGGCCTGGTAGAAGTCCTTGCCCTTGATGCCCAGCTGCTTGCACACCTCTTTGGCGGCCGAGATATTGCGCAAATTGTGCTCGCCGAAGACCTGAATGGGTACTTCCTCGTCGCGCTTGGTGATGAGAAAAGTTTGACCATTGCGAATGACGTGCTCGTGCGGGCCGTAACCCACGTAGGTAACGTCGGGGCTGGTGGGCACGGCCACGAGCTGGGTTTGCTCGTCGTCGCGGTCGTAGATGAGGGTGCCGGCCTTGGGCGTTTGGCGGGCAAAAATCTCGAACTGCTGCCGGTAGATTTCCTCGGTCGGAAACACGTTAATGTGGTCCCAGCTGATGCCCGAAATCACCCCGATGTGGTGCTGGTAGAGGTGAAACTTGGGCCGCCTGTCCACCGGCGACGACAGGTATTCGTCGCCCTCGATGATGATAATCGGCGCGTCGTCGGTGAGCTGCACCATGAGGTCGAAGCCCGCTAGCTGTGCGCCCACCGCGTAGTCGAACTGCCGCCCGTGAAACCGCAATACGTGCAGAATCAGCGCGGTAATACTCGTTTTGCCGTGCGAGCCGCCGATAACGACGCGCTGCTTGTCCTTGCTGGCCTCGTAGATGTACTCGGGAAATGAATAGATTTTTAAGCCCAGCTCCTGGGCCCGCGCCAGCTCGGGGTTGTCGGGCCGGGCGTGCATGCCCACGATGACGGCCGCGAGGCCGGCGTGGATTTTTTCGGGAAACCAGCCTTCGGCTTCGGGCAAAATGCCGGCCTTGGCGAGGCGCGCGCGGGCGGGCTCAAAAATCTCGTCGTCGGAGCCCGTGACGTGGGCGCCGCGCTGGTGCAGGGCCAGCGCCAGGTTGTGCATGATGCTGCCGCCAACGGCAATCAGGTGAATACTTTCCAAGGGAAAAAAAGGGCTATTTGCGGGGGGCGAAAGTACGGCCCGCCGCCAACTTGGGCGCGGGGCCGAGCCGTAGAAGGTAACCCCAAAAAACTGCAAAACCCAGCTTTATTTTTCCGGGCTTGGCAGTGAAGTAGTTGCCGGTCAGACTTGCAGGTATCGCCAGGCCAGCGAGCAGCGCAAGCGTTGTAAGCTTTTCCCGAATGGGTTAGCTTTGTTAGTTCCGGCGCTCGCGCCGGGGTGCTGCGCCTGACCCTTAAAATTCAGCCGCAGTGGAATTGAAACCGGCCGCCGCGGGTTACGCGCGGCCGCCGCGCTGTTACTTTCTGATTCGCCTTCCCGCTACTACCTATGTCTGACCGTATGGACGACCGCCTCAAGCAATCCGCGGCCCGCGCCGCCGCCGCCTTCCAGGGCGTGCGCGGCAGCCGCGTGCCCGTGCCCATGTCGCCCACCGGCAAGCTACCCCCGCAGCGCCTCGAAATGGAAGCCGCCGTGCTCGGCGCGCTCATGCTCGAAAAAGACGCGCTTACTACGGTAGTCGATATTCTGAAGCCGGTGAGCTTCTACAAGGATGGCCACCAGCGCATCTACAAGGCCATCAGCAACTTGTTTGACAAGTCGGAGCCCATTGACCAGCTCACGGTAGTGCAGGAACTGCGCGAAATGGGCGAGCTCGAAGCCGCTGGCGGCGTGGGCTACGTGGCCGGCCTGACGATGCACATCAACTCGGCGGCCAACATCGAGGCGCACTCCCGCGTGATTCTGGAGGCGGCCATCAAGCGCGAGCTCATCCGCATGGCTACCGATGTGCTGCGCGACGCCTACGAAGAAACTACGGACGTATTTGAGCTGCTCGACGCAACCGAGAAAAACATCTTCCAGGTGTCGGAAGACAACATGCGCAAGGGTGTGGACTCGATGCAGGATTTGATGGTGAAAGCCATCAAAGAGCTCGAAGAAAAGAAGCACCAGAAGGACGGCCTCACCGGCGTGCCCACCGGCTTCTCGGCGCTCGACCGCGTCACGAGCGGCTGGCAACCATCTGACTTGGTGATTGTTGCGGCTCGGCCAGGTATGGGCAAAACTGCCTTCGTAGTGTCGGCCATGCGCAACGCGGCGGTCGATTTCAAGAAGCCGGTGGCCATTTTCTCGCTGGAAATGTCGTCGTTGCAGCTCGTCAACCGTCTGATTTCGGCCGAGGCGGAACTGGATTCCGAGAAAATCAAGAAGGGCAACCTCGCCGACTACGAGTGGTCGCAGCTCAACCACAAGATTTCGGCGCTCTCGTCGGCTCCGATTTTTATTGATGATACGCCCGCGCTCAGCATCCGTGAGCTGCGGGCCAAGTGCCGGCGCCTCAAGTCGCAGCACGATATTCAGCTTATTATCATCGACTACTTGCAGCTGATGAGCGGCAACGAGGGGGGCAAAAACGGCAACCGTGAACAGGAAATCGCCAGCATCTCGCGGGCGCTCAAGGGCATTGCGAAGGAGCTGAACGTGCCGGTAATTGCCCTGTCGCAGCTCTCGCGCTCGGTAGAAACGCGGGGTGGCGACAAGAAGCCGCAGCTGAGTGACCTTCGTGAATCGGGCTCTATCGAGCAGGACGCCGACATGGTTATCTTTCTCTATCGCCCTGAGTACTATAAGATAACCGAAGACGAAATGGGCAACCCGACTCAGGGCATGGGCGAGGTTATCATTGCCAAGCACCGAAACGGCTCGCTCGAAACGGTGCAGCTCAAGTTTATCGGTCGCTTCACCAAGTTTGCCGACCTCGACGGCTTCGATGGCGGCGGCGACGCGGGCGGCTTTGGCGGGGGCGGCTACACGCCGGGCGCGCTGCCTGGTAGCAGCTTCGACAGCGAAGGGCCGGCTGGCGGCGGCGACGCGGGCGGCTTTGGCCAGCCGCAGACCATCCGGCTGGGCTCGCGCATGAACGAGCCCACTACCTCGTTCCCCAAGAGCAATAGCTTTGGCGAGGAGCCGCCGTTTTAACGGAGCGCTTTCTAACAGCAAACGCCCGCGCAGCCAAGCTGCGCGGGCGTTTGCATTTTGCTGGCAACACGCCTTCCAAGAGGCGGGGGCGGTATTTTTGCCCGCTATGGCTGCCACGTTCATGCTTCCTCTGCTTTGTTTTTTCGCCTTTCTGGCCGGCCTCATCGATGGCATGGTGGGCGGCGGGGGCCTCATTCAGCTACCCGCGCTACTGCTGCTACTGCCCAAGGAAGTGCCGGTGCCCACGGCCCTTGGTACGGGTAAGGTAGCCAGCCTGGCGGGCACGGCTGCTTCGCTTCAGCGCTACCTCAGCGGGGCGGGGGCGGTGCCCATGCGCTGGCGCACGGTGGCCGTGGCGGCGGTGGTGGCGGGCTGCTTCGCGCTGCTGGGGGCGCAGGCCGTAAGTCATTTTGATAAAAACCTAGTGCGCCCGCTGGTGCTGGCGCTGCTGGTGCTCATGGCCGTTTATACCTTCTGGCGCAAGGACTTTGGCAGCCTGCACGCACCGCGCCTGCACGGCCGCCGCGAGCTGCTGACGGGCGTGGCGCTGGGGGCGGCGCTGGGGTTTTACGACGGGTTTTTTGGGCCGGGCACGGGTAGCTTGCTGCTGTTCGCGTTCGTGGGGTTGTTTGGCTACGATTTTCTGTCGGCCTCGGCGTCGGCCAAGGTCGTGAACGTGGCCACCAACGTGGCCGGGCTGGCGTATTTCATCTCGACCGGGCAGGTGCTTTACCGCATCGCGCTGCCCATGGCGGTGTGCAACATGCTGGGCTCGGCGCTGGGGGCGCGGCTGGCCTTGCGGCGGGGCACGGGCTTCGTGCGGGTGCTGTTTCTGGTGGTCGTGAGCGGGTTTATTCTGAAATTGGGCTACGACGCCTGGCAGGCGTGGTAGGGACGTAGGCGTGAGCTTGCGGGCGGCTGCCCGACCAGTAAAAAAACCTTATTCATAGTAAAGAGCCGCCTTTCGTGCTTGGTACGAAAGGCGGCTCTTTACTATGAAGCCCTGATAGCACCCGCTGAAGCTTAGGCGACCGAGGCCACGCGGGGCAGTGGTTTCTTCTTGGTTTTGCGGGTGCGGTTCAGCCACATGATGGTGCCCGTGATGGGAAACGTAACGCCCAGCAGCGTGAATACAAACGCCAGCACCTTGGTCGGCCAGCCGAAAATAGCGCCCGTATGCACGGGCTTAAAGAAGCCGCGAATGCGCTGGCCCACGGGCTTTTCGGCATAGGGCTGCTGGCGCAATACCTGGCCGGTGTGCTGGTCGAGGTAAGTGTCGTTGGTAGCGCGCTCGGTAAGCGCATCGGCGGGTAAAATACCAACCTGGATGCTGCCGGTAGGCTCTTTGGGCAGCTGCACGGTGTAGCTGCGAGCGTTGGCATCCTGGCGGCGGGCCAGGGCCAGCGCGGCATCGGCCCTGAAAGTGGGCGCACCGGGCGCGGCTGCGGCCGAGGTAGGCGGCTCAAGCCGCTGCTGGGGCGAATGGGTGAGGGTATTGATGGTTTGGCCGACCCAATCGAACGACATGCCCACGCCCGTGGCGGCCATGATGAACAAAAACACCGAGGCATAAAAGCCCAGCACGACGTGAAAATCGTGGTTCAGCCGCTTCCAGCTGCTGCCCCACTTGATGCGCAGGCGCTGCGAAAACGCCTGCTTCGCCGCCGGCCACCATAACACAATGCCCGTGCCCAGGATGAAGAGAAAAATGATGGAGTTGATGCCCATGATGAGCTTGCCCACCCGGCCCGCCACCAGCCCCCGGTGTATCTCCTCGATGAAGTGAAAGCCCGATTTGTGCGAGTCGTACTCGCCCAGAATAGCCCCGGTGTAGGGGTTTAGAAACAGGGTAGGGCCGCGCTCGGCTTTGCCCCCTTTGCCGCCTTTGGCGTTGGGGCCGCCCATTGGGGCGCGGCCTTCGGCGCGCGGGGCGCGCTCGCTGCGGCCTTCCCCTTTGGGGCCGCCGGGCCGGCCGCCGGCCAGCATTATCTCGACGGTGCGGGCGGGGTCGGCGTAGACTTTGATGGCGTTGATTTTGGCCTTGGGGCGGGCGGCGCGCACGGTTTCGCTGAGCTGGGCCAGCGAGAGGCGCGGCGTGGCGGCTACCTCCACCGTGTAGCGCCCGGGGTTGAAGGCGTGCGTCAGCTCTTCCTCAAAAACCAGGATGGTGCCGGTGAGACACACTACCACCAGAAACAGCCCCGACACCAGCCCGAGGTACAAGTGAATGCGGCGAAAAAAGAGCTTCATAAGCAAACGTAAATTTCAGCAAAGAACCCACCGGGAAGCCCGGTGGGTCAAGGGTTTGGCGACGAAAAGGCGAAAAGTAGCGGCCGGGCGCGACGCTTTGCCTACCTACAGCCGGAAGCTGAGCGTGGTCGAGTAGTTGCGCGGCGCAATGGGGTTCACGCTGTTGTCGTCGTGCACGTTGTAGCTGAGCTTGCCCAGTAGGTTGGCGGCCTTGGCGCGCAGCGTGAAGCGCTGGTAGCTGTAGCCGATGCTGGCATCGAGCTGGAAGTAGTTGGGCAGGGCGATGAGCTGGAAGGGCTCGGGTTTGGCGGCCGTCCAGGGCTTGCCGGTGCTGGGGTCGAGCAGGCGGTTGTTGCGGCCGGCCAGGCGGTCGCCCACGTAGTAGCCGGTAGTACCCAGCGAGAGGCCGCGCAAAAAGCCACTCGCGGCCAAGGAACTGAAGTTGTAGAACACGCTGGCGTTAGCGGTGTGCGCGGGGGCGTAGCGCAGGCGGCTGCCCTCGGCGTAGAGGTTGCTGCCGGTGTAGGCGGTGTTGTTGTAGCTGTAGCCCGCCAGCACCGACCAGCCCAGGTAGGGCTTGGTTTGCACATCGACCTCCAGGCCCTTGCTGGTAACCTGGCCCGCCATTTCCTGGGCGCTGGGGTAGGTGGGGTTGTAGTTGGGCGCGCCGGGTAGGATGGTCTGCGTCTGGTTGCTGTTCACGATGCGGTACAGCGTTACGTTGGCCGACAGCGCGCCCTTCAGCAGGTCGTTTTTGATGCCTACCTCGTATTGGTCGATGATAGACGGCGGCAGCGCCGCGCCGGTAGCATCGATGCCCGAGTTGGGCGAAAACGAATTGGAATAAGAGGCAAACACCGCCGACGTTTTAATGGGCTGGTACACCACGCCCAGGCGTGGCGAAAAGGCGTTGTCGTAGCGGCGGTTCTCAACGTATTTGCCGGCCGTGCCCGCGCTGCGGCTGGCCACGGTCGAGTAGGTGTACACGTCGCTAGGCGTTTCCTGGTAGCTCCAGCGCAGGCCGGCCAGCACTTTCACTTTCTCGCCGAGGCTTATCAGGTCCTGGGCATAAAAGCCGGCGCGGCGGGTATTATCCTTGGTGATGCTGGCCGAAACGAGGTCGTCGAAGCCATTCAGACGCAGGGCCGGCTGGGTCAGCACGCGGCTGCGGTCGAGCACGTTGATGACGTCGTAGGCCGATACGGCCACGGTAGTGCTGCCGGGCGCGTCGGGGTTGGTGTAGGCCAGGGTATTGCCCTGGTACTGGTCGGCATCAGCCCCCACCAGCAGCGTGTGCCCGATGGCCCCGGTGCGGAACTGCCCGGTGAGGTCAACTTCGGCCAGAAAGTAGTTCTGGCTGGTTTCGGTGCGCTGCAAGGTGCGCGTCCAGTTGCCGTAGGTAGCGCCGGCCGTGCCCACGATGTTGGTGGGGCGGGCCCCGCTTTTCAGCTCGTTATCATAACGCTGAAAGCCGCCGATGGCCCGGATGCTCCACGCGTCGTTGATTCGGCTGGTGAGGGTAGCCGTGGCGCTGGTTTGGTTGGTTGAGTTGAGCGCGCCGGGCACGTTGAGAAAGCGCGTGCGCGAGTCGATAATCTGGTAGTTGATGGCCCCGATGCCGAAGTCGGGCGTGCGGCGGTCGCGCAGGTAGTCGCCTTCCAGCACCAGGCTCGTCTTGGGCGTGAGCTGAAAAAGCAGCGAGGGGTTGACGTACACGCGGTTGCCCCTCACCTCATCGCGGAAGCTGTCGCCGCGCTCGTAGGTGCCATTAAGCCGAAAAGCCACCTTGTCGCTCGCGCCCACCGCGCCGTACACGTCAAAGGTTGGCTTCACGAAGCCGAAGCTGCCCACCCGCAAGCCCACCGAGCCGCCGCGCTCGAAGCGCGGCTTTTTGGTCACGAGGTTGAGCACGCCGCCCGCCGCCACGTTGCCGTAGAGAATGGCCGCGCTGCCCTTCAGCACTTCCAGCCGCTCCAAGGAGCTGGCTTCGGGGAAGATGGCGTTGTTGTAGCGCACCCCGTTTTTAAAGGTATTATTGCTGGTGTAGGCAAAGCCCCGGCTAGCCAGCTCTTCCTGGGTGCCGCCGGTGCTGCCCATCACATACAGGCCGGGCGTGTTCACCACCGCATCGCTGAGGCGCAGCACCTGCTGCTGCTCCAGCACCTGCCGCTCTACCGTGATGGCCGACTGCGGCAAATCGAGCGGGGCCACCGGCATTTTGCCCACGGCGGTGGGGCGCTGGTTCAGGGTTTTGGTGCCGGTCACGCTCACCTCGTCGAGCTGGCGGGTGCCGCGGACCAGCGTCAGGGTAGGGGCGGTCACGGCCTGGCCATTCTGTACCTCTACTGTCACTTCCTGGGTGGCGTAGCCCAGGCCCGATACCGTCAGTACCTGCCAGCCGGCGGGCGCTTCGAGGCGGAAGTTGCCGCTGGCATCGGGCGTGGTGCCGCGCGTGGTGCCCTTCACCAGCACCGACACGTGGTCGGGCGACTGCCCATCGGCCAGCGCCACGCGGCCCACTATGGTACCCGTGCGGCCGTGGTGGCCCCGATGGCCGCTGGGCTGCGGAGTAGTAGTAGTTTGGGCAGAAAGCAGGGCTGGCAGCAGGCTGCCCGAAAGCAGCAGAGGAAGTACAAGTGGGCGCATTCGCTTATTTAGAATCATTCAATACAGCTGCAAAGGTGCAGCGTGTTTAGAAAAATTCCAAATAAATAAAATCGGTTACTGCCTTAAAAGCAGCTGTTTATGATGAAGATTGGATGAAATTTAGGCGAAAGTGTGTACAGTTGATGCCGCCTTTTCGGCAGTGCTTTAGCTCGTGCGCAGCCAATGAACACACTCAATATGAATAGATTTAAACCAAAAGGCCAAGGGCAAGAAACAACCCATCCGGCGCGGTGTTGCTGGCGGTAACTTTCATTCACTTGTCTCTCTCTCAATGAGCACTCCCAATACCCTTGTGCTGACGGCCGCCGACGGTACCCAGCTGCACGCCTACGTGGCCTGGCCGCAGGCCAGCGGCCCCGCGCCCGGCATCATCCTCTTGCAAGAAGCCTTCGGCGTGAACGGCCACATCCGCCGCGTGGCCGACCGCCTGGCCGCCGCCGGCTACGTGGTGGTGGCGCCCGAGCTGTTTCACCGCACCGCCGCGCCGGGCCTCGAAATCCCGTACAGCGAGTTTGCCACCCAGGCCATGCCGCACTACGGCGCCCTCACGCCCGACGGCCTCAACCAGGATTTGCACGCGGCCTACGACTGGCTACAAACCCAGCCCGACGTGCAGCACGACAAAATCGGCAGCATCGGCTTTTGCCTGGGCGGGCAGGTGTCGTTTCGGGCCAATGCCGTGCTGCCGCTGGCAGCGGCCGTGTCATACTACGGCGGCGGCACCCACACCATCACTAGCCTGGCCCCGGACCTGCACGCGCCGCACCTGTTCTTCTGGGGCGGCCTCGACCAGCACATCAGCCAAGAGAACATCAAGCAGGTAACCGACGCCGTGGGCGCGGCCGGCAAGCCCTACCTCAACACCGTCATCTCCTACGCCGACCACGGCTTCCACTGCGACGAGCGCCCCAGCTATAACAAGGACGCCGCCGCCGAAGCCTGGGCGCTCACGCTGGCCTTTTTCAAGCAGAAGCTCGGCGCGTAGCATAGTCTGAGGCTACTGGGCCAACCCGCCAGTGCCGCCAGCTGCCTTCGGGTGCTGGCGGTGCTGGTAGAGGCAGGTGCCTTCATTAAAAGAAACCAGGCTCGAGCTGAAAACAGCCGCATTTTGCACGTTGCCCGCGCAACCTTTCGGCCCCCAAATGCATACAGCCTAGCATGAAACCAACTACCCGCACTTCCTCCTGGCTGTGGGCCGCCGGCTTTGGCCTGGCCGCTCTGGCTACCACCGTTTGGCGCAATCGCCGGGGCTCGTATGAGCTGGCCGGGCGCACCGTGCTCATCACCGGCGGCTCGCGGGGGCTGGGCCTGGTGCTGGCCCGCCGCGCGGTGGCCGAGGGCGCGCGCGTGGCCATTTGTGCCCGCGACGAGCAGGAGCTGGCCCGCGCCCGGCAGGACTTGCTCGACTGCGGCGCCACGGAGCGCGACGTGCTGGCCCTCGGCCGCGACCTCACCAATGCCGACGAGGTACGCTCGCTGGTGGCCGAGGTCGAAAGCCGGTTGGGCAGCATCGATGTGCTCATCAACAACGCGGGCATCATTCTGGGCGGGCCGCTGGAGAATATGGACGCCCGCGACTTCGAAGACTCGATGAACACGCACTTCTGGGCACCTTTCCATGCCATGCAGGCCGTGCTGCCGGGCATGAAGCGGCGCGGTGAGGGGCGCATCGTCAACATCTCGTCGCTGGGCGGCAAGGTGGCCATTCCGCACCTCACGGCCTACAGCGCCAGCAAGTTTGCCTTGGTGGGCTTGTCGGAAGGCTTCCGGGCCGAGCTCAATCAGCACGGCATCTACGTCACCACCGTGTGCCCCGGCCTGCTGCGCACCGGCAGCACTGGCCACGCCGAAGTAAAGGGCCAGCACAAAAAAGAGTACGCCTGGTTTAGCATCGCCGATGCCATGCCGGGTTTCACGATGAGCGCCGAGCAAGCCGCCCGCAGCATCTGGAACGCCACCCGCCGCGGCGACGGCGAGCTCATTTTGTCGCTACCGGCCAAGCTGCTCGCAGCCTTCCACGGCCTGCTACCCGGCACCACCGTCGACGTGCTGGCTTGGGTCAACCGCGCCCTGCCCGCCACCGGCGAAAGCGACGCCGCCAACGAGCGCCGCTCGGGCTACGAAAGCGAAACGCCCCTGACGCGCTCCTTCCTCACTACCCTCAACCAGCAGGAAGCCCGCCGGAACAACGAATAAGAACGTGAGGAGGTAAGAAGGTGAAGATGTGAGAATGTGAAAAATGTGCAGATGTGACAATGGTGCTTAAGCCCTTGACACATCTGCACATTTTCCACATTCTCAAATTTTTAACCTACTCTTCACCACCCCGGCCGCCGAGGCTGGGCGGGGGCGTGCCCTGGTAGCCGCGCACGGTCGGAATGCCGAGCTTTTCCTCCCGCTTTTGCTGGTAGCGGCTGAACTGCGCGGGCGTCAGCACGTCCTTTAGCTGTTCGAGGCGGGCCAGGCCAATGTCCTCAATGGCCCCGCGCAGCTTGGCGGCGGGCTCGCCGGCAAAGCGCTGGCGGGCCGCCTCTACCTTGCGTACCGACTTGGTATTGATGTCGCGCACTTTCTCGGTTTGGGCGGGCGTGAGGCCCAGTGCCTGCGTCATGCTGGCGGTGAGGGCGGCTACCCGTTCCTCCGAGCTGACGGGGGCGGCGGGCCGGGACGCCGGGGCCGCTACGGGTGGCTTTTTGGCTGGGGGCGTTACTTGGGCCGCCGCCAGGCCAGCACTCAGAAACAAGGATAGGGAGAAGGCGAAAAAAGGCTTGCGAAGCATGTCTACTATAAAAAATGAGCGTGCAATGATAGAACGTGCAAAGGCGATAATAAAATGCCCCTGAAGCGTTCGATACCCCTAGCCACTATAATGCCGAAAACCAGCGGGCACAAAAAAGCCGCTGACGAGCAGCGGCTTTTTGAGAATTATAGCAAATGACTAGCCTTGTATAGCAAGCGCTCGTTGTAGCTACGGCTTTAGGGTAACGGTGCCACCGGTGAGGCTGCCACTGGCGTTGTTGGTTAGGGTTAGGGTTACGGTGTAAGTGCCGGGGGTGGTAATCATTAGGTCACCTCCGGAGGTAGAGAGTGCTACGCCTGCGGGGTAGCTGTAGGTGGCAGTAGCGGCACCCAAGCTAGTGCTCCAGGCTTTATTAGCTCGAAGCTTGAAGGCACCGGCGGTGAACGTGGTGCGCAACGTGAACGTCTGCGTATAGCAGTCATAGGTTAGCATCCGGTCGGGCTGAGTGGCCGGCAGGGGGTTGCCAGGCCAGCCATCCACCGCCGTCCCCACAATGCCCCAATCGCCATTGGTGTTGGCGATGCACAGCGGCACCGGCGTGCCGGTGAGGGTAACGACCGGCGAAATGGCAGGGGCCACGGCCGCGCTCACTGAGGCCACTACCCGCACATCCACCTGCGAGGCGCTGTTGAAGGGATAGCCCAGCGAAGAAAAAATATTGACGAGTTGCGCCGTAGTCACCGGCGTGGCTCCAGCCACCGTGCCGCCGGGCAAGGTAATCGGGCTGGCAAAATTGCCCCCTTTCTTATCGAACTGCAAGGTATAGGTAGCGGCCGGCGAATAGCCAAAGTCCGCCGCCGAATAAGTCAGCGTCACGGCGGCCGCGTCTTTGTTGGCTGTGGTTAGGGCCAGGTCGGGCGTCGTGGTGGAGGCCTTCAGCGTGGGGGCCGCGCCGGGCGTCAGCACCGCGCGGGTTTCCTCTTTATTGCAGGCCGAGGTGAGACCGAGCAGGACTAGCGCGCACAAGCCAAGCCCCTGGGTAAGCCAATTTTTCATAATAAGGATGCCTAAAAAGTAGGGTGGGAAATACTGAAATCAGCTTCCGGCCCCGCAGGGCCAGAAGCTGATAAAGAGGTTAGTAGCCGGGGTTTTGCGTCAGGTTCGGGTTCACGCTCAGGTCGCTGGTCGGGATGGGCAGCAGCGCGCGGTAGGCCGGCACGGTAGTGCCCGCCATCACCCCGCCCTTCCAGGGCCAGGTGTAGGACGTGGCCGACACCGAACTGCCCACGAAGCGGTCGAAACGGATGAGGTCGCTGCGGCGCGTGCCTTCCCAGTGCAGTTCACGGGCGCGCTCGTTCAGAATGAAATAAGGGTCGCTGGTCATGGTGGCCAGCGTCACGTCGCCGGCCGCCGAGCCTTGGTAGGCGCGGCGGCGCACCAGGTTCATGTAGGTAACGGCCAGGGTCTGGTCGCCACCGCCGTTGAGGGCGGCCTCAGCGTACATCAGGTAGGCGTCGGCCAGGCGGAACATAGGGAAGTCGGTGTCCACGAAGGTGGGATCGGAGCCGGCCACGCCCGTCGAAGTCAGGTTGCGGTACTTAATCGGCACGTAGCCGTACTTGAAGTCCGTCTGTGAAGTGATGTCCAGCGTCTGGCCGGCGGTCTGGAACTTGCCGCGCGAGTCGGCCACCGTGTCCGGAAACAGGTCGTAGAGGCGGTGCGTGGTGCGGATGCCGCCCCAGCCACCCCCGATGCCGTAGCGCGAAGGCTTCCAGTTGGCATCGGCCGTGCCCGATACTGCGGCGTGGGTCAGGAAGGTAGTGCCCCCGTAGGTCTGGGTCAGCTTGCCATCGTACACAATCGGGAAAATGATTTCCGGCTTGCCGGTGCTGCTGGTCGCGTTACGGTTGTTATCGGCCCGAAACAGGTTGGTGTAGCGGGTAGCCAAGCCGTAGGCGTTCGAGTCGATTACCTTTTTGCTGTACGTGGCGCAGTCGGCGTAGCGAGCCGCGCCGGTGTAGGTTTTGGCATTGAGGTAGAGGCGGGCCAGCAGCATCCAAGCGGCACCCTGGTCGGCGCGGCCGTACTGATTTTGGCCGGGGGCCACCAGCGTGGTCTCGATGGCTTTCAGCTCGGTTTCGATGTAGGCAAACAAGTCGGCCCGCGCAATGCGGCGGGGCGGCGTGGTGCCCCCAATCTGGTCGGCCTCGGTTGGGAAAGGCACGTTGCCGTACAAGTCCAGCGCGTGGTAATAAGCCAGCGCCCGCAAAAAGCGCACCTCCGAGCGGAAGGCCTGCACCTGCTGCGTTTCGGTGGCGCTCAGGCCCCGGCTCGCAATTTTGGCGTCGGTAGCCTCGGCCAGAAAGCCGTTGCAGAGGGTTATCTCGTACAGGATGCGGCTATACAGGCCTTGGATAAACACACCGTTCGAGGTCCAGTTCATGTTGTGCCAGTCCTGCACGCCGGGGTCGCTCCAGGCAATTACCGCCTCGTCGGTGGTCAGCTCCTGCGCGCTCCACAGCTGGCGGATGTAGTCAGACGTGCCCTGGTCGATGCCCAATACGTCGCCCGAGGTGGCGTCGGGGCCGTTGGGGCCGGTTACGGCAAAGCCGCTGTACACCTTGGCCGCCACGGCCTGGTAGCCCGCGAAGTTTTTATAAACGGCGTCGGTAGTCAGGTCGTAGGTCGGCGTGCGGTCCAGGTCTTTGGTGCACGAAGGGGCAACAGCCAGGATGGCGGTAGAAAACCCGGCCAGCGCGGCGCTTTTGCGAAGAATACGATTCATAGAACGGTGGGAATTAAAGAGTCAGATTCAAGCCCAGCGTGTAGGTGCGCGGCCGGGGATACACGTTGTTGTCGATGCCGTTCGGAATCTCGGGGTCGAGGCCCGTGTACTTGGTGATTACGAACACGTTCTGAACAGCGCCGGTAATGCGCAGGTTCGCCTTGGACTTGAATACTTTGCCCAGGTTGTAGCCAATCGTGGCGTTGTCCATGCGCAGGAACGAAGCGTTCTGGATGTAGTAGTCGGAGGCGTACTTGTTCTGCGAGTTCAGGGCAAAGTTGGTGTACAGCGCGTCCTGCGCCACGTTGCCCAGGAAGTTGGTCGAGCCGTTGATGCCCTGGTAGGTGCCGTAGTTCGAGTTGATGTTGTTGTACACGTAGTTGTCGAAGTTGCCGCGCATCGAGAACGAAGCAAACACGTGCTTGTAGTTCAGGTTCGAGCTAAAGCCGAGCAGGAACTTGGGCGCGGCTTGCTGGTACTGGTAGCGGTCGTTGTCGTTGATGATGCCGTCGCCGTTGCGGTCCACGTACACGTCGTCGAGCGGCTTGCCATCGGTGCCATACACTTGCTGGTACACGTAGTACGAGGTAGCCTGATTACCCACCTGGTAGTTGAAGAGCTGCGTGCCCGTGCCGCCCGATACCGTGCCGCCGTTGTTGTTGCGGATGCCCGAAAAGCCTTCTACCTGCGGCCCGAGCGAGGTGATGCGGTTCACGTTGTAGGTGCCGTTCAGGTTCACCGTCCAGTCGAAGCCTTCCTGCTTGATGAGCGAAGCGGCGATGTTCACCTCAATACCCTTGTTCTCGAGCGTGCCCACGTTTGATACCAGCTGGTTGGTGTAGTTGGTGCCCAGCGCAATCGGAATCACGGCCAGCAAGTCCTTGGTTTTGCGGTAGTATGCATCTACCGACGCCGTGAGGCGGCCATCAAGGAAGCCAAAGTCCAGGCCAGCGTTGTAGGTCGTCGTCTGCTCCCACTTCAGGTTGCTGTTGAAGCCCAGCGGCGAGTAGGGCTGAATCGGCGTATTGCCAAATAGGTACTGCGCGTTCAGCACGTTGAGGGCGTAGCGCTGGATGTAGGGGTAGTCGCCGGCCGCGCCCGCGATGTCCTGCTGGCCCGTGATGCCGTAGCCCAAACGCAGTTTCAGGTCCGACAGCACTTTGGTGTCTTTCAGGAACGCCTCGTCCTTGATGCGCCACGCGAATGAGGCGGCCGGGAACAAGGCGTTGCGGTTGCTGTACGGAAAGCGCGACGACGCATCATTACGCAGCGTGCCGGTGAAAATGTAACGGTCAAACAGCGTGAGGTTGGCACGGCCGTAGTACGACAAGATGGTGTACTGCGTGCGGAACGGGTTGATGTTGGCGCGGCGGTACGTCACGGTGTCGGGCGATACGCCCAGGTAAGTGGCGTAGGCCGGCTCTACCCGCACGAAGTCCTGGTACGAGTAGCCCGCCAGCAATTCGAGGCGGCTGTTGGTGCCAAACTGCTTGGTGTAGTTCAAGTACAGCTCCAGCAGCTTGTTGTCGCGCTGCTGCGCATACTTGCTCGACGTGCCCCCGCGGAGGTTGGCCGTCAGCGGGTTGCTATAAAAAGGGGTATTGGTGTAAGTGCCGGCCGAGTTGGGGTCAACCGAGTTCATCCCATTAGCCCGCGTGATGTCGTAGCCAATGTTCACGTTGGCGTGCAGGTCGGGCAAAAAGTGCAGCTTGTAGTCGAGCTGCAGGTTGCCGATGCTGCGCTTCACCGAGCTGCGGTCGCGGCGCAGGTTCAGCAAAGCCACCGGGTTGCGGGGCACGTTGAGCTGGGGCGGGCCGCCAGCGCTTTGCAGGTATTCGAAGTAGCCGCCGTAGGCCGAGTTGCCGCTGAGTACCGGCTGGGTGGGGTCGAAGGCCGCCGCCGCGCCGATAGCGCCGTTGTCGGCAAAGTTGTTGTCAATCCACGAGCCCTTCACGTTCATGTTGATACGCAGGTGGTTGTCGAATAGCACCGGATTCAGGCTCAGCGCGCCCGTGTTCCGAATCAGGCGGTTGGTAATCAGAATGCCCTGCTGCTGCAGGTTGCCGATAGAAGCGCGGAAGGGCAGCTTGCCCACGGCCCCGGCCAGGCTCACGTTGTTGTCAAACGACCAGGCCGAGCGGAAAATCTCGTCCTGCCAGTTGGTGTTGGCCGAGCCCAGCAGGTTGGCCTTGCCGGGGGCCACGCGCTGCACGGCCGCCCGAAACTCGTCGGCCGATAGCACCGGCACCGCGTTGTAGCGGCGGGCCACCGAAGTGTTCTGCGACACGTTCACCGTCAGCGCCTCGCCAATCACGCCGCGCTTGGTGGTGATGAGAATAACGCCGTTGGAAGCGCGCGAACCGTAGATGGCGGTAGCCGAGGCGTCCTTCAGCACCGTGAAGGTTTCGATGTCGTTGGGGTTAATCAAGCTCAGCGGGTTCGATACGCCGCTGGCGTTCGAGTTGTCCACCGGCACGCCGTCGATGACGATGAGCGGGTCGTTGCTGGCGTTCAGCGACGAACCCCCGCGAATGCGGATGGTAGTGCCCGCGCCGGGCGCGCCGCCCGCGGTCGAAATCTGCACGCCGGCTACCTTGCCCTGCACCAACTGCTCGGGGTTGGTAATCTGGCCCTGCACAAACTCCTTCGATGTTACGGTGGTCAGCGCGCCGGTTACGTCCTGCTTGCGCACCGTGCCGTAGCCCACTACCACGGCCTCGCCCAGGGCCGTCGCATTTTCAGCCAGCTGCTGCGTGGCTACCGAGGTGGTTTTGCCAGCAGCCACTGTAACGGGCTGGCGTACCGTAGTATAGCCCACAAACGAGATGACGACCGTTTGCGGCCCGGCCGGCACGTTGCTGATGTTGTAATTGCCCTCAAGGTCAGTCGAGCCGCCGAGCGTCGTGCCTTCAATCACGACTGTTACGCCCGGAATGCCTTCGTTTTTCGTGTCCGTAATGCGGCCGGCTACCGTGCCGCCGGTGGCCTGTGCCCAGGCGGTGCCCCAGGAGGCGGCCAGGCCGAGTAATAGAAAAAGCAGAAACCGGAGTTTCGGCAGGTAGGGTTGCTTCATAAACAACTAGGTTGGGTGGGGAAAAAAGTGGAAAACAAAAGCGGGGTAGAATGGCCGCGACCAGCAGCCAGAACGAATAACGTCTTTGGGGAAATCAACCCTTGCGGCCGTGGAAACAGCGAAGCCGACGCAGGGTTTGCGTGGCCGCAGCACAGGACCGGAATCGATTTCGCAAAATTACGTGGTAAGCCGGGTAATTATTCGGTAACGCGCTAAAGTGTTGTAAATAATATTCTCCTTGAGGTGCCCACGGTAGCGCTTAGGCAGTCTGGCCAACTCGGTTTCGCAGGCTGGGCTGGGAGGCGAAAGCAGGCACCAGTAGGCTGTTTTGTGCGTGAATCCGCAGCCTGTAAGGTTGGCCGAAGACATGAAAAAATAGTACGCCAGCAAGTTGCATCCTGCCGCAGTGCCCAGGAGCAGAACGGGGGCCGGGTAGCCCCGCCGCCAAGCTGCGAGCTTAACTAGCAGGAGAATAAGCCAAAGACGCGGATAGTTGCTGCGCTGCTACCGCAGCAACTGACTCAGGCCAGTGGCGCGAATGTTGCGAAAAGCGGCCCGCGTTTTGTACTTTTGAGCGATTCTGCCTCGCCATGAAAATCACCCGTTGCTCTTTCTTCCTCGCCGTGGCCCTGCTAGGGGCTGGCACCCGGCACGCGGTGGCCCAGGTGCGCAAGCCCGCGCCCGCCAAGCCTGCGCCCGGCAAAGCGCCGGTGAAGGGCAAGCCCGGCGCGAAAACGCCCCCGCCGCCGCCCCCGCCCGTGGAGGCCGCCCGCCGAGTAGTGGAAGAGGAAATCAAGCCCCCGCTGATTATCAGCAAGGTGAAAATCAAGGAGCCTGTGCTCGTCTTCTACCAGCAGGCCGCGCCCGGCACGGCCGTGCAGCAGCTCCTGATGGAAGAGAAAAACCTGCCCCTGCTCAAAACCACCTCGCTCGAAGACCTAGTGGCCCGCCGCGAGGTTTTCGTGGATGGCCTCGGCAACTACGACCCGCCCGGCCAGGCCGCCGCCGAGGCCGGCAAATACCGCCTGGCCGGCGTGAGCCTGCTGGCCAGCAGCGACAAGCGCACTACCGCCCCCGACGGCCGCAGCACCTACGTGCGCCTCAAGGTGCCCAGCCCCGGCGAGCTCTACGTGGTGCGCGAGTCGGCTGAAGACTACCGCCACTTCGTGAGCGGCCCGCAAAAGAAAGGCTCGCGCATCGACTTCGAAACCAACGGCTTGCCGGGCGTCGATTCCATCCGGGCCATCTACACGCTGCGCAAAATCGACCAGTCGGAGCGCGGCGCGGGCAGCGGCGAGGTTATCCGCTAACGGCCCGCTTTGGGGCCAGGGCTTATGAACAAATTGCGAAGAATAGGACTGGCGGTGGCCAGCCTGCTGGCCCTGCGCGGCGCCCCGGCCCCCGCCCAGACCACCCTGCGCCTGACGCCTGGCGCGGCCGTGCCAGCGGGGCAAAAAATCTACGTAGCGGGCTCATTTAATGAGTGGAACCCTGCCGCGCCCGGCTTCGCCCTCGCGCCCCGGCCCGATGGCTCGTACCAGCTTACGCTGCCCGCCACGGTGCGCGGGCCGCAGGAATTTAAGTTTACGCGGGGCTCGTGGGACACCGGCGAAACCGACGCCAGCTGGCAGCCGCTGGCCAACCGGCAGGCCGATTTCGGCACCGGCACGCTTACTTTGCAGGTAGCTGCCTGGCAAGACCAGCGCCCCGGCGGCGCTCCTCCCTTGGCCGCCCAGCCCCACTCCGCCACCCCCAACGTGCGTATTCTGGCCGACTCGTTTCGGCTGCCGCAGCTGGGCGGGCGCAAGCGCCGCATCTGGCTCTACCTGCCGCCCGGCTACGACGCCAGCCAGCGCCGCTACCCGGTGCTGTATTTGCACGACGGCCAGAATATCTTTGACCGCGCTACCGCCTACGCCGGTGAGTGGGGCGTCGACGAAACCCTCAACGCGCTGCTGGCCAGTAAGGAAGATGCTACCGGCTGCCTGGTAGTGGCTATCGACAACGGCGGCGAGCGCCGCCTCGACGAGTACTCGCCCTGGAAAAACGAGCGCTTGAAAAAAGGCGGCGAGGGCCAGCAGTACGTCGAGTTTCTGGTCGAAACCCTCAAGCCCTACATCGACCAGCACTACCGCACCCGGCCCGACGCGGCGCACACGGCCATCATGGGCTCCAGTATGGGTGGGCTGATTTCGTTTTACGCCGGGATGAAGTACCCGCAGGTGTTCGGCAGGGTAGGGGTGTTTTCGCCGGCGTTCTGGTTTGCCAAAGACGCGGTGCTGCGCCAGGTGCGGCAGCAGCGCGCGGTGCCGGTGGCCAGCAAATTCTACTTTTTGGCCGGCCCGGCCGAGGGCCCGACGATGGTGCCCAACATGGCAGAAGTGCGCGACGCGCTACTCAAGCGCGGCGTGCCCGCCAGCCACGTCAGCTTCAAAACCCCCGCCGACGGCCAGCACGCCGAATGGTTTTGGCGGCGCGAGTTTGGGCCGGCCTACCAGTGGTTGTTAACGAAATAAGCTCGTCGTTATCTTTTTTTGAAAAAAACGGGCGCGCAGTTGCAGAAATCACAAGCGCCCGTATATTTGCCCCGACATGATGACCACCTGCCAGATGTATTGCCTAGTGATTAAGCGACCCAATATGGGTATCGGAATCGTGCGGCATGGCCGGTCAGCAGGGAAATAATCAGATGCTTTTTCCCAGCTTTTCCTCCTAAGCTTTCGCCCGATTCCTCTCCCAGGAATCGGGCTTTTTTTTGTCCCATTATACTTTTCCGAAGATGACCTTGCACCAGCTAGCCCGCCCCTACCACCCCACCGCCCCCGCCGCCGCCGGCGTCTGGAAAATGCTGTTCGACCGCCAGCTGGCCTTGCTGCACAGGCGGGCGCACCCGGCCTTCGCGGCCGGGGTAGCGGCCCTGGGCTTGCGGCGCGAGGAGGTGCCGACCCTGGCCCGCCTCGCCCCGCTTGTGCAGCAGCACACCGGCTGGACGCTGCGCGCCGCCGGCGGCCCCCTGCCCGAGGCCGAGTACTACGCCGCCCTGGCCCGGCGCGAGCTGCCGCTCGTGACGCGCCTGCGCACCTTCGCCGAGTTTGACCACCCGCCCCACGGCGTCGATTTGTTTTCGGAAGTAATGGGGCGGCTGCCGCTGCTGCTCGAGCCCGGCTACGCCCAGGCGCTCCAGGCGCTGGGCCAGGTGTGGGCGCTGGCTACCACGCCGGCCACGGCGGCGCTGCTGCGGCGCTTCACCCGCGCCACCTTCGAGCTGGGTTTGCTGGCCCCGGCCGGCGAGCGGCCGCAGTTCTACGGGGCCACGCTGCTGACCTCGACGCGGCACCTGCACGCGGCGGCCGCCGCCGAGGCCAGCCGGGTGCAGCCCCTGGCCGGTGCTGCCCAGCAACTGCGGCTGCTGGCCGTGCCCACCGCTGGCTTCGCGGCCGAGGCCCAGCCTTATTTCGTGGCTCAGAGTTGGGCTGAGTTGCTCGAAGAAATCGAGCAACTGCGCGCTGAGCTGGCGCACGGCCAGTTCTCTGGGCCGGGCTCTCTTGCATTGCCTACCCCGGCGCGCAGCTTTGCCCAGCGCCCGGCTACGCTGCGGCAGGTAGGGTAGGAAGGGGGATATTCTTTCGCTTTTTAGGGGGTAGCTGGCTGCTAGCCCCAGCGGGGCAACCCGTCGATAGGTTATAAGGACAACAAACTCAAAGCCCCAGCGGGGCGACCCTGACGCCAGGGTTGCCCCGCTGGGGCTTTGTTGTGGTGCGCGGTGCCTTTGCTACCGACGGGCCGCCCCGCTGGGGCTATGAGCCGTTCCTTACGCCTTCAGCCGCGCCTTGAGGTAGGTCAGTGCGCGCTGGTGGGCGTCTTCGGCCAGGGCCTGGTCGTATTTGGGGTTGGAGGGGTTGGCGAAGGCGTGGACGGCGGGATACTCCTTCACGGTCAGCTTCTTGCCAGCGGCGGCCATATTCTTCTCAAACTGCGCTACCACCTCGGGGCTTATCGACTTGTCGTACTCGGCAAAGAGACCCAGCACGTCCGAATTCAGAGTTTTGAGCTTGGCCACATCCTTTTCGGGCATGCCGTAGTACATCACGCAGCCCACGGTTTGCTTGCCGCCGAGCAGGGCGCTTTGCAAGCTCCAGCCGCCGCCGAAGCACCAGCCCACCGAGGCAATCCGGGCCTTGGGGCCGGCGTGCAGCTGCGCGCCTTTTACGATGGCCATGGCCCGGTCGGTGTTAATGCTTTGCATCAGCTTGCCGGCTTCTTCGGGCGAGCCGGCCACGCGGCCGTCGTAGAGGTCCACGGCCAGCACGTTCACGCCGGGCATTTCCTCGGCAAAGCGGGCGGCTTCTTTTTTGATGTAGTCGTTGAGGCCCCACCACTCCTGGTACACCAGGAGGTACTTGTTGCTGGGCGTGGCGCTTTTGATTTCGAAGCCCCGGCCCGATTTGCCGTCAGGCGTTTTAAATTCTACCATCTCGCCTTCGCCGGCGTAGGTGTAGGGTAGCGGCGCGTCGTGCCCGCCCACAAACTCCTGGTTGCTAGCCAACATCGCGAAGGCTTCGGTGGCGCTGGGGCCGGCTGGGCGGGTGCAGCAGCTGAGGGCGGCCGTTTGGGCCTGGGCGGTGCCGAAAGCCAGGGCCGCGGCGGCAAGGAGCAGTAGTTTTTTCATGGGTAAGGGGGAAGTGTCGGAATACGCTGCCATAACAGTTAGCTGGTGCAATGTTACCGCGCTGGGTGTGTGCATTCGAGGCCTATGTTTGCACACGTTCGCGCGTTCGAAATTGGTTTCGTTGGCCGATAATCGGCAGGCTTCGACGATAAAGCCCGCCGCCTGTCGGTTGCCGCTTGTTCATTACGTCTTATTAATTGCTCATTCTAAAACACATGCCCCTTATCCAAAGCTGGCGCTGGTTTGGCCCCAACGACCCCGTAAGCCTCGCCGACATCCGCCAGGCCGGCGCTACCGACCTGGTATCGGCCCTGCACCACATCCCCAACGGCGAAGTGTGGCCGGTGGCCGAAATTCAGGCGCGCCAGCAGCTCATCGCCGCCGTCGGCCTGACGTGGAGCGTGGTCGAAAGCGTGCCCGTGCACGAAAATATTAAAACGCGCACCGGCGATTTTCAGCGATACATTGCTAACTACCAGCAGTCTATTCGCAACCTGGCGGCCTGCGGTATCCGCACCGTTACCTACAACTTCATGCCCGTGCTCGACTGGACGCGCACGGATTTGGCCTACGAAGTAGCAGATGGCTCGAAAGCCCTGCGCTTCGAAAAAGCCGCCTTCATTGCCTTCGATGCGCTGCTACTTCAGCGCCAAGGCGCAACCCAGGACTACGCGCCCGACGAGCTGGCCCGCGCCCAGGCCCGCTTCGACGCCATGAGCGACGCCGAGAAGCAACTGCTTCAGCGCAACATCATTGCCGGGCTGCCGGGCAGTGAGGAGAGCTTCACGCTCGCGCAGTTTCAGCAGGCGCTCGATGCGTATGCGGGCATTGACGCGGAAAAATTGCGGCAGCACCTGATTTTATTTCTACAGGAAATCGTGCCCGTGGCCGAAGAGGTGGGCGTAAACCTCGCCATTCACCCCGACGACCCGCCGTACCCGATTCTGGGCTTGCCGCGCGTGGTGAGTACGGCCGCCGACGTGGCCGCGCTGGCGGCCGCCGTGCCCTCGTTGCGCAATGGCCTGTGCTTCTGCACCGGCTCATTTGGCGTGCGGGCCGATAATGATTTGCCTGGCATGGTGCGCCAGTTTGCCGACCGCATTCACTTCATTCACCTGCGCAGCACGCAGCGCGACGAATACGGCAACTTCTACGAGGCCAACCACCTGGAAGGCGACGTGGACATGTACGCCGTGATGCGCGAGCTGGTGCAGACCATGCGTCAGCGCCAAACCAGCCTGCCCATGCGCCCCGACCACGGCCACCAGATGCTCGACGACCTGCACAAGAAAACCAACCCCGGCTACTCGGCCATAGGCCGCCTGCGCGGCCTCGCCGAGCTGCGCGGGCTGGAGCTGGGCATCAGCCGCAGCATTTGAAATTAAGAAGTGGATAAAACTAAAAAGGCCGCTCCCGTTAGGGGCGGCCTTTTTGATGTGCTGTCACAAATCGCAGGCTTGCGCCGACAGCCTTAGTCTGCGTAGCTCGTCCGCACTACCGCGCCCAGCTCGGTGAGCAGCGAAAACAGCCCCACATAAGTCCGGTTCAAATACACGAAGTGGGCCGAGCCGCGCGGCTCGCGCTGCTGGCGCAGCTCCTGGTCCTGCATCAGGTCGTCGCCCAAGGCGTAGAGACTCTGCATGTAAGCCGGGTCGCCGAAGTCAAACGAGTCTTGCCGGAAGGGCCGGCCCACCAGCTCCAGCGACTGCGTGAGGGTGCGCAAATACATATTGCGCAGGGCGGGCGCGTCGCCGGGGCGCAGCACGCCGGCCTCGGTGAGCAGGGCTTCGAGGCGGGAGGGGTCGGCAAGGGTAGCCGGGTCGAGTAGGGCCAGAAACTGCTGCTGCTCCAGCGGCGGCACGTCTTTCACGCAGCCGAAGTCGAGCACGCCTACCGTACCGCCGTTGGTGTGGCTGAAGAGAAAGTTGCCGGGGTGCGGGTCGGCGTGCAGCTGGCGCAGTTCGCGGAGCTGGTACTGGTAGAAATCCCAGAGGGCCTGGCCGAGCTGGTTGCGCACTTCCTGCGGCGGGTTGTCGGCCAGAAACTCCTGCATGTGCTGGCCGGGCAGCCAGTCCATCGTGAGGATGCGAGCCGACGACAAGGCGGGGTAGTAGGCCGGAAACTGGAGGTGCGGCAGGTGGCCGCACTTGGCCGCCACGGCCTGGCCGCGGCTCAGTTCAAGCTTGTAGTCAGTTTCTTCAATCAGTCGCGCCTCGACCTCGGCGATGTAGGGGCGCAGCGTTTCCTCCTTGAGGCCCATGATGCGCAGCGCCACCGGCTTCACCATCGCAATGTCGGACTTAATGCTCGCGCCCACGCCGGGGTACTGCACCTTCACGGCCAGCGCCTTGCCCATTTTGCGCGCAAAATGCACCTGCCCGATGCTGGCCGCCTGCCGCGCCTGTGGGTCAAACTCGTCGAACACCTCGCTGGGCGAGTGCCCGAAGGCGTCGCGGAACGCCTTCACCACCAGCGGTCCCGACAGCGGCGGCGTCTGGTACTGCGCCTGCTGAAACTGCTTGGCGTAGGCCGGGGGTAGCAGGTTTTTTTCCATGGCCAGCATCTGGGCTACTTTCAGCACCGAGCCTTTCATCTCGCTCAGCGTGCTGTAGAGCTCCTCGGCGTTGGCTTGGTGTAGGTCGGCGGCGGTGGCGTCGGCGCCCACGGCTTTTTTGGCGTAGTGCTGCACGTAGTTGGCGCCTACCTTAAAGCCGGTTTTGGCGAAGCGGGCGGCGCGGGCCACCTTGCTGGTGGGCAGCGATTCTTGCGGTTGGTCGGACATGTAGGGTAAGCTTTAGCTTGCCAGCGACAGGCTGATGAAGACGAGAAAAAGGCAAGCTAAAGCTTACCCTACGCTGGTACGTTGCAGCAAAAACCGTCCGAAATCCAGCGCCGAATCAAACGTATTGCGCCCCACCAAATCGAAGCTCAGCGTCACCGCCTTTTCCACGGCCGCATCCGTCCGCTCGAAGCCGGCCGACTCGTCGCGCACAAAAAACAGGAGGATGAATTGCAGCTGGCGCAGGAAGATGCGCCCGTAGCCATCCTGCAAAAACGGCCGGCTGGCGACTTCGCCCGTGCTGCGGCCCTCGTGCAGTATCTCCTCCACAAAGTCCTTGAAATCAGCCTCAAACTGGTCGAGCACCTTGGGCACCACGGCCAGCCGGCGCTGCTGCGAGCGCTTGAGCGTGAGCAACACGAAACTGCGGTTGTTCTTCAAAATCTCCAGCAGCGTGTAGTAGAAGGCCAGCAGCTTTTCGCGGCTGCCGTAGCCCTGCCACGCGGGCTCCTGGGCCGCCTGGGCGCGGGCCTCGCGGCCAAACTCCACCCACGCCTCGCGCTCGATGGCGGCGAAGGAAGCGTAGTGGCGATAAAACTCGCCCTCCGTGATGCCCTGCGCATCGGCAAAGACAAAAACGGTTTTGGGGGCGTGGCCGTGGCGGCGCAGGTAGTCGAGGTAAGCGGGTTTCAGCAAAGTCGGTTCCATGCGGGTATAACCGCCACGGCACTAGCAGGGTTCGGGGCGGCTGGGGTTATTTAGTGTAACACCAAGCTCCTGCTTGGTGCGGCGTTAGGACGGTTTCAGGCGTGCCCTTACGTGGCACCAAGCAGGAGCTTGGTGTTACTTCCGGCCCTTCCTAATGGCCTCTATCGCCCGCTCGCGGGCAAACTTATGCTCGACTATCGGCTGGGGGTATTTGTCCGTCCCAAACTCGGGCACCCACTGCTTCACATACTCGTAGTCAGGGTCGTACTGCTTTTGCTGGCTGTCGGGGCTGTACACCCGGAACCACGGCGCGGCCACGGCCCCGGTGCCGGCCATCCACTGCCAGTTGCCCACGTTGTTGCTCATGTCGTAGTCGATGAGCTTTTCCGAGAAGTAGTGCTCGCCCACCTTCCAGTCCATAAACAAGTGCTTGACCAGGAAGCCCGCCGCCGCGATGCGGGCGCGGTTGTGCATGTAGCCCGACTCGTTGAGCTGGCGCATGCCCGCATCCACGAGTGGGTAGCCGGTGCGGCCCTCCGTCCAGGCCCGGTATTGCGCGGGGTCGTCGCGGTAGGGGAGGTGGCGCATCTTGGGGTCGTAGGCCTCCTCGGCTGTGTTGGGAAAGTGCCAGAGCAACATCATGAAGAAGTCGCGCCATATCATCTCGTTCAAAAGCTTGCTATTGACTTCCTCGGCCTGCTTCATCAGCTGGCGCACGCTCATGGTGCCAAAGCGCAGGTGCACCGACATGTGCGTAGTGCCCTTGTTATCAGCCGGAAAGTCGCGCGTCTTATCGTAGTGCTTCACCACCTCGGCGGCGGGTAGCTTGGCGGGCGGCGTGGGCTGCTCGTGCCGCTCAAAGCCCAGGTCTTTAAGATTCGGGCGCTTGGCGTCGCCAGCCTTCGGCTTGGCTAAGTCCTCTTTCTTGAACAGCCGCGCCGACGGATGCGGCTCGAAGTCCTCGGGCTTCGCCTTGGCCTGCCAGGCTTTCGAGTACGCGCCGAAGACCTTCGACGGCTTGCCGTTCTTGGTCAGCACCTCGTCTTTGGCAAAAATCACCTGGTCCTTAAACGCTTTGAACTCCGCGCCGGCCTTCTCGGCGAGCTGGGCCACGGCCGCGTCGCGGGTGGTGGCGTAGGGCTCGTAGTCCTCGTTGGTGTAGATGGCGGCCACGTCGTAGTCTTTCAGCAATTGCTTGAATACCGCTTCTACCTTACCGTGTATTGCCAGAAAGCCGCCGCCAGCCTCCTTAGCCTCGGCGGCCAGGCGCTCGACCTGGTCGAAGATGAAGGTGAGCCGGGCGTCCTGCTTATCCAGCTTTTCGAGGATGGTCTCGTCGTAGATGAACAGCGGCAGCACGGGGTGCCCGCTTTGCAGGGCGGCGGCCAGGCCGGCGTTGTCCTGGAAGCGCAGGTCGCGCCGGTGCCAGAAGAGGGTGATTTTCATAATCGTAGTTAGTGCCTAGTGCGCAGTGCTTAGTACGTAGTGGAAAGGTGCTAAGCACTAAGCACCAACTGCTAAGCACTACTTCAGCTTGCCCATGCCGCCGTCTACGGCCAGCGTCTGGCCGGTGATGAAGCTGGCCTGGTCCGAAAGCAGGAAGGCGGCCATGCTGGCCAGGTCATCCGGACGGCCCACGCGCTGCAAGGGGTGGCGCTTGGCGCCGGCCTCGGCTTTCTCGGGGGTGTTGAGCAGGGCAGCGGCCAGGGGCGTATCGGTGAGGCTGGGGGCCAGGCAATTGATGCGCACGCCGCTGGCGGCGTACTCGGCGGCCAGGGCGCGGGTGAGGCCTTCCACGGCGGCTTTGGCAGTAGCGATGCTGGTGTGGAAGCTCATGCCCACCGCCGCCGCCACCGTGCTAAACAGCACCACGCTGGCCCCGCTTTCGGCCTTCTTGAGGCGCTTGATGGTGGCTTGCAGTACCTGCACCGCGCCGAGCACGTTCAGCTCAAAGTCGGCCCGGAAGTCTTCGACCGGCACCCGCTCGAAGGGCCGCAGCTTGATGGAGCCGGGGCAGTACACGAGGCCGTGCAGCTGCTCGGGCAGCGCGTCGAAGGCAGTGCCCACGGGCTGCGTGGCGTCGTAGGTAAAATGGGTGGTGCCGAGGGCGGCGAGCTCGGGCGAGAGCTGGCGCGAGGCGGTGAAGAGCGTGGCCCCGGCCGCGTGCAGCGCCTGGGCAGTGGCCAGCCCGATGCCGGACGAAGCCCCCACGAGAAGAATGTTTTTACCAGTAGAAGTCACGGCGACGAGTAGCAAATAAGCAGTGGAGCTTAGCTAACGGCCGGGCTTGGGCAAGGTTGTTTAGGTAGCGAAGGGATTGACGACGCGTAGCGTGCCTTCAATCACTTGCCCCGCGCTCAGGTCTTCCGAATACAATGTGTCGCAGCCGCATTCGAGCGCGGCGGCCACGATGAGCGCGTCAAACCACGAAAAGCCGTAGCGGTGCGCCAGCCGCGTGGCGTGGGCGATGGTATCAGCGTTAGTGGTGTGAACTGCGTTGTCGTTGATTATCTCAATGAGTGCAATCTGAATATCGGGCCAGCTCGTTTTCAGCTTGCGTGAGAAGACATTGGCAAACTCAATCAGCACTTGCGTGGACAGCCAGCGGTCGGGAATGCTGCCGAGCGTCAGCGCAACCTGCCGCTTCACCAGGTCGTCGCTGGAGTAAGCGTACACCAGTACGTTGGTGTCGAAGAAAACCCTACCGTTCATTTGCCTCTTCGCGGTTAAACTTGAAGTCTTTCGTGGAAACGCTGATGGCGCTGAACGTAGCGGGTGGGCGGGGGGCGATGGGCTGCTGGGTAGCCGCCTGAATCGTAAGCACGCCAAGTGCCTGAAGTTCTTCCAGAACGCGGCGAGCGTGTTCGTTTTGAAGGGTGATGGTGAGCGTTTCCATATCAAGCAAAGGATTAGAGTACTAAGCTACGCGAAACGGTGGTTGTCCGTTCCTCAGTCGGCCGCTTCGGCCTCGGCGGCTGCCGCCTTCGGCTTGCGGCCTACCAGCCACACACCCAGTAAAATAATGGCCGCCTGCCACGCCTTGTCGAAGGTCACGGTATCGGTGCCCAGCGCCACCGCGATAACCACCACCAGCACCTGCTGCACGTAGATGTACACCCCCGACAACGCCGGCGAGGCGTACTTCAAGGCCCAGTTGTTGAGCAGATAAGCCAGGATGGTGAGGAAGACCACCATGTAGCCCAGCTCGGCCCAGATTTTGGGCGTGAAGCGGCCGTAGTCGGTAGCGATGGCATCGGGCAGGCCCAGCAGCAGCACCAGCACCGCCCCTACCAAGAAGCAGCGCGCCAGCACCGTGAAGGCGTGGTACTTGCGCATGAGCGGCCCCACCAGCACCACGTAGAGCCCGAACACCGAGGCGTTGCCCATCAGATACAAGTTGCCGAGCAGCGGGTCGGCGGCGGCGGCCCCGGCTGCGGGGCGGCTCAGGATGAGCAGGGCCGCGCCCAGCGTGCCCAGCCCCACGCCCAGCACGCGCGCCGGCGTGAGGCGTTCGCCCAGCAGCGCGGCCGAGGCCAGCACCACCACGATGGGCGTCAGGGTTTGCAGCAGCGCCGCGTTGATGGGCGTAGTGAGGGCCAGCCCCTTGAAGAAAGCCACCTGATTGAGCGCGATGCCCAGCACGCCGCACGCGATGGCCCGCCACGTATCGGCCCCGGCCGCGATGCGCTCGTGCGGCGCGGCCCAGCGCTTGAGGGCCGCGAACACCAGCGCCGCCCCCACCACACGCCACACCACCGCCGCCTGCGGCTCGATGTAGGCGGGCATCAGGTCTTTGGCCAGGCTGTAGGTGGCGGCGTAGATGAGGGCGGCCCCGAACAGGGCCAGGTGAATGCGGAAGGGCGACATTTTTAGTGCTTGGTGCGTAGTGCCTGGTGCTTGGGACTTGAGCGCAAAGGTCGTCATGCTATCCGTCAGAAGGCTTTGCGCCCGGCCGACGTGTGGATAGCTACCCGTTCTTTGTAGCCAAGCACTACGCACCAAGCACTACGCACTAACCATGCCTTCCCTGTTCGATACCCCCACTACCGCCCCCTTGGCCGAGCGCCGCCGCCCCCGCCGCCTGCCCGACTACGCCGGCCAGACGCACCTGCTCGGCCCCGAGGGCGTGCTGCGCCGCTACCTGGCCGCCGGCCGCCTACCCTCGCTCATCCTCTGGGGGCCGCCGGGCGTGGGCAAAACCACCCTGGCGCTCTTGCTGGCCGAGGAATTGAAGCGGCCCTTCGCCATGCTCTCGGCCATCAGCGCGGGCGTGAAGGACGTGCGCGAGGTGATTGAGAGGGCGAAGAAGCAGACGGGCACCATCCTCTTTATCGACGAAATCCACCGCTTCTCGAAGGCGCAGCAGGATGCCTTGCTGGGCGCGGTAGAGCAGGGCGTGGTTACGCTCATTGGGGCTACTACCGAGAACCCGTCGTTTGAGGTGATTCCGGCCTTGCTCTCGCGCTGCCAGGTTTACACCTTGCAGGCGCTCAGCGCCGATACGCTGCGCGAAATCGTGCGCCGGGCGCTGGCCGAAGATGAGATTCTCAGCAAAATCCCCGTCGATGTCATTGAAGACCACGCCCTGCTGGCCCTCAGCGGGGGCGACGCCCGCAAGCTGCTCGGCCTGCTGGAGCTGGTGGTGGAGGGCACCGCGCCCGACCCCGCCACCGGCCGCGTGCAGCTCACCGACGCGGCCGTGCAGCGCACCGCCCAGCGCCCCATCGCGCGCTACGACAAGGGTGGCGAGATGCACTACGACGTGATTTCGGCCTTCATCAAGAGCATCCGCGGCTCGGACCCCAACGCCGCGCTCTACTACCTGGCCGTGATGCTGGAAGGCGGCGAAGACGTGAAATTCATCGCCCGGCGCCTGCTCATTCTGGCCAGTGAGGACATCGGCAACGCCAACCCCAATGCGCTGCTGCTGGCCACGAGCTGCTTCCAGGCCTGCACCTTCATCGGCCTGCCCGAGTCGGACTTGATTCTCAGCCAGACCGTGATTTACCTGGCCACCTCGCCCAAAAGCAACGCTGCCTACTCGGCCATCCGGGCGGCGCAGGCGCAGGTGCGGCAGCAAGGCGTGCACCCCGTGCCGGTTCCCTTGCGCAACGCCCCCACCAAGCTGATGAAGGAGCTGGGCTACGGCGACGCCTACCAGTACTCGCACAACGCAGCGGGCAACTTCGCTTATCAGGAATTCCTGCCCGAGGCCCTGGCCGGCACCCGCTTCTACGACCCCGGCGACAACCCCGCCGAGGCCAAAATACGCGAGCGCCTGCGCGGCTGGTGGCAGGAGAAATACAACTATTGACCACAGATTCAAACGGATTTTTAGGATGTAACGGATACGCCCGCTGCGCGGGCTGGCTAGGCTAGCGTGGTAGCAGCGGTTGAGTACCAGTTGTAAAACAGTACTCAGTATGTAATGTGGTGGGAGGAGCTGCGATAAGCCTATTAGTTGGCGAGTAGTCGGCTAGTAGCTAGCCAGCGTCCGTATCTTGCCGCCCGCTCAGCCAGCACGACGCTAGCCTAGCCAGCCTGCGCAGCAGGCGTATCCGTTACATCCTAAAAATCCGTTTGAATCTGTGGGACAATTCTTCAAGTTTGTGCTGGCTACCGTGGTGGGGCTGGTGGTGTTTTCGGTGCTGGGGTTTGTGGTGCTGGCCGCGTCTATCGCGGCCATTGGGGCGAGCGCGCCCGACAAGACGGTGGCCGCCAACTCGGTGCTGGAATTGAAGCTCGACAAGCCTTTGTCGGAACGCAAGCAGAGCGCCGACCTGCTGGGCGGCCAAAGCAGCCTCGGGCTGGTGGGCTTGAAAGAGGTAATCAAGCGCGCCAAAACCGATGACGATATCAAGGGCATTCTGCTGAATCTGACGCTGGTGCAGGGCGGCATGGCTTCGCTGGAGGAAGTGCGCGATGCGCTGCTCGACTTCAAGAAGTCGGGCAAGTTCGTGGTGGCTTACCACGAAATCGCGTCCGAGAAAAGCTACTACCTCTCGTCGGTGGCCGATGAGATTTACTTGCACCCGCAGGGCACGTTGGAGTTCAATGGGCTGAGCTCAGAGGTGATGTTCTACAAGCGCCTGTTCGACAAGGCGGGCATTCAGCCCTACATCTTCCGCGTGGGCTCCTTTAAGAGCGCTGTGGAGCCGTTTTTCCGCGAAAGCTTTTCCGACTCGGCCCGCTACCAGACGGTGTCGTACCTCAACTCGCTCAACGGCCACATGCTGAGCCAGGTGGCGGCCAGCCGCCAGATACCCGAGCCGCGCCTCAAGGTTATTTCCGACTCGATGCTGGTGCACAACGCCAAGGACGCGCTGCGCCTGAAGCTGATAACCAGGCTCGGCTACTTCGACGAGGTGCAGGACTACATCCGGGGCAAGCTGGGTTTGGCCAAGGACAAAAAACCGGGCCTCATCTCGTTCAGCGACTACCAGGACGCCGACCGCGCCGATGAAAAAGAGGGCAGCACCAGCGGCAACCGCATCGCCGTCATCTACGCCGAGGGCGACATCGTGACGGGCCGGGGCTCGGACGACAACATCGGCAGCGACAAGTTTGCCGAGGCCATCCGCAAGGCGCGGATGGATGATAAGGTGAAAGCCGTGGTGCTGCGCATCAACTCGCCGGGCGGCTCGTCGCTGGCCTCCGACATTATCTATCGCGAGGTGGTCTTGACCAAGAAAGTGAAGCCCATCATCGCCAGCATGAGCGACGTGGCGGCCTCAGGCGGCTACTACATTGCGATGGCCTGCGATACCATCGTGGCCCACCCCAATACCATCACGGGTAGTATCGGGGTCTTCGGCGTGCTGCCCAACATCCAGCCGCTGCTGGCCGATAAGCTTGGCGTGACGGTGGACCGCGTGACTACCGGTAAGTTCTCCGACCTGCCCACCATCACCCGCGCCCTCACCGACTACGAGAAGCAGCAGCTCCAGCTGGAGGTGAACGAGATTTACGCCGACTTCACCACCAAGGCCGCCCAGGGCCGCCACATGCCCGTGGAGCGCCTGCGCCGCGTGGCCTCGGGCCGCGTGTGGAGCGGTACCGAAGGCAAGGCCATCGGCCTCGTCGACGTGCTGGGCTCGTATGAGGACGCCCTCAAAATCGCGGCCCGCCGCGCCCACCTCCAGGCCGACGACTACCGCGTGCAGCGCCTGCCGCGCACCAAGTCGAGCGTCGAGAAGTTCATCAGCCGTTTCATCGATACCGACGACGACGACCAGGCCGCCGCCGAGGCCCGCGTGCTGCAAGCCAAGCTGGGGCCGCTGTATCCGGCGTATCACCAGTATCAGCAGCTGATGCAGATGAAAGGCGTGCAGGCAAGGTTGCCGTATGAGCTGGAGATAAAGTAAGTAGTATAGTTGGCGGGCTCGCCGGGCGCGGACCTCACCCCCTAGCCCCCTCTCCAAAAAAGAGGGGGGGCTAGCTTTAGCCTAATCTTTAGCTTTAGAATAGAGGCTAGAACTAGAGACTAGTCCCCCCTCTTTTTTGGAGAGGGGGCTAGGGGGTGAGGTTCACGGGCGGGCCGGCAAAACCTTTCCTTAATGCGAAACACCCTGAAACACCCGGCGCTGCTCGGTGCCCTGACCCTGGCCAGCCTCACGCACTCGGCCGCCCAAACGCAGCCCCTCTACCAGCCCCGCGACATCCAGCGGGCCTTTGCCAAGGGCACCCGCGCCGCCGACGGCCGCCCCGGCCCCAGGTACTGGCAGAACCACGCCCGCTACGACATCACAGTGCGGGCCGCGCCGCCCGCCGCCGACATCCGGGGGCGCGAAACCATTACCTACTTCAACAACAGCCCCGACACGCTGAAAACGCTCGTGTTCCGGCTGATTCAAAACATCCACCAGCCGGGCGCGGCGCGCGAGGGCGACGCCGGGGCCGACTACCTCACCACGGGCGTCAGCATCGACTCATTCAGCGTGGCGGGGCAGGCGCGGCCCACCGCCTGGCCCGGCCCGGCCACCGTGAAGGGCGTGCGCCTGCCGCGCCCGCTCGCGCCCCACGACTCGGTGCGGATGCAAGTGAGCTGGCACTTCCCCCTCGCCAAGCAAAGCGGGCGCGAGGGCATGATAGACCCCACGACCTACTTTCTGGCCTATTTCTACCCCCGCGTGGCCGTGTACGACGACTACGCCGGCTGGGACCGCCTGCCCTTCCTCGACAGCAAGGAGTTTTACAACGACTTCAATGACTACACGCTGCGCGTGCAGGCCCCGGCCAACTATATCGTGTGGGCCACCGGCACTTTGCAAAACCCTAAGCAGGTGTTGCAGCCGGCCTTTGCCAAGAAGCTGGAGAAGTCGATGACCAGCGACGAGCTCATGCACGTGGCCACGGCCGCCGACCTGGCGAAGAAAAATATCACCGCCCAAAAGCCGCTCAATACCTGGGTGTGGAAAGCCACCGATATTTCGGACGTCACCTTCGGGCTGAGCGACCACTACGTGTGGGACGCGGCCAGCGTGGTGGTAGACCCCGCCACCAAGCGCCGGGCCAGCGTGCAGGCCGCCTTTGCCGACTCGACCAAGGACTTCCACTCGTCGGTGAAGTTTGGGCAGAACGCGCTGGGCTGGTTTTCGCGCAACTGGCCGGGCGTGCCCTACCCGTTTCCGAAGATGACGGCCTTCCAGGGCTTTGCCGACATGGAGTATCCGATGATGGTGAACGACAGCCCGCAGGGCGATATGAAGTTCGCGCAGCTGGTGCAAGACCACGAAATCGCGCACACGTACTTCCCCTTCTACATGGGCATCAACGAGAGCCGCTACGCCTTCATGGACGAGGGCTGGGCCACCACGTTTGAGCTGCTCATCGGCCGGGCCGAGAACGGCCCGGCGGCGGCCGACGACTTCTACCGCAAGTTCCGGGTAGTCGGCTACATCAACGACCCCAGCACGGCCGAAGACCTGCCCATCATCACGCCCAGCAGCGAGCTCAAGGCCGGCTACGGCAACAACTCCTACGGCAAGGCCTCGCTGAGCTATCTGGCCCTCAAGGATATGCTCGGCGACGAGCTGTTCAAGAAATGTCTGCACGAGTACATGGCCCGCTGGCACAGCAAGCACCCCATCCCGTGGGACTACTTCAACACCATGACCAATGCCTCGGGGCAGGACTTGACGTGGTTTTTCCAGAACTGGTTTTTCACCAACAACTACATCGACCTGGCGCTGACCAGCGCCGAAAAGACGCCCCAAGGCACCGCAATAACGGTGAAAAACGTGGGCGGCTTCGCCGTGCCCGTTGACCTCAAAATCGACTACGCCGACGGCAGCACCGAAACCCTGCACCGCTCGCCCGAGGTGTGGAAGGCCAACCAGCAGCGGGCTACCATCACGGTGCCGGCTGGCAAGGTGGTACGGGCCGTGGCCTTTGACCACGGCATCTATCTGGATGCTGATAGAAAGAACGACCGGCTGACGGTGCAGTAACACCAAGCTCCAGCTTGGTGACGCGCTGGCCCGGCCCCGGCGAGTGCCATCCTCACGCGGCACCAAGCTGGAGCTTGGTGTTACATTTCGCTTATGCAAGACCTCCTCGCCGCCGTCGCCTACATCCAGGCCCACGCCCCCAACTTCCAGCCCACCACCGGCATCATCCTCGGCACGGGCCTGGGCGCGCTGGCCAAAGAAGTGGCCGTGCAGTACGAAATCAGCTACGCCGACATTCCGCACTTCCCGGTGAGCACGGTGGAAAGCCACGCGGGCCGGCTGCTGCTGGGCACGCTGGGCGGCGTGGCGGTGGCGGTGCTGCAAGGCCGCTTCCACTTTTACGAAGGCTACTCGATGCAGCAGGTAGCCATGCCCGTGCGGGTGCTGAAGCTGCTGGGCATCGGGCAGTTGTTCATCAGCAACGCGGCGGGCGGGCTGAACCCGGAGTTCGGTATTTCGGATTTGATGCTGATTGACGACCACATCAACCTACTGCCCGGCAACCCGCTCATCGGCCCCAACGACGCCAGGCTCGGCCCGCGCTTCCCCGATATGTTCGCCGCCTACGACCCCGCCTTGCTCACCCGCGCCCGCGCCGCCGCCGTGGCCCTGGGCCAAAACGCTACCACCCAGCGCGGCGTGTACGCGGCCGTGCCCGGCCCCATGCTCGAAACCCCCGCCGAGTACCGCTACCTGCGCACCATCGGGGCCGATGCCGTGGGCATGAGTACCGTGCCCGAAGTCATTGCGGCCCGACACCTGGGGCTGCCGGTGCTGGCCGTCTCAGTCATTACTGACCTCTGCTACCCCGGCCAGCTCAAGCCCGTGCAACTGCCCGAGATACTGGCCGCCGCGGCGGCGGCCGAGCCGCGACTCACGGCTTTGATGAAGGCCGTGCTGGCGGCGGGGTAGGGTAGTGCGGGTGGCAGTTGCACGGACTTTGTAGTCCCGCGTATGCGCAGTGCAAAAACGCGGACTACAAAGTCCGCGCAACGGCGGGCCGCTGCGCAAAAAGCCAGTACTTTGCGCTGCCCGCTGCTTTAGCCTTCTCCCCATGCCCAGCCCATTGGCCGAACGCCCCACCCCGCCGCCCGTGGCCGCGCCCGCGCGGCCGCCCCGCAGCGGCCTGGGCTGGCTGCTGTGGCTGGCGCTGCTGCTGGTGGTAGTGCGCTGGGCGGCTTTCGAGCCCTACCTCGTGCCCTCGGCCAGCATGGAGCATTCGCTGCTGGTGGGCGACTACATCCTGGTCAGCAAGCTGGCCTACGGCCCCCGCACGCCCCAGACGCCGCTGCAAATGCCGCTTTTGTTTCAGCGGGTGCCGGGGCTGGGCTGGCCCAGCTACTCGGCGCGCGTGCAGCTGCCCACCTACCGGCTGCCCGGCCTGGGCCCGGTGCGCCGCAACGATGTGCTGGTGTTTCACGTGCCCCACGAGCAGCAGCACCCCGCCGACCTGCGCACGCACTACCTCAAGCGCTGCGTGGCGCTGCCCGGCGACACCTTTGCGCTGCGCCAGGGCCGGGTGTTTGTCAATGGCCAGCCCGCGCCCGTGGCCGGCGCGCCCCAAACCAGCTACTTCGCCGAGGTAGCCAACCCCAGCCCCGAGCTAGGGCAGGCGCTGCACGCCCGGTATATCACCGACTACACCCAGCCCGGCGGCCTGCCGACGCCAGCGCTCGACCCCGAAACCGGCCGGCTGGGCTACGCCCTTAATTGCCCGGCCGCCGTGGCCGACTCGCTGCGCCGCCAGCCCTACGTGCAGGCGCTGCGGCCCACTAGTCCGCGCGTGGCGGCGCTGTTTCCCGACGTGGCCGACTTCCGGGTGTCGGGCATCCGCAGCGCGGTGCCGCGCCGCTGGCAGCTCGATGAGTACGGCCCGCTGCCCGTGCCCCGGCAGGGGCAGGTGGTAGCGCTGAGCCCAGCCAACGCGGCTATCTATTATAAGATAATCGCGCAGTACGAGCATAATAAGGAAGTGACCTGGCTCAATGGCATGGTATACCAGCACGGCCGGCCGCTCACACAGTATACTATTAAGCAGAACTACTACTTCGTGCTGGGCGACAACCGCCACGACTCGGAAGACTCGCGCTTCTGGGGCTTCGTGCCCGAAGACCATCTCGTGGGCAAGGCCGTGCGCGTCTGGCTTTCGCTCGACCCGTATGCCGGCTGGCGGCATAAATTTCGCTGGGAGCGCATGGGGCAAGCCGTTGAGTAACACCAAGCTCTAGCTTGGTGCCGCGCCCGCTCCAAAGCAAGGGTTTCACCTCCTGTCTACCAGAATGCAACTATATTCGGGTGTGCTCAAACTGCTCTTTCCGCAATTTCGTAGCTGGGTTGCCGCGCCAAGCTGCAAGCGCCACGGTTGGCGGGCAAAGCGCACTGTATAGTGTCCTCACTTCCCTACCAACAACCGGCGCGCGGTACCTCGCCGTACTGCTTTGCTTTATTAGCTGACCCCACCCGTTTTTCTATGCAAAAAAAGCTTTACCCTGCGCTGCTGCTGGCTTTCGGGCTGGCCGTGGCAGCCATCGTCTTCTTCAAAAAGCAAGGTCCGCCCGCCCTGCCCGAGCCCAAAAACCGCATCGGCACCCTGGCGATGGGCGGCGAGTGGCTGAACACCAAAGCTGCCATGGAAGGCCTGCTGGCCAAGCTGCGCGCCGACCCCAGCGACCAGAAAAGCCGCCTGCTACTGGCCGAAGCCTACATGCAGGAGGGCCGCGTGACCGGCAACCACCCCTACTACGACGCCGCCGCCATGCAGCTGCTGCAAGAGGTGCTGAAGGCCGAGCCCGAAAGCTTCGAGGCGCTGTGCTGCCAGGCTTCGCTGAGCCTCACGCAGCACCACTTTTCGCAGGGCCTGGCGCTGGCCGAAAAGGCCCAGGCCCTCAACCCCAACAGCGGCTATGTCTATGGCCTGCTGACCGATGCCAACGTGGAGCTGGGCCACTACGACCAAGCCGTGAAGATGGCCGACAAGATGAACCAGGTGCGCCCCGACCTCACGGCCTACGCCCGCGTGAGCTACCTGCGCGAGATTCACGGCGACGTGCCAGGCGCCATTCAGGCGATGGACATGGCCGTGAAAGCCGGCTTCGCGGGCCTCGAACAAACCGAGTGGAGCCGCGTGGCCCTGGGCCACCTCTACGAAGTGAGCGGCCACCTCGACCAGGCCCAGGGCTACTACCAGCAGGCCCTGGCTTTGCGCCCCAACTACGCCTACGCCCTGGCCGGCCTGGCCCGCGTGGCCGCCGCCCGTAAGGATTATGCTACCGCCATCCACAACCTCAACCTGGCCCGCGCCACGGTCAAAGACTACGCCTTCACCGACGAGTTGGTGGACGTGTACCGCCTGAATAAGCAGCCCGCCGAAGCCACCAAAATGGCTCAGGAGTCGGTAGCCATGCTGGCCGACGCCGCCCAGCAAGCCAATGACAACGAGGAACTGGGCCACTACACCGACCGCGAGCTGGCCTACGCCTACCTCAAAACCAACGAGCTGGATAAAGCCCTGGAGCACGCCAAAATTGAGTATGCCCGCCGCCCCGATAATATTGACGTCAACGAAACGCTGGCCTGGGTGCACTACAAGCGCGGCGAGTACGCCGAGGCCCAGAAATACATGACGGTGGCCCGCCGCACCAACTCCCAAAACCCCGTGTTGCTGTGCCGCGCCGGCCTCATCCTGAGCAAAACCGGCCAGCCCGCCGAGGGCCGCGCCCTCATCGAGAAAGCCGTGCAGGTCGCGCCCTACCTCAACCCCGAGGTAACGGCCGAAGGCGAACACCTGCTGGCCGCGCGGTAGGAATTCGGTAAGTAATAATGAAAACGGTTGTCATGCTGAACGCAGTGAAGCATCTCTACCGCTTCATCTGCCTTGCCATAAAATTTGACCAAGATGCTTCACTGCGTTCAGCATGACATTCGTTCGTAAACACAAGGCTAGGGCGACTGCCTGGCTGCTGGTAGCAGCGCTACTACTTGCTTTGCCCGCCGCCGCCCACGTCATTGATGCCGACCTGAGCAAGCTCTCGCGCACCGAGATTTTCTGGACGTACATCAAGCTTGGCTTCACCCACATTCTGCCGCTGGGGTTCGACCATATCCTGTTCATCGTCAGCCTTTACATTCTGGAGCCGCGGCTGAAGCCGGTGCTGTGGCAGGCCACGGCGTTCACGGTGGCGCACTCCATCACGCTGGGGCTGGCGATGTACGGCATCATCAAGCCGCCAGGCAGCGTGGTCGAGCCGATTATTGCGCTCTCCATCCTGTTTGTGGCGCTCGAAAACATCATTACTACCCGGCTCAGCCCGTGGCGGCTGGCCATCGTGTTCGGCTTCGGGCTGATTCACGGGATGGGCTTCGCCGGCGCGCTCACCGGGCTGGGGCTGCCGCAAAAGGACTATTTTGGCTCGCTCATTTCCTTCAACGTGGGCGTCGAGTTGGGGCAGATTTCCATTATCCTGCTGTGCTGGGCGCTAATCGGGCGCTGGGCCGCCGACCGGTCCTGGTACCGGGCGCGGGTGGTAGTGCCCGTGTCGGTGGTAGTGGGCCTAGTGGCCGCCTACTGGACGGTCGAGCGGCTATTGGCCTAGCAGGCGGGTAGTTTTACCGTTTGCTCTTAATAAAAACCGCATAAAAAACGATTGTCATTGCGAGCGCAGCGAAGCAATCGCATCACAACGAGCCGTTCAGATGCGATTGCTTCGCTACGCTCGCAATGACAGTTAAATAACCTTCAGAAACAACATGCTGCGTCCGCTCCTCACCTGGCTTTTGCTGCTCAACTACCTGCTGGTAGTGGGGGCGGGGCTGGTCGTGAGCCGGCCGCCCGAGTCGCTTTTTTCGGCCGCGCACCCCTACGTGCACAGCCACGAGTGCCAGCAGCATAACTACCTGCGCCTCGACTGCTTCGAGCGCTGCAACGGCGACCAGGCCGCTGCCCACCGGCCCGTGCCCACTGGCACCGGCCTGCACTACCTGGCCCAACTCAAGGGGCTCGATGTGCATTTTGCCACTCCAACCGTGGCGGCTATTACGCCACCGCTGCGATGGGCCGGCCTGGTGCGGCACCCCGTAGCGGCGCAAGCGGCCTGGGCCGCCTGGGTTGGCCCTCACGACTACCCCCCGCCCCAATGTGCCTAAAACTACCCGCCCCAACGGCCGCCCGGCCGCTGGCTGCCCGGTCGTGCCCTAGCCCAAGGCTGGCGCGGCGGGCTGGTTTTAGTTGAAGCTTAACGCCAGTAATACGCCCGTTCGGGTGTGCGCTGGCTGTTGTTATTGCGTTGGTATGCAGCTTAATAAATTACTGAAAAATAGTAGTGCTTGGTGGGTTTTGGGTCTGGGGCTGCTGAGTGCCCAAGTGGCCGTGGCGCAGCGCCCGGCCGCGCTGCGCGGCACGGTTACGGATTCCTTATCGGGGCAGCCGCTGGCGGGCGTGCGCGTGGGTTTGCTGGGGCAGCCGAGCGGCACGGCTACCGATGCGCTCGGGCAGTTTCGGCTGGCGGGGCTGGCGGCGGGCACCTACCGGGTGCAACTGGGGGCGCTGGGCTACCGGCTCAAAATCAACGAAATAACGCTGGTGGCCGGCGAAACGCGGGGCCTCACTACCGCGCTCGCCACCACCAACCTCAACTTGGCCGAAGTAACCGTGAGCCAGCCCCGCGACCCCAACCAGACGCTGGCCGCCATCTCGCACATCGACCAGACCCTGCGGCCCATCAATTCGGCGCAGGACCTGCTGCGGCTGGTGCCGGGGCTGTTTATTGCGCAGCACGCGGGTGGGGGCAAGGCCGAGCAGATTTTTGTGCGGGGCTTCGATGCCGACCACGGCACCGACTTTGCGGTGAGCATCGACGGGCTGCCGGTGAACATGGTGAGCCACGCCCACGGCCAGGGCTACGCCGATTTTCACTTCGTAATCCCCGAAACGGTAGAGCAACTTCGGGTGTACAAAGGCCCCTACACGGCCCGTTTCGGCGATTTTGCCACGGCCGGCGCGGGTGAGTTCACCACCAAAACCAGCCTCGACCGCAGCCAGGTAAAGCTCGAAGTGGGCCGCTTCGACACGCGCCGGGCGCTGGTGATGCTTGACCTATTGGGTACGCACCACCTGTTCAGCAAAAAGCCGGAAAGCGCCTACGTGGCCGCCGAGTACAACTTCACCAACTCCTACTTCGATGCGCCGCAGCACTTCAAGCGCTTCAACGGGCTGGTCAAATACACCGGCCAGCTCACTGACCGCACCGCCCTCACGCTGCTCGGCTCGCACTTCACCTCCAGCTGGGATGCCAGCGGCCAGATACCCGACCGCGCAGTAGCTGAAGGCCTTATCTCACGCTTCGGTAGCCTCGACCCCAGCGAGGGCGGCAGCACCAGCCGCACCAATGCCTCGGTAGTGCTCACTACCGCGCTGCCGCACGACGCGGTGCTGCGCCAACAGGCGTACTACTCGCGCTACAATTTCAGTTTGTTCTCGAACTTCACGTTCTTCAAAAACGACCCCGTCAACGGTGACGAAATCGACCAAACCGACCACCGCAACCTCTACGGCTACACCGCCACCTACGACCGCGACGACCGCCTCGGCCACCGGGGCCGCAGCCTGCACACGGTAGCGGGCCTAGGCACCCGCATCGACGCTTCCGACCTGGGCTTGCGCCGCGCCGTGCAGCGCCGCATCCTGGATACGGTGAGTACCGGCCGCCTCTATGAGCAGAATATCAACGCCTATCTCGACGAAACGCTGGAGCTGACCGACCGCCTGACCGTGAACGCAGCCGTGCGCGCCGATTTGTTCATCTTCCAGTTTCGGGGGCAGAAATCCGACTCGGCGGCCGGCTTCGTGCCGCTCACGGGCCGCGTCACGCGGGGCCGGGTGTCGCCCAAGCTCAACTTTTACTACCAACTGTCGCCGGCCGTGCAGCTATTTGTGCGCTCGGGGCTGGGCTTCCACTCCAACGATGCGCGGGGCGTAGTGCAGGGCACGGGTGGCTTCAACGCGCTGCCCCGCGCCACCGGGGCCGAGGTGGGCAGCACCTTCAAGCCCGTGCCCAGCCTGGTGGTGAACGCCGCTCTCTGGACGCTGCACCTGCAAGACGAGCTGGTGTACTCGGGCGATGAAGGCACCACCGAAAGCGCAGGCCCCACCCGCCGCTACGGCGTCGATGTGTCGGCCCGCTACCAGCTCACGGGCCGGCTTTTTCTTGATGCCGACGTCAACTACAGCCACGGCCGCATCGTGAACGCGCCGGAAGGCGAAAACCGCATCCCGTTGGCGCCCAGCTTCACAAGCATCGGCGGGCTCACGCTCAAGAACCCCAACGGGCTGAGCGCCAGCCTGCGCTACCGCCACATCGACAGCCGCCCGGCCCAGGAAGACAACGCCATCCGGGCGCGGGGCTACTTCCTGCTCGATGCCGTGGCCAACTACACCCGGCCGCGCTTCCAACTCGGCGCTACTGCCGAAAACCTATTGAACGTGGCCTGGAACGAGGCGCAGTTTGCCACCGACAGCCAGCTGCGCGGCGAGGCCGCGTCGGTCAATGAATTGAATTTTACGCCCGGTACGCCGTTCTTTATTAAGCTCAACGCCAGCGTGTTCTTTTAGTCGCAGTCGCTTTTGCCAAGTAGCCCAGCCAGGGTGCCGGAAAGTAGGTCTTCCGGTACCCTGGCTGGGCTACTTGGTGCCAGCTGGTAAAGCTGAGCCGCTCGCTGTCTAAAAAGTAGGTAACTGTATGGTGAATGTAAGGTGAAGTTTTGGGGATTTACTGAAGAGTTTTTGTGGAAGGAGTACAATTAAGCGATATCAGGTATTCGAGCTGGGGAGCCCGAATTATGTACAAAAAAGCTGTTTGAAATATTTTTCAGAAAAAAGTTCATTTCCTAAAGTCCAAGCCGAGATTATTCCCGTAGATGTCAACACTAGGGAATTTATATGTATTGGTAGGCTGACTAGCAACTATTGCTAGTGAATCAGTTAATTGGTATAGTTTAATGCGCAAGCTTTTTGTGCGAAAAAGGAGGCAGTGAAAACCTGCCTTTTTTATCGCAATTGCACGTTTTCGGACGATTTACGCGCCCTTTCTCTCTCTACTCACGCGAGGCTAATTTAAATTTTCTCCTCACTGCCACTAGTTTTTTTTAGCAAGTTGGCGGTGCAGGAGGGCTTGCTATTATCTAATTGTTTCCCTGCAGGCATCTGGGTGCTGCGGGGCGGTGTTGTTGGCTGATTTTTCCTACCCTTTCACCCCTTTTTTTCTCTCCATGAACAGATTTACCAGACCTCTTCAGTGGGCGGTCGGGGCATGTGCAATCACGGCGCTCGCTACTTGGGGCACCGTGCAGTACACCCCGCTCGAAGCCAGTAGCCACCGCGAGGCGCCGCTGATTGCCGACGACCCGCTGGCCGACAACACGGACGTGTACGCCTTCAAGGACCCCAATAATTCGGAGCGAATTATCCTGATTGCCGATTACATCCCGTTTCAACTAGCACAGGGCGGGCCGAACTATTACACCTTTGGCGAGAATATTCGCTACGAGATTCACGTCAAGAACAACGCCTCTACCACGGGCGACGACATCGTTTATCGCTTCACCTTCACGCGGACCAATGGCGACCCCACCACGTTTTTCAACGTGCGGCTGGGCGCGCAAAACCTGAAAACTACCTACACCTGCGAGAAAATCGTGGCGGGCGGCACGCCGGTTACCATCGTCAGCAATGGCGTGGTGCCGGCGTATAACATTGGGCCGCGCTCGGTGAATACGGGCGTGGGCTTGGCGCAGGCTTCGTACACGGCCTATCGGCAGGGCGCCGTAACCAATGCCAGCGGCGGTGGCGGCGAGCAGGTGTTCTGCGGCTCGTCCGACGACCCATTCTACGTGGATTTGGGCGCGATTTTCGACCTCGCCGGTTTGCGCGCCAACCGCGGCGCTCGTGATGGCCTGGCCAAGTACAACGTGCATTCGATAGCCCTGAGCATTCCGGTGGCTACGCTGCAAAAGAGTGGGCAGCCGGCTTCGGCGGCGGCTAACATCCTGGATGGCAATTATGTAATTGGCGTGTGGGCCTCGGCCAGCCGCCCCGCCATGCGCACGCTGAACGGCGGCACCACGGGTACTACCAGCACCTCGGGCACCTACACGCAGGTGTCGCGCCTGGGTATGCCGCTGCTCAACGAGGCCATCAACCCCATCGGGGCCAAGGACGCCTGGAACCGCACCACGCCCTACAACGAGGCGGCCGTGACTGACGACTACCTCTCGAACCCGGAACTGGGTTTGTACATGGCCGATAACACCCCGGTGAACGGCGCGGCCCCCAAGCCCACCGGCCAAACCTACTTTGGCGAGGCGGTGCCGGCCCTAAGCGCGCTGCGCATTCAAACCAAGTCGCTGGGTGCGTTTGACTTCCGTAATGGCGCGGCCGGCCTGTCGGGCCTTACCAGCGCCCAGCGGGCGAACACAGTTTTTGCCGACCCCACGTTTGGCCCCTACCTGCTGGTGGCGGGCAAGCCGCGCTCGGTGGATATTAAGCCGATTTTCCACACCGGCGTGCCGAACATAGCGCCGTACCAGCTGGCGACGGGTAAGAATGGCAACCCGCTGGCGGCCGGCAAGCCGTTCATCAACAACTTTCTGCCGACCCTGGGCGACATGCTGCGCCTGAACATGGCCGTGCCGGCCACCCCGCGCAACTCGCCCGATTTCAGCAATCAGGGCCTGCTGGCCGCGGCGGTGCTGGGCATCACCGACCCGCGCTATAATGGCAGCACGGCGCTGCAAAACATCCCGAACATGGACGGCTTCCCCAACGGCCGCCGCCTGGAGGATGAGGTAGTGAAGATTGAGCTACAGGCAGTGAGTGGGGCCGTGCTGGCCGCCATCGGTCTGTGGTACGACGACTACACGCCGGGCACCTCGCCCAGCCCCGCTACCTCGCAGCTGAAGGGCGTGCTGAATTTCACGGCGGGCGTCGAGAAAAACGACACCACGTTCAGCGCTAGCTTCCCCTACGTGCAAACGCCGTGGCAGGGCATGCGCGTGCGTCGCTAACTCATTGTCTCACTTTGCTATCGCCTATCTAAAATGACTACCAACCAGTTACGTACCTACGTCGCGCTGCCCGCGCTCGCGACGGCGGTAGTCGGCGGCGCCCTCTGGAGCCAGCTGCGCTACACGCCCCTGGAGGCCTCCTCGCACCGCGAGGCCCCGCTGATTGCCGACGACCCGGTGGCCGACAACACCGACCTCTACGCCTTCAAAGACCCCAATGATGCCGCCAAGGTCATCATTATTGCCAACTACATCCCGTTTGAGCTACCGCAGGGCGGGCCCAACTACTCGACCTTTGGTGAGAATGTGCGCTACGAGATTCACATCAAAAACAACACCGCCACCACCGGCGACGACGTGACGTACCGCTTCACCTTCACGCGGACCAACCAGGACCCGAGCACGTTTTTCAACATCCGGCTGGGGCAGCAAAACCTGAAAACCACCTACACCTGCGAGAAAATCGTGGCTGGCGGTTCGCCGGTGGCCATTATTACCAACGGCGTGGTGCCGGCCAATAACATCGGGCCGCGCTCCATCAACGGGGCGGCGGGTCTGAACTCGGGCATCTCGTACACCGACCGCCGCCTGAACGCCATTACGCTGGCCTCGACGGGCGAGCGCGTACTGTGCGGGCCGTCGGACGACCCGTTTTTTGCCGACCTGGGGGCCATTTTTGACTTGGCCAACATTCGCGGTGCATCGGGCGGGGCGGGCACGCCCACCGATGGGCTCTCGCGCAAAAACTGCCACAGCATCGCGCTCAGCATTCCGGTGGAGAACCTGCAAAAATCTGGCAAGCCCATCAACCAGGCGGCCAATATTCTGGACCCCGACTACGTGATTGGGGTGTGGGCCTCGGCCAGCCGCCCGGCCATGCAAACCCTGAGCAGTACCGGCAACCCCACCAACAGCGGCAGCTGGGTGCAGGTATCACGCTTGGGGATGCCGCTCACCAACGAGGTTATCAACCCCATCGGGGCCAAGGACGCATGGAACGCCCGCACCCCCGGCAACGAGGCGGCCGTGACCGACAACTACCTCTCGAACCCCGAGCTGGGCTTATACATGGCTGATAACGTGCCCGTAAACGGCGCGGCCCCCAAGCCCACCGGCCAGACGTACTACGGCGAAGCGATTCCGAACATCTCGAAGCTGCGCATCCAAACCAAGTCGCTGGCCGGGCGGTCGGGTTTACCCGCCAATGGCTTCGACTTCCGCAACGGGGCACCGGGTTTGAGCGCGCTGTACAGCAGTGCTAATGGGGCCAACGCGGGCACGGCCTTCGCGCCGGCCCCGGCGGGCTTTGGCGAGTATTTGCTGAATAGCGGCGTGGCTGGTAGCCCGCGCTCGGTGGACATCAAGCCGATTTTCCACACGGGCGTGCCGAATTTGATTCCGTACCAGCTGGCGACGGGCAAGGGCGGGAACCCGCTGGCGGCGGGTAAGCCGTTCATCAACAACTTCCTGCCGGTAATTGGCGACATGCTGCGCCTGAACATGGCCGTGCCGACTACCCCGCGCAACTCGCCTGACTTCAGCAACCAGGGCCTGCTGGCTGCCGCCGCGCTGGGCCTCACCGATGCGCGCTACAACACGAATACCAACCTACAATTCATCCCCAACATGGACGGCTTTCCCAACGGCCGCCGCCTGGAGGATGCCGTGGACCAGATTGAGCTGAAAGCCGTGAGCGGCGTGGTACTGGCCGCCATCGGCCTGTGGTACGATGACTTTAGCGCCACCGCTACCAACCCCGTGACGCCGCAGCTCGGCAACGTGCTGGGCTTCACCACGGGCGTGGAAGCCAACGACACGACCATCCGGGCCGAGTTCCCGTTTGTGCAAACGCCCTGGGTAGGCACCGGCTCGGCCAGCGGCCCGACCAACACGTTGGTTGTGCCCGACCTGACGGTGAGCACGACCATGAACGTGGAATCCGGCACGTATAACAACGTGACTATCACCAGTAGCGGCGTGGCGGCCTTCAACGGCCCCATCGTGGTAAACGGCACCCTGCGCGTGCAAACGGGCGGCGTGATGAGCACCCGCGGCGTGCTGGCTACCAACTGCAACCCCATCACGGGCTCGGGCAGCTTTATTCTGGAAGCCGGTGCTACGCTGCGCATCTGCGATAGTAATGGCATTACTACGGCGGGCACGGCTGCGGGCGCGATTCAGCTCACGGGCTCGCGGCAGTTTTCGAGCGATGCTAACTACGAGTACATCGGCACCGATGCCCAGGTGAGCGGCAACGCCCTGCCCAGCCGCGTGCGCAACCTGACGGTGAATAACAGCGCCGGCCTGACGCTGAACAACGGCGGCGTGGGCGTGGCCCAGGTGTTGACGCTGACCAACGGCAACCTCGCCAGCAGCGCCGCCCAACTGGTAACGCTGCTCTCGACACCGACTAACGGCACGGCTCTGGTGGTGAACACCAACGGCGCGGTAACGGGCCTGGCGACCATGCAGCGGGCCATCGACCCGGCCTTTAACAGCGGCGCGGGCTATCGCCACTACTCGTCGCCGGTGCTCAGCACCATGCTTAGCGACCTGGCCAGCAATACGCCGAGCTTCAACCCAGTCTTCAACCAGGCTTATAACACGGCGGCTGACCCCACGCTGGTTACGCCCTTCCCCAACGTGTATGCCTACGACCAGAGCCGCGTGACGATGGCCGCCAACACCGCGGCGGCCTTTGATATGGGCTTCGTGGTGCCGCAGGCCAGCGACGTGATGACGGTGCTCGGTGGCTACACCGTAAATATTCCGGCCAGCGCGGTAGTCGACCTCTCGGGCAACCTCACTACCGGCACTATCACGCGCAGCGGCCTGGCCCGCGGCACCCAGCCCCAAAGCGGCTGGCAGCTGCTCGGCAACCCGTATCCGAGCCCGCTCGATTTCAGCCAGACCAGCGCCATCACGCGCACCAACCTCGACGATGCCGTGTACGTGTACCAGAGCACCGGCCAGTACACCGGCCAGTACCGCAGCTACGTCAATGGCTTTGGCAACCCGCTGGTGGCGGCCATGCAGGGCTTCTTTATGCGCGTTACCACGCCCGGCACCAGCAATGGCAGCCTGGCCCTGACCAACGCCGCCCGCGTCACGACGTTCAGCACCACGCCGAGCTTCAACCGCACTACCGCCGACCCGCGCCCGCAGGTAACGCTGAGTTTGCAAGGCAACTCGCTGCAATTGGCCGACGAAACGTCGGTGTACTTCGAGCAGGGCGCTACGGCTGGCTTCGACGCCAAGTTTGACGCCTACAAGCTGCCCAACTCGTCGGGTATGAACGTAGGTAGCCTCATCACCGGCGATGAGCTGTCCATCAGCGGCCTCGCGCCGCTGGATGTGGCCGTGGCTACCACTGTGCCGCTCAACGTGCGCGTGCCTTCTACCGGCACTTACACCCTGAGCGCTACCAGCCTCGCCAACTTTGCCAGCGCTACCACGGTGCTGCTGCTCGACGCCGCAACCGGCGCCCGCATCAACCTCGCGCAGCAGCCGCAGTACAGCTTCACGGCGGCCGCTACGGCGCTGCCGGGCCGCTTCAGCCTGTACTTCGGCCCGGCCACGCCGCTGGCCGTCAGCAACGCCGCGCTGGCGCAACAGGTACAGCTTTTCCCAAACCCGGCCCGCGGCAGCTTCACGGTAGTGGTGCCCGCCGAGCTTGGCCGGGGCACCGTAACGGCCACGCTCTACAACCAGCTCGGCCAGGCCGTGGCCCAGCGCAAGCTCGCCATGACCGCCGCCGGCGCTACCTCGCAGTTCGACGTGGTAGGCATGGCGCTGGGTGTCTATACCTTGCAGCTGTCGGGCAGCGATGCCAAAGTAACCAAGCGTCTGGTTATCCAGCAGTAAGTAAAATGCCCTGGCCCAGGCCGCGAGTTGCAGCCTGGGCCAGGACTAGCTGGTTTTTTGGTTTTCCCATCCAAGCTTCTTCCATGAAAAACTATACCCTTTTGCCCGCCCTTGCCAGCGCGCTGGTCCTAGGCTTGCTCACGATGGCCCCGGCCCAGGCGCAGCCCGGCACGGGCGGCCCCGCGCCCGGTACGCCGCCCGCCGCCGTGCCCCTCGATGGGGGCGCTTCGCTGCTGCTGGCCAGCGGCGTGGCCTTCGGCCTCAAAAAGCTGCGCGACCGCCGCCGGGCGCGTCAGTAGCAGCCCGTTTCTAGGTTAGTAAAAAGCTAGCCGAACCGTTACTAAAACTCCCAACTAAGGATTTCGGCAACGGTTCGGCTAGCTTTTGTGATGGCTGGCCAGCGTGCGGTTTGCAATAGCCGCGAAGCGGCGACATGTTGGTAGCAGAAATGAAAATAAATAGAGCCGCAAAGCGGTGGTACCTTATCATTTGGTGCCGCCGCTTTGCGGCTCTGTTCTTTCAAAAACGGCTTGGGCTACCAACATGCCGCCGCTTCGTGGCTACTTCAAAATCAAGGTTTTCTGGTCTTTCACCAGCACCGAAAACACGCCCACGCCGCCCTGTACCGTGCTGCGAATGCCGGCGGGCTGCGCGAAGGGGTTGCCGTTGGCATTGCGGGCATCGCGCACCGACTGCCGGAAGTTGAAGTACGCCGAATCGACGTGGTAGAGCGTGGCCGTGATGGTGTCGTTGGGGTCGAAGCGATAGCGCGTGACCTGCGCGTAGGCCTGCCCGTTGAAAAGTCGGTCGCGCACGTCGTTGTCGGTTTCGGAGTTGTTGGAGGGCTTGCCTTTATGCAGCTGAATGCGGTAGAAATCGGTAGTAGCGGCCGGGTCGGTCCACTTGGTGAGGAAATACGCCTTACGGTCAACGGCGGTGTTGAACTTGTACTTCACCGAGTCGATGGGCACAAAGGTGGGCACCACGGCCGTGCCCACCACGTGCCGCCCGCGCTTGTCCTGCACATCGAGGGCGAACTGCTGGCCGGCCGCCGCCGCCAGGGCCGCCGTGCCCGAGTGGGTGTAGTACTTGCCGGTGGCCGCGTCGAGGCCGGGCCGGAAAGGCAGGTTCACGACGCGCCCGCCGGGCAGCGTCAAATTCACGGTTACGTCGGTGGGTAGCTGCACGGTCTGGCCATTGGGTAGCGCCAGCACCTGCGAGCCAGCAGCGGCGGCCTGCCCATTGTCGAGGTAAGGCACCGACTCCGTCACGCTGAGGCGCGGCACCGCGCCATTTTCGAGGTAGCACTCTACCACCAATTGGTTTTGGTAGTTGGGCAGCGGCACGTCGATGCTCTTCTGAAAGTCGTTGCACCCGGCCAGCCCTACGGCAGCCACCAGCAAGCCCAAACCCAAAGCCTTATTCATACGAGTCGTCATAAAAACAAACCTAAAAACCACCCAGCCAGCCCGGCGCAGCCGGGCGTATCCGTTAAATCCTAAAAATCCGTTTTAATCTGCGGTCTAGAAGCGAAAGTTATAAGTAATAGACGGAATAATCGGAAACAGCGACACCTGCCGCGCCCGGTAGCCCGTTATCTTATCCGTAGCCTTGTCGCGCGTCTGCTCAAAGTAAATAAAATACGCATTACGCCGATTATAAGCATTATAAATACTGAACGTGAGGTCGCGGTCGCCGCCGATGCGCGAAGGCCGCAGCTTGTAGACCATGCCCAAATCGAGGCGGTGGTAGGGGATGAGGCGGTAGGTATTGCGGTCGGGGTAGAGGGGTACGGCCTGCACGCTGCCCTGGTAAATATCCTGAATAGCAAAGCGCCCTTCGGGGAGTGTGGTAGGCGCGCCGCTGGTGTACACAAAGCTGGCCGTGAGGTCGATGCGTGCGTTGAGCTTGTGCAGCACCACGGCCGTGAGGTTGTGGCGGCGGTCGTAGTTGGGGTAGAAATCGCGCCCCCCGTTGATGCCCGTGGTGCCAAGCTGGGGCGGAAAATTGCGCTTGGTCCAGGCCAGGGTGTAGCCGAGCCAGCCGGTGGTTTTGCCCTCCTTCTTTTCGAGGTAGAGCTCGTTGCCGTAGGCCCAGCCGCGCCCGAACAAGAACTCGCCATCGAGGTTGTCGTTGGCAAAAATCTGGGCCCCGTCCTTGAAGTCAATCACGTTTTTGGCCCATTTGTAATAGACCTCATCGGTGAGCAAAAACTTGCCGTCGCCCAGCAAAAAGCTCACGCCGGTGCTCACCTGCTGCGAGCGCTCGGGCCGCACGCGCAGCCGCGACGGGTACCAGATATCGGTAGGCAGCGACGCGCCCGAGTTCGACACCAGGTGCACGTACTGGTACATCAGCGCGTAGCTGCCCTTCAGCGAAACCTTGTCGCTGAGCGCGTAGCGGGCTGAGGCGCGGGGCTCGATGCCGCCATAAGTATCAGTGCCACTGCGGAAACCCGACAGCCGCAGCCCGCCTTCCAACTGGAGCTTGTCGTTGATTTTGAAATTGTCGGAAGCGTAGAGGCCACCCTCCTGGCCGGTGTAGTTTACATCGGCCCCGAAGTTTACGCTACCGTCCTGCGAGCTGCGCTGAAGGCGGCCCACGCCGAAATTGTGGTGCGTGACGAGCGCGCCGAACTGGAGGCTGTGGCGCTCGTTGGGCACGTAGCTGAAATCGGTGCGCCCGGTATAATCCTGAATGGTAGAGCCCAGCTCGAAGCTGAATTGGTCGACGCCGTTGCTGAGCTGGTACTTGTAGTTGGTGACCGCCACCGAGGTATTGGCGGTGAGTCGGGGCGAAAACGTGTGCTGCCAGCGTAGCACGCCCAGCGTATTGCCCCAGGCAAAATTAGAATTGAAGCCATTGGGCGAGGTGAAGCCGAAAATATCGCGGCCCAGGTAGCCTGTCAAATACAGGTTGTCCTTTTCGCCTAGCTTATAATTAGCCTTGGCGTTGAAATCGTAGAAGTAGTAGTCGGGGATGGGGCTGTAGTCTTCCTTGCCCGCGTTGGCGCGGTTGAGGGCGCGGGTGAAAACGTCGAAATACGTGCGCCGCCCGCTCACGATAAACGAGCCCCGGCCCTTGTTTATCGGCCCCTCGAAGCTGAGGCGCGACGAAATGAGCCCGATGCCGCCCGATACCACGTACTTCTGACGGTCGCCTTCGCGCAGCTTCACATCAACCACCGACGAGAGCCGCCCGCCAAACTGGGCCGGAAAGCCCGCCTTGTACAAGTCCACCGACTGCACGGCGTCGGAGTTGAACACCGAAAACAGCCCAAATAAGTGGTTGGGGTTGTACACCAACGCGTTGTCGAGCAGTACCAAATTTTGGTCGCTGGAGCCGCCGCGCACAAACAGGCCGCTGGTGCCCTCGCCGCCGCTCTGCACGCCGGGCTTGAGCTGCAAGGTTTTCAGAATATCGACCTCGCCAAATAGCGCCGGCAGCAGCTTGGCCTCCCGAATGCTGAGGTGCTCGACGCCCATTTGGGTGGTTTGAAGCTTCTCCTTCAGCGACTGCTGCCCCTGAATGACTACCTCGCCCAGCTCGCTCTGGCTACTGGCTAGCGTGAAGCTATGCTTTTGATTGCGAACTAGGTTAAGGCTCAGCGTTTGCGGAGCGTAGCCCACGAACGATACCACTACCTGGTGCGGCCCGGCCGGCAGGTCGAGGCTATAAGTGCCATCGGCCTCGGTGGCCGTGCCCAGCGCCAGGGCCGGCACGGCTACCGAAGCGCCCGGCAGGGCCGCGCCCTGGGTATCGCGCACCACACCGCTGAGCAGGTAGCGGGCCTGCGCCCAGCTCAGGCCGGGCAGTAGTATGGTTAAAACACTAGCTATAAAAACGGTACGTAGCGCGTAAACTAAACTCATGCTGCAAGATAACAACCACACGGGCGCGGCTTTCGGCCAACGCCCACCCTCCACATTTAGTTTACGCGCTGCTGGCCGGCCCTACAAGTACGCGCCTACGGTCTGGCTTATCTGGGCGGCGGGCACCACGCCCGCCTGCCGCCACACCGGCTGGCCTTTGTGAAACAGAATGAGGGTAGGAATGCTCTGCACGCGGAATTGCTGGGCCACGGCCTGGTTTTTGTCTACGTCGATTTTGATGATGCGCAGTTTGCCTTCGTGCTGGGCGGCAACCTGTTGCAGAATCGGAGCCATCGTTTTGCACGGCCCGCACCAGTCGGCGTAGAAGTCGACCAAGACTGGCATGCCGGGGCTGTTGATGAGTTCGGAAAAAGACTTGCGGGGCATGGGCAGTTGAGTTAAGAGTGATGAGTTAAGAGTTTTGAGTTGGGGAAAGCGAAGCTCAAAACCAGCTGGCGTACCGCTCAAAAACGCGAGCGGTAAATTTGCGGTAGCAAACCAACTCCTGGCTTGCGTAGTACTTCTGCCAGCCGGCTTCGGTTTCGTTTTGTCGCTCCCCAATCCCCTCACCCGCCCGCCGGCCTGGCTGCGGCCCCTGTTTCCGGGTACCGAGTGGCGCGCTGCGCCGGCCGGCCCCGGCGGCCGGCCGCGCCTCTACCTCACCTTCGACGATGGCCCCATCCCGGAGGAAACGCCCTGGGTGCTGGAGCAGTTGGCGGCTTTCGGGGCGCAGGCCACGTTTTTTTGCGTGGGCGACAACCTGTTGCGCCACCCCGAAATACCCCGCGCCGCATTGGCCGCCGGCCACCGCCTCGGCAACCACACCCAGCACCACCGCAGCGCCTGGCGCACGCCCCGCGCCGACTACCTGGCCGGGGTGGCCGAATGCCAGCGGGCGCTGGCGTGCTTAGTGCCTGGGGCTGAGTGGTTGGGCTTTGAGTGGCAAAGGCAGTTAATAAAAAGCAACGAGTCTAAGCACCAAGCACCAGGCACCAGGCACCAAAAGCCCCTCTTCCGCCCGCCCTACGGTCGCCTCACCTGGCCGGTGCTGCGAGCGTTGCGGCCCCACTACCGCCTGATAATGTGGAGCCTGCTCACCCGCGACTACGACCCCGACCTTGCGCCCGAGCGGGCGCTGCGCCTCACGCTGGCCGCCACCCGCCCCGGCGACATCGTGGTGCTGCACGACTCGCGCAAGGCCAGCCGCTCGCTACGTTTTTTGTTGCCCCGGCTGCTGGCGCATTATAGCGAGCTAGGATACGAGTTTGCCACGCTGTAGCTCGGTCGGCTTCTGATAATGAGTGTACTGTTTTATTTCTGCGCCATCTATTGCGCCCTGTGGCTGGTTTGGCTCAGCATCATTACGCAGCGCCTGGCGGCGCGCACCGGCGCGCCCGCGCCGGTGCCGCTGCCTGTGCCGCTGCCCCGCGTGAGCATTCTCATCGCCGCCCGCAATGAAGAGGCCGCCCTGCCGCGCTGCCTGGCCAGCGTGCGCGCCCTCGACTACCCCGCGCCCCTGCTCGACGTGCTGGTGGGCGATGATGCCAGCACCGACCGCACCCGCGCCGTGGCCGAAGCCGCTATGCAGGGCTTCGCCGGAAAATTCGCCGTCATTCCCATCACCGAAAACCTGGGCCAGGCACGCGGTAAGGCCAACGTGCTGGCCCACCTGGCCCGCCACGCCGCTACCGAGTACTTGTTTATTACTGACGCCGATATTGCCCTGCCACCCACTTGGGTGCAGGGCATGCTCGCGCACGCAGCCCCACAGGTGGGCACCGTCACGGGCCTCACGGTGGTCGAAGGGTCGGGCTGGCTGGCGGGCTTGCAGGGCATCGACTGGCTGCTGTCGCTGGCGGCCGCGCAGGTAGCCACCGACAGCGGCCAGCCCATGACGGCGATGGGCAACAACATGCTCGTGACCCGCGCCGCCTACCGCGCCACCGGCGGCTACGAGGCGCTGCCGTTTTCCGTTACCGAGGATTTTGCTTTGTTTGAGGCCGTTAATGCCCAAGGCTACGGCTTTCGGCAGCTGTTCGAGCCGGCCGTGCGGGCCGCGTCGCTGCCAGCTGGTCCGTGGGCGGCGCTGCTACGGCAGCGGCTGCGCTGGATGCGCGGCGTAGCCGCGCTGCCGCGCCAGGTGCAGGCGGGGCTGATACTGTTCAGCGGCTACTGGCTGGCCCTCACGGGGCTGCTGCTGGCGGGCCGCCCGCTGTGGGCGCTAGGGGCGCTGGGGCTGAAAATAGCCGCTCAGGCCATCATGCTGCGGGCGGCCACGCGCCGGGCCGGGCTGCCCATGCCAGCCGCGCATTTGGTCGTTGGGTTTGAGTTTTTCTCGCTGGCCCTCATTACTCACGTAGCCTTCAGCCGGGTTTTGGGGCCGCGCGGGGTCGATTGGAAAGGGCGGCGCTATGAGTAGCGGCGGCGCATACCCAACCTGAAGCTTATGATACGGCTGTATCTTTGGGGTCCATTTCTCGCATCAACAATAGCCTCCCCGCGTCATGCACATCGCCATCGTCGGCAACATTGGAGCCGGCAAAACCACGCTGGCCCACAAGCTGGCCCAGCATTTTCGCTGGGATGTCTTTCTGGAAGAGGTAGATGATAATCCCTACCTCAAGGATTTCTACGCCGACATGCCGCGCTGGGCGTTCCACTTGCAGGTGTACTTTCTCAATGGCCGCTTCCGCCAGACGCAGCGCATCAAGGAGCTGGTGCAGGCGGGCAAAAGCGTGATTCAGGACCGCACGATTTACGAAGATGCCCACATCTTCGCGGCCAACCTGCACGAGTCGGGCCAGCTCGTGGAGCGCGATTACCAGAACTACTACGCCTTGTTTGAGACAATGATAGGGCTCGTGAACCCGCCCGATTTGCTGCTCTACCTGCGCGCCGATTTGCCCAAGCTCATCGGCCAGATTGAGAAGCGCGGGCGCGACTACGAAAG
>NZ_DASTEP010000044.1:0-30433 GCF_035709525.1 Hymenobacter sp. | reverse complement strand
ACGACGAGCGGACAGCCGGCGAAAAGCCGGCAGCCCGCCCCGCCCGAAACCACTCTAAATGGCATCCAGCCCCGGCAAACCGAGCAGCTCGGCGGCGCGGCGCGCCACGGCTTTGACCCCGGCCACATCCGCGCCGGTGATGGTCAGGTGGCCCATCTTGCGGCCGGGGCGCGCGTCCGATTTGCCATACAGGTGCAGGTGCGTGCCGGGCAAACTCAGCACGGCGTACCAGTCCGGCTCGCGCTGCTGGCCGTCGGGGCCGAACCACACGTCGCCCAGCAGATTGAGCATGATGGCCGGCGAATGCTGGCGCGGCTGCGGCAGGGGCAAACCCGCCATCGCGTGCACCTGCAAGTCGAACTGCGAGGCGTCGCAGGCGTCTATCGTGTAGTGGCCGCTGTTGTGCGGGCGCGGGGCCATCTCATTGACTACCAGGCCGCCGTGTGCGCTGCCATCCTCCACCACAAAAAACTCGACGCACAGCACCCCGACGTAGTTGATGTGCTGCGCAATGGCGATGGCCGCTTCGCGGGCCCGCTCGGCCAGGGCCGGGGGCACCGCGCCTTCGTAGGCCGAGGTCACGGCCAGAATACCCGCCTCGTGCACGTTGCGTTGCGGGGCGAAGCTCACGACCTGCCCATCCCAGCCGCGGGCCACCAGCACCGAGCACTCGGCGGTGAGTGGCAGCATCTTTTCCAGCACGCAGGCCACGCCGCCCAGCTCGGCCCAGGCAGCGGCCAGCTCGGCGGTGGTCTTCACGCGGATTTGGCCCTTGCCGTCGTAGCCCATGCGCGCCGTTTTGAGGATGCCGGGCAGCAAATCGGCCCGGTCGGCCAGCACGGCCTGGAGCTGGGCTTCCGTTTCGAGCACCGCGTAGGGCGCGCAGGTCACGCCCGACACGTCGGCGCAGGCCGCGAAGTGGGCTTTCTCCTCGATGCGGTTTTGGGCAATGCCCACCACGGCCGCGCTGGGGGCCACGGGGCGGGTTTGGGCCAGCGCGTGCAGGGCCTGGGCGGGCACGTTCTCAAACTCGGTGGTGATGGCCTGGCACAGCTGGGCTAGCTCGGCCAGCCCGGCCAGGTCGTCGTAGGCGGCCTGGATGTGGTGGTGGCTCACTAGCCCGGCGGGGCTTTGCGCGTCGGGCTCCAGCACGGCGGTGAAGTAGCCCAGCCGCTGGGCGGCGTGCACAAACATGCGGCCCAGCTGGCCGCCGCCCACTACGCCCAGCGTGGCCCGCTGGCCGGCGGCATCTACACTGCCCGGAAAAATCGGGGTCAGGGCTGTCTCGTGCGTAGCAGCGCTCATACGGGCAAGGTCATGGCGCGGGCGGCCTCGGTTTGGTCGGCGCGAAACGCCTGGAGCTTGCTCGCCAGCTCGGGGTTGTGCAGGGCTAGCAAACTCACCGCAAACAGCGCGGCATTGGCCGCCCCGGCCGTGCCGATGGCAAACGTGGCCACCGGTATCCCCTTGGGCATCTGCACGATGCTGTGCAGCGAATCGACGCCCTGCAAGTGGCGGCTGGCCACTGGCACGCCCAGCACGGGCACCGTGGTTTTGGCGGCCAGCATGCCCGGCAGGTGGGCGGCCCCGCCCGCCCCAGCAATGATGGCCTGCAAGCCCCGCGGGCCGGCCTGCTCGGCGTAGGCAAACAAGTCGTCGGGCATGCGGTGGGCCGATACCACGCGCGCTTCGTGGGCCACGCCAAACTGCGTGAGAATCTGCACGGCGTGCTGCATGGTGTCCCAGTCGCTGCTGGAGCCCATGACCACGCCAATCACTGGCTGGCCGGGGGTAGCGCTGGGGCTGGGGGCGTCGGGGGTAGCAAGGGTACTCATAGTGAGCCTTATCGTAAGGGGCAGGGTAGCCCTGGGTGGTCTAAAAAAGCGGGATTGCGGACGTCAGCGCGGGCTAGCCCCCGCCGCCGGGCAGCCAGCTACCGGGCTGCGCATCATCCCGCCAGGGCAACGGGCCATCGCTGGGAAGCCCGTTACCACGGCCACAAATTTACTGGTGCAGCCTACGTGGTAGCGGTGCAGCCAGAAGATTTTACCCGGAAGCCTACAGCGGTTACCCGGTAACTATATAAGCTACAAGCGGTATCTTAGGCGTAGTAAAATCAGCGTAGCTACTTGTAGCGCACCGCAACTCGGCGATGAACAAACTCACCAGATACAGCAGCTTTGAGGAGATGAAGCGGGATACTGCGCCCGCCACTTAGCCCGCCGCCGAAAAGCAGCGGCTTGATGCGGAAGCCCAGCAAATGGCCGAAATGCTCCACGCCCTGCGCGCAAAAAGGCTGGCTAGGCCCTAACCACAAACGCCATGACGCTAAAGTAGACTCGCATCAATAGACCAATTAATGACTGACCGTTACACAGCAAACGCCTCCGCAGGTGCTACTACGTTTGAATTTGTGAGTGAAGGGCCGAAGGGGAAGGTAACGAAAATTGTCCGCTACACAGAATCACATCTGAAAGGCCTCTACAACATGGGCTTTGGCGATAAAGATGAGCTAACGAACTACCTGAGCGATACGAGCGTCACAAATAATGGCGACAGCCAAAAAGTTCTGGCAACCGTGGCGGCTACGTTGTACGTTTTTACGGATGAATATCCTGCCGCTTTGATAGTAGCAACGGGCAGCACGGAAGCCCGAACCCGCCTCTATCGCATGGGCATCGCCAACAACCTGGAAGCAATCGAACGCGATTTTATTGTGCTCGGTTTAACAGCAGGAGAGTGGCAGCCTTTTCAGCGCGGCGTCACCTACGGCGCATTTTTAGTGCGTCGCAAATCTTTATCTTTACAGCCATGAAATCGAAGAAGGAGTCAGTAAAAAAGAAATTGCCCGAAGGCTTTACTATTAAGCCAGGTTTGGACGAACAATATGCTAATCAGCCATTGTTTCAGGATAAGGTAGACCGGGTAAACTATATTCTGAAAACGGTTGGCTTACCTGACTTCAAACTACTAGTGGAATAAATCAGTGCCACCCGTGAAGGCGTCCGCCGTGCGGATTAATCATGACCTTGATAAGTACAGCGACGTCATACTTTTCCCTGAAAAGCTGGCCAAAGCCAATGGGTTACTTAGAAAAGCCGGGCCGCCGAAATTTTCAGAGCCGCAGAAGTGAATTTTGTGACTTTGTATAGTTGATATTATTGAAATGTTAAAGGCAAGTCAAGACGACCAAGATGCTTTGCAGTTTGCAAGTGTTTTAAGCAAAGCTAATTTACATGGTAGCATAAGCATTGGCAAGTTTTCTCTGCCATGTAAAAGAGGAGTTTCTGATAGTATTCAGTATAACCAGGCGGGACTGGATATGCTGAATAATCAGCATGAATACACCTTTGATATCCAAGACGGAGAGCTGCAAGTTTCGTTGCAATTGTATGAGAATATAGCTGGTCATCACAGACTATTTTGCTACACTAGAATTGGCAATAAGCAAGGAATGGCATTTTCTGTGAACTTGACTACTGAGAAAGAAGGCGATAATGTTATTTATCTGACGCAAAAGATAAAGTTTGTAGAGCAGTATAAGGGAAGTACAAACCTCGCACAAGCTCATAGAAGGCAGAAGCAAGTAGTTTTCTGCGACCTTCTTAAAAAACTTGGTTTGGATGTAACCGAAAGCGGAGATTTGCTATTAGGGGTATTTGACCCTTTGAAGGGAAGATTAATTAATACTTCTGCTGACTCATTTCTGAATGATTTTATCGTTGTTTCTATTCTGAAAGGCCATTTTCAGGGTAATAAAGGTTGTCAACTTGAGATATTGCCTACTTATAATAAGTTAGATTACATCTTTACCGGAAAAGATGAAGAACTAGACTTGCCTGCGAAGCTTGTTGATAATAAAGTAAAAAGAGTGATTCCGTTAGGAATGCGCTACAAGGTTTTAAAAAGAGATTCCTTCAAATGTGTTGCTTGTGGACGAACTGCCAATGATGGAATTAAGTTACACATTGACCACAAAGTGCCGTTTTCACTTGGGGGCCTGACGGAACTCAGTAACTTGCAGACGCTTTGTAATGAGTGTAATATAAGTAAGAGTAATAAATTTTTGGATTAAGTTGAATAGAAAAGCGCCCCGCAGCCAATCAGCTACGGGGCGCTTCTTTCTATTAAACCTAACTCAATCTTACAGCAGCTTATCAATCGTCAGCGGTAATTCGCGGACGCGCTTGCCGGTGGCGTGGTACACGGCGTTGGCGATGGCGGCGGCTACGCCCAGCATCCCGATTTCCCCGACGCCTTTGACGCCGATGGGGCTGGCGATATCGTCTTCCTCCTCCACGAAAATCACGTCGATTTTGTGGATGTCGGCGTTCGTCGGGATGTGGTACTCGGCGTAGTTGTGGTTCACGTAGCGGCCGAGGTCGTTGTTGAGGTAGGTTTCCTCCATCAGGGCCATGCTGAGGCCCCACACCGTGCCGCCCAGCACCTGGCTGCGGGCCGTTTTGGGGTTCATAATGCGGCCGGCGGCCACGGCATTCACCACGCGTGTCACGTGGATGGTGCCCAGGTCCTCGTCCACCTTCACTTCCACAAACGCCGCGTTGTGCGAGTGCATCGAGTACTTCAACATGTTGATGGGGTTGGGGCCAGCCTTGCCCTCCGCCTCAATTTTGGCCTCGCCACTGGCGGCCAGCACGTCGGCAATGGCCACCGAGCGGGTGATGTCCTCGTTGGCGCGCAGGTGGCCGTCCACGAACTGCACGTCCTCGAAATCGACGCCGGCCAGGGGCGAGTCGTCCATTTTCTGGGCCAGCTTGAGCAGCTTTTTGCCCACTTCCTGGCAGGCGTTTTTCACGGCCGCACCCACCGAGTTGGCGGTCCAGGAGCCGCCTTGCACGGGGGCGGCGGGCATGTTGGTATCGCCGAGGCTGAAGGTGACTTGCGCCATGGGCAGCCCGAGGGTCTGGGCGGCCATCTGGGTCATAATGACGTAGGTGCCAGCGCCTTGGTCATTGGTGGCGCTGCTCACGGTGAGGTGACCGTTGGCCGTGAGCACGGCCTTGGCGGCGGCTTTCTGCATGGAAGCGTCCCAGCAGCCAGCGGCCACGCCCCAGCCCACGAGCAGGCCGTTTTCGTCGCGCATCGAGCGGGGCGCGGGGTTGCGCTGGTCCCAGCCGAAGCGGGCGGCACCTTCGTGGTAGCAGTCGTCGAGGCGCTTGCTGGTGAAGGGTTTGTTTTCGGTGGGGTCGGTGTAGGTGTAGTTGAGCAGGCGGAACTCGAGCGGGTCTTTGCCGGCCTTGTACGATAGCTCATCAATGGCGCTTTCGCTGGCGAAGTTGCCAGTGGCCGCGCCGGGCGCCCGCATATCGAGCGGCGTAAACACGTCGATTTTCGACAGCTGGTAGTCGAAGTTGGTATTGGGCGAGTTGTAGAGAATGCCCGTCCAGTTTACCACCGTTTCGGTGGCGTTCTCAAACTGCGAGGTCTCAGCCAACGCCTTATGTTCCAGGGCCTGAATGTGACCCTGCTCATCAGAAGCAATACGCAGCTTTTGCAGCGTGTGGGGCCGGTGGCCAAAGCTGAACATCTGCGTGCGCGTCATCACGACCCGTACCGAGTGCTCCAACTCCAGGGCCGCCATTACGGCCAGAAACACTTGGTACTGCGGACGCAAGCCCGAGCCAAAGCCGCCACCCGTGAACTTCGAGATAACCCGTGCCTCGTCGGTGCTCAGCCCGAAAATCTTGGCGATGTACTGCTGCACGTTGGGCGCGCCCTGCGTCTTATCGTAGATTTTCATCTTCTTGCCGTCGCCCAGCCAGTCCACGGTAGTCGCGAACATCTCCATCGGGTTGTGGTGCTGCGCGCGGTGGATGTACTCGCCGGCCACCTTGTGCGGGGCCTCGGCAAACGCCTTGTTCATGTCGCCCTTGGGCTTGGGCGGGGGTAGGAAACCCGTTTTGCCCTTGGGCGCATCGAAAGCTTCGCCGATAACCGAATCTAGGTCTGTGTTGTGCTTTTCTACATCGTACTCGATGCGCAGCACCGAAGCGGCGTAGCGGGCCAGCTCAAACGTATCGGCCACGACCAGCGCCACCGGCTGCTGGTTGAACATGATTTCGGGCTCGTGCAGCGGGCGGAAGGGCGAGCCGCCGGGGGCCACATCGTCCTTATAAGCGCGGTCGAACCAGGCAAAAGAGGGCACATTCTCGTGCGAGAATACCTTGTGCACGCCCGGAATGGCCAGCACCTCGTCGGCGTGGATTTTGGTAATCTTGCCCTTGGCCACGGGGCTGTTCACGATGTAGCCGTACCACAGCGGGCCGGTCACGCCGAACTCGGCAGCGTACTTGGCCGCGCCGCTTACTTTGGCCGGGCCATCGGTGCGATTAATGGGTTTGCCAATCACGTCGCTGTCGAGGCGCACGGTAGGCGGGGTGGCAATAGTCTGGCTCATACTAGCTTACGGATTAGAATTCAAAAACACGTTCGGGTTCACTACTTGGCTCATTTCGGTGGCCTGCTTGAGCGCCCGCACAATGGCGCGCTTGCCCAGCTCAATCTTGAACGAGTTGTGCAGCGAGCCTTCGCCGTAGCCCTTGGCCTCGGCAAATACCTTGGCGGCCACCTGGCGGAACAAGTCGGGCGAGGCCGTCTGGCCTTCCAGCATCTTCTCGGCCTCCTGGTCACGCCAAGGCTTATGGGCCACGCCACCAAGGGCAAAGCGGGCCTTCTCGATGGTAGTTCCGTTCATCTTCAGCCCCACGGCCACGCTCACCAGCGCAAACGCGTAGCTGCTACGGTCGCGCAGCTTGAGGTAGGTGAAGTGGTCGGCGTAGCCTTCCTCGGGCAGGTCGATAGACACGACCAGTTCGCCCGGTTTAAGGGTGTTGTCCTTCTCGGGGTGGTCGCCGGGCAGGCGGTGGTAGTCGTCAAACTTGATGCTGCGCTCGCCATCGGGGCCTTGCACGCGCACCACAGCCTCTAAGGCCGCCAGCGCCACGCACATGTCGCTGGGCTGGGTGGCGATGCAGCTTTCGCTGGTGCCCAGTACGCCGCACACGCGGTTGGGGCCAGTGAGGGCCGAGCAGCCGGTGCCGGGCTCGCGCTTGTTGCAGGGCGTGGCCAGGTCGTAGAAATAGTAGCAGCGGGTGCGCTGGTTGAGGTTGCCGCCGTTGGTGGCTACATTGCGCAGCTGCGGCGTAGCCCCAGCCAAAATGGTTTGGCTCAGCAGCGGGTAGCGCTTTTCTACCTCGGGGTGCCAGGCCGTGTCGGCGTTGGTAGCCAGCGCTCCTAGGCGCAAGCCGCCATCGGGCAGGCTGCTGATGTCGGTGAGCGGCAGCAAACCCAGGCTGGTAAGGTGGGTCGGCCGCTCAAGGTTATACTTCATCAAGTCCACGAGGTTAGTGCCGCCGCCTAGATAGGCCGCGCCGTCGTGGCTAGTTAGGTCGCGCACGGCCTCGTCGGCGGCTGTGGCTTGGGTAAGGGTGAAACTATTCATAAGGAGCTAAGGCTAAGGGGTTATTCGACCGAGCTGGCTTTGGTAGATGCTACCGGCACGGTGATGAGCACGCCGTTATCGACCACGGCCTCGCCGTTGTGCAGCACTTCCATCACGGCCGACAGGATGTTGGTGTAGGCGCCGCAGCGGCAGAGGTTGCCGCTCATGTGCTCGCGCACCTCGTCCACGGTCTTGCAGCGCCCCTCATTGATGAGGCCTTGCGCCGAGCAAATCTGGCCCGGCGTGCAGTAGCCGCACTGAAAGGCGTCGTGGTCTACGAAGGCTTGTTGCAACGGCGAGAGGTTGTCCTCGGTGCCCAGGCCTTCGATGGTTTCGATTTTCTTGCCCTGGTACACCGTGGCCAGTGCTAGGCAGGAGTTAATGCGCTTGCCATCAACTAGTACAGTGCAGGCACCGCACTGGCCGTGGTCGCAGCCTTTTTTGGTGCCAGTCAGGTCCATGTACTCGCGCAGGGCATCGAGCAGGCTGGTCCAGGGCGCAATCTGGATGGTGCGGTCCTGGCCGTTCACGTTGAGCGTCACGGCCTGGGCGGGCACTACGTGCGGCGCGGTTTTGTCGAGCGGCTCTTGGATAAATTGGAGACTCATGGAGCGATAGGGTAGAAGGGGTAAAGCAAATAGCTGCCTATGGCAGCTGGCTGGGCAGTTCCTCTACGCTACGGCTTAGCGCGGGGCTTTGATGTTTTAAAACAATCTAAATAAGCTTGTTACTTGGACTGTTAAGCTGTGGGGTAGCTTGACTGTCAAGTGCCTTGAGAATTCCGGTGCTAATTGGCGCGTATGAATCTTTTATAAAATGGACCTGTAAAACCGTAGCGCTAAAGCGTTGTATATCTGCGGATATTACGGCGTGAAGCAGTCAGTTGCATGCACGAAAAAGCCCCAGGATAGTTGCTCGCTTGCTCTCGACTACCAAGGCGCTAAGCCAATTGATTGAGAGCAAGCGAGCAACTGTCCTGGGGCTCGTTGGGCGCAAAAGGGCGTTAGTAGCGCGTGGCCAATTCGGGCAATAAATGATTGATAACGCTGTAGTTTAAGCCCGTCCAGTACTCCGAGTGGGCGGCATCGGTGAAGGTGGCTTCATCAGCCGCCAGGGTGCGGTAATCGTCGGTGACCAGGAAGTCCTCTACATCGTTGATAGATGCAAAGGCTAGCACCGAAATCGCGTCAATCAGCTCGCCCTCCGGGTCAGGCTGTTGGCTCGAGCCGATGTTGTGCAGCTGGGCGTAGCGGCGCACGTACTGGTGGGTGGCAGGCTGGGCCAGCACCAGTGGCGCGTGCTGCCGCAACAGCCGCTCCTGAAAAGCCTCGCGGCTCAGCTCGGGCCGGCGGTAGTGCAGCCGCACCAGGCTAATGGGGTCGCGGTGGCGAGGGCTGGGCAGCAGAATGTACTCGCGGGTAATCTCGCGCGTCACCAGCCGAAAGGCCGTTTGCTCGTCGGCAATAATGCGCTCGGCGTACTGCGGCTGCTTCAGCACCCGCTGGATGTCGGCCTCAGCCGCGTAGGCGATGTAAGCAAAGCCGTCGAAGCGCGGGCGCTGGTAGGCTGGCACGCGGGCGTGGGGGTTGGCCACGAGCTTGCCATCAGGCGTGGTCATGGCCAGGTAGGGCGGGTGGAAAAACGACGACGGCCCGCCCGCAATGCGGTGCACCTGGTCGTAGCGCAGCACCGGCTCGTTGTCGGTGCCAGGCTCCTCGTAGGCAAACTTCGGGCCGTGCACCTTGCGCCAATACTCGTCCCAGCGCTCGAAAGCCAGGTTGGGGTTGCCTTCCAACGCAATTTCAGCGGGCTCGGTATCCGGGTTTTCCAGGCCCTGCCCATGGCGGCCTTTGTTTGAGCCCTCATCGATGAGCCGCTCGGTGCGGGGCGTGTTGTCGGCCCGCGTCAGGAAGGTGGGCGTGACGATGAGCGGCGCGGTAGTAGTGTGGTAGGTATCGCGCCCCGGTGGGCGCTGGCGGTTGTCGGCCCTGGGGTCAAAATCGGTTTCAGGCATGGGAAAAGGAAGTGAGAAAAAGTAAAAGCCGAACGTCGTGTTAAAGCAACCAGCTGTCATGCTGAGCTTGCCGAAGTATCTCTACCGCTTCCTCCAACGGGGCAGTAGAGATACTTCGGCAAGCTCAGCATGACGAATAGCTAGGCAAGCAAAGCCTTACGGAATCAATCGCTCGGCCCGCAGTTGTGCAAAGAGGTCAAAAAATGACTCCTCGCTGCGCTGATACACGGTGAAGCCCAACTCGCGGCTGCGTGACATATCGGTCATTACCTCGATGGGGCGGCCCAGGTCAAGGTCGGTGTGCCAGGGCGAGGCCAGGCGGCTCAGGTCGGGCTCAAGGAGCTGGTGCTGGGCGGCCAGCGAGCGCCAGGCGTCGGCGTCGCCGGCCATTTGCGCTTCCAGCGGCTGCACGGTGCCCTCAAAGCCCACGGCCTCTACCCCAAACCACGCGGCCAGGCGCGGCCACAGCCAACTCCAGCGGAAGTAGTCGCCGTTGGTGATGTTGAAGGCCTTGTTTTTAGCGGCTTCGGTGGTGGCAGCCCAGGCCAGCTGCTTGGCCAGCACGCGGGCATCAGTGACGTCGGAGAGACCCTGCCACTGCGCCTGCGAGCCGGGCCAGCGGAAGGGCCGGCCCTGCGCCTTGCACAGGCTGGCGTACACGGCCAGCGTGGTGCCCATGTTCATGAGGTTGCCCACGGCCTGCCCGATAATGGTGTGCGGGCGGTGCACGCTCCAGCTAAAGCCATCGCGGGCGGCTGCTGCAAATACCTCATCCTCTTGCGCGTAGTAAAAATTGGGGGCTTCGAGGCGGGGCATTTCCTCGCGCACGGGGGTAGGGGGCAGCGCCCCGGCGCGGGCATACGAGTCGAACGGCCCCAGGTAGTGCTTGAGGCCTGTGACGAGGGCCACGTGCTGCACCGAGTGCTTGGGGGCCAGGGCCGCCAGCAGGTTGCGCACCATCGCGCCGTTCACGCGGATGTTCTCGGCCTCCGTGTCTTGCCGCATCCAACTGGTGAGGAACACGTGGGTGGGGGCTACGTCGGCCAGGGCGGTGGCTAGGGCGGCCGGGTCGAGCAGGTCGGCGGCCACGGGGAGCAGGCCGGGCAGGTCGGTTTGGGGGCGGCGGGCCAGGCCGTATACCGTCCAGTGCTGGGCTAGTAGCTCGCGGGCCAGGTTGCTGCCTACGATGCCGCTGGCACCCACGATTAACGCAATTTTATTCATCTCAAAAAAAATAAGGTAACGGCTGGCGCAGGTAGCAAGCTGCCCGCTGCCGGCTCGGGTAGTAAACCACCCAGCCCCACCAAATGGCCCGCGCCGCGCCCAAAAAATGCGGTTGCCGCGCCCGCCCGCCGCCCCGCCCACCGTTCGCCAAACGAAACATATGTAAGGCGTAAAACCCTTTTATTTTGAAAGTTGGTTGCTAAGTAGCAGCTCACTCAAACAAGCAAAAATTATTTTTTACAAGCCAACGCTTGCAAATTCCAAAAATCCGCTTCTACCTTTGTGGCATGCTCCTTTACCGGGGCACTTATCAAGAAAGGCGGAGGGACAGGCCCTGCGATGCCTTAGCAACCAGCAGCAATGCGAAGGTGCTAATTCCTGTTCTGAGACGCTGGCTACGGCCTGGTTTTGGAAGAAGATAAGTCTACAAGATGCCTTGCCGTGGCCACGGCGTATGCTCTTCTGACTTGTCGGGAGGGCTTTTTTTACGCCCTTCCGGTAAGAGATTCTTGACTAGGTGCTTGGGAAATAGGGGTTTATTGTTCCAATCAAACACTAAACTTCTCTTGCCATGTCTGTTGCAACCCGCCTCCTCCACGCCATCCCTGTCGACGAGCAAACCGGCGCCATCGCCGTACCCATCTACCAAACGTCGACCTACGTGCAGGAAGCCCCTGGCGTCAACAAAGGCTTCGACTACGCCCGCACCGGCAACCCTACCCGCCTGGCCCTCGAAAACCTGGTAGCCACCCTGGAAGGCGGCCACTCGGGCTACGCTTTCGCCAGCGGCCTGGCCGCCATCGATGCCGTAGTGAAGCTGCTTTCGGCTGGTGACCAGATAGTTGCTATCGATGATATTTACGGCGGGGCCTTCCGCTTGTTCGAGCACGTGTACCGCCGCCTGGGCATCGACATCGTGTACTGCGACACGACCAATGCCGAAAACGTCGCCAATACCATCACCGACAAAACCAAGCTCATCTGGTTGGAATCGCCTTCCAACCCCACGCTGAAGGTGTCGGACATCGCCGCTATTTCGGCTATCGCCAAGGCGCACAACTGTTTGCTCTGCGTCGATAACACGTTTGCCTCGCCCATCTTGCAACGGCCCATCGAGCTGGGAGCCGACTTGGTGGTGCACAGCGGCACCAAGTACCTGGGCGGCCACTCCGACCTCATCGCCGGCATCGCCGTAGCCAAGACGGAGGAGCTGGCTAAGGAGCTGAAATTCATTCAGAATGCCTCCGGCGGCATCCTCGGGCCGTTCGATTGTTTCCTCACCATCCGCGGCATCGAGACGCTGCCGCTGCGCATCGAGCGCACCAGCACCTCGGCCCTGGCGGTGGCGAAGTTTCTGGAAACGCGCCCCGAAGTGGCCCGCGTGTACTACCCTGGCCTTGAAAGCCACCCCAACCACGAGGTAGCCAAGAAGCAGCAGGCGGGCGGCTTCGGCGGCATCGTGGCCCTGGCCCTGACGGAAGACACTATCGAGGCCGCTACCAAGCTGGTGACGTCGACCAAGTACTTCAAGCTGGCCGAAAGCCTGGGCGGGGCCAAGAGCCTGCTCTGCCATCCGGCTACCATGACCCACAAGTCGATTCCGGCCCCCATCCGGCAGGCGTCGGGCGTGGCCGATGGGCTGGTGCGCCTGAGCATCGGGCTGGAAGACGCGGAGGATTTGATTGCCGACCTGGCGCAGGCACTCGACGCGCTGGCCGCGCTCAAGGAGGCGCACGTGGTGACGACGGAAGGGAAGTTGGTAGTAGCTTAATATGCTGTACCGTAAGCTTTAGCTTGCGAGCGAGCGCAGCGAGCAGTGGCGTGGGCGAACGCCTGCCAACGCGGTTGCTCGCGGCGCTCGCTCGCAAGCTAAAGCTTACGGTACATTCCGAATATCATGACCCGTACTAATATCACCATCGGCCTCTTCGGCTTCGGCGTGGTGGGCCAGGGGCTGCACGCCGTGCTGGAGCGCACGCCCGGCCTGCGCGCCCGCATCGGCCGCATCGCGGTGAAAGACCGCCGCAAAGCCCGCCCGCTGCCCGCCGAGCTGTTCACCTTCGACAAGCAAGAACTGCTCGACGACCCCGGCCTCGACGTAATCGTGGAGCTGATTGACGACGCCGACGAGGCGTATCTCATCGTCAAAGCAGCGTTGCAGAAAGGCAAGGCGGTCGTGACAGCCAATAAGAAAATGCTGGCCGAGCACCTGCCCGAACTCATAGTGCTGCAACGCGCCACGGGCACGCCGCTGCTCTACGAAGCCGCCGCCTGCGCCAGCCTGCCCGTCATTCGCAATCTGGAAGAATACTACGACACCGACCTGTTGGCTTCGGTGGAAGGCATCATCAACGGCTCGACCAACTACATCCTCACGGCCATGAACCGCGACGGGCAGCCCTACGCCGCGGCCCTGGCCAAGGCGCAGCAGCTGGGCTTTGCCGAAAGCAACCCCGCACTCGACGTGGAGGGCCTCGACGCCCGCAACAAGCTGGTGCTGCTGCTCGCCCACGCCTTCGGGCTGGTGGCCGGGCCCGAGGAGCTGCTGGCCGTGGGCATCACGGGCATCAGCCCGCTGGCGGCGGCCTACGCCCGCGAGCAGGGCCTGAGCATCAAACTGGTAGCGGAGGCGCGGCGGCTGCCCGAGGGCGGCATTGCAGCGGCGGTAGTGCCCACGCTGGTGGCGCCCGGCCACGAGCTGAGCAACGTGCACGACGAGTTCAACGGGCTCGTGACGCAGAGTGGCTTTGCCGACCGGCAGTTCTTCCTGGGGCGCGGGGCAGGGGCCTTCCCCACGGCCTCGGCGGTGCTCTCCGATTTGTCGGCGCTCACCTACGGCTATCGCTACGAGTACAAGAAGATTCAGCAAAATGCCCACCTGACACTGGCCCCCGAAGCCGCCGAGGTAGACGTGCTCGTAACCTTTGACGACGAAGCCAGCGCGCCCGACCTGGCTGATTTTACGGTGGTGCACGAGCAGTTTCGCTCGGCGCAGCGTGGCAGCTATCTCACCGGCACCATCGGGCTGGGGCAGCTGGCGCAAGCCGACTGGCTGCGCGCGCCGGGCGTATGCGTGGTGCGGCTGCCCGCGCCGCTGCGGGCGGCCGTGGCCGTGCCCGAGTTGGCTGAGGTGGCGTAGAAATTTGATGTAGAGACGCATACTTGCGTCTCGCGTCATTCAGCTAGTGAGCTGGAAAGAAAAAGGCGCATCCTTGCGGCTCGCATTGTTTGGCTAATGTATTGGCTGAACAACGACGAGACGCAAGGATGCGTCTCTACATTCGCCCGCTCAACCTTTGCGCTATATGACGCTTTCCGCCAATTCCACTCCCATCAAAACCGGCCTGCTGGCTTATGGCATGTCGGGCAAAATCTTCCACGCGCCGTTTCTGACCCAGCACCCCGGCTTCGACTTGCGGGCCGTAGTGCAGCGCCACGAGCAGCGCATGCAGGCCGACTACCCACACATCAAAAGCTACGGCAGCGTGGCCGAACTCCTCGCCGACCCCGAGCTAGAACTAGTGGTAGTGAACACGCCCAGCGCCACCCACGTGGAGCTGGCGAGCCAAGCGCTGCTGGTCGGCAAGCACGTGCTACTCGAAAAGCCCGTGGCGACCACCGCTGCCGAGGTACGGGCCCTGTTTAACCTGGCCCGGCAGCAAAACCGCCAGCTGCTTGCCTACCAGAACCGCCGCTGGGATACCGACTTTGGCAGCGTGCGGCAGGTAGTGGAAAGCGGGCAGCTGGGCCGCCTCATCGAAGTGCATTTTCGCTTTGACCGCTTCAAGCCGCAGCTCAACCCCAAGAAATTCAAGGAAGACGCCGACTCGCCCGGCTCGGGGCTGGTGTTAGACCTGGGGCCGCATTTGGTGGACCAGGCTATCAGCTTGTTTGGGCAGCCTTTAAAGGTGGAAAAGGCCCAGGGTAGCTATCGCGAAAACTCGCGGGTGGCCGATTATTTCCATCTGCACCTGCACTACCCCGAGGGCCTGCACGTGTACCTCAGCAGCAGTCTGCTGGTGGCCGACCCCGGCCCGGCCTTCGTGCTGCACGGCACCCAGGGCAGCTTTCGCAAAGACCGCACCGACCCGCAGGAAGCCCAACTAGTAGCCGGCCTGAAGCCCGCCGACCCCGCCTACGGCCGCGAGCAGCCCGGCCAGGAAGGCTGCCTCACGCTGGCCGCGCCCGATGGCTCGCTCACCGCCACGCCGGTGCCGGCCGTGCCGGGCAGCTACGCGGGCTTGTTTGAGGCGGTGTACCAGGCCATCCGGCACGGGCGGCCCTACCCGGTAACGGAGGCGGAACTGGTGGGGCAGCTGGAGGTGCTGGCTTCGTGATGCTAAGCTCCGGCTTGGTGCTGCGGTTGGGGTAGAGACGCAATATTTTGCGTCTGGCGTCAGGGGGTGTCGCTCAACAACGCCAGACGCAAAATATTGCGTTTCTACGCTCAGCAGCCCTGTGCAACGTCAGCCCAAGCGGCCCTGCCTGCGTACTACCTCCTTTATGGAGAATTTGTCCGTTATCATTCTACTCCTGGCCTTGCTGGTGGGGCTCTCGGCCGTGGCCCCGCGCCTCAAGGTGCCCTACCCGCTGCTGCTGGTGCTGGTAGGGGCGGGGCTGGCCCTGGTGCCGGGCCTGCCCGAAGTCACCATCAATCCCGACCTGGTTTTTTTCATCTTTCTGCCGCCGCTGCTCTACGAGGCCAGCTACAATACCTCGTGGCACGAGTTTGTGGCTAATCGGCGGCCCATCTCGCTGCTGGCCATTGGGTTAGTTTTGATGACCACTACCGTCATTGCCACCGTGGCGCACTGGTTTATTCCGGGTTTTAGCTGGGGGCTGGGCTTTGTGCTGGGGGCCATCGTGAGCCCGCCCGACGCGGTGGCCGCCACCAGCGTCACGAAGGGGCTGGGGCTGCCGCGCCGCATCACGAGCATCCTGGAAGGCGAAAGCCTCATCAACGACGCCTCGGCGCTCATTGCCTACCGCTACGCCGTGGCGGCGGTGGTGAGCGGCGCATTTAGCCTCTTCGATGCCAGCTGGCACTTTTTGCTGGTGGGGCTGGGCGGAGCGGCCATCGGGCTGGCGGTGGGCTGGGTGATGGTGCGCCTGCAAAATTTTCTCACCGATGCCACGCTCATTACGGCCCTCACGGTGCTGCTGCCCTTCGGCATCTACCTGGCGGCCGAGCACCTGCACGTGTCGGGGGTGCTGGCGGTGGTGTTTATGGGGTTGATGATGAGCCGCCGCTCGCACGACATCTACGACAACCAGACGCGCCTGCTCAAGCACAGCTTCTGGAACGTGGTAGGCTTTCTGCTCAATGGCTTCGTGTTCATCCTCATTGGCTTGCAGCTGCGCGGCATCCTGAGCGGGCTGGGTGGCAAAGACTCGTGGCAGTTTTGGCCGGCGGTGGGCTACGGGCTGCTGGTGAGCGTGGTGGCCATTGCCATCCGGCTGGGCTGGGTGTTTCCGGTGTCGTACCTGGGGCACTGGCTGGGGCGCTGGCTGGGCCGACGCAGTCCACAGCCCTCGCGGCGCAGTCTATTCATTACTTCGTGGGCCGGGATGCGGGGCGTGGTGTCGCTGGCCACGGCGCTGGCCTTGCCCTACGCGCTGCGCAATGGCGATGATTTTCCGCAGCGCAACATCATTCTATTCATCACCTTCATCGTTATCCTGATAACGCTGGTGGTGCAGGGCCTCACGCTGCCCTGGCTGGTGCGCCGGCTGGGCGTGCAGGAGTCGCCGGCCGAGCGCGCCGCCGAGGAGCAGGAGCTGCGCCTGGCGTTGGTCGAAAGCTCGCTCGAATACCTCAACCAGCGCCTGGCCGCCGCCGGCTCGCCGCCCGACGACAGCCTGCTGACCATGCGCGAGGTACTGCGCCGCCAGGCCCGGCGCCTGCGCGGCACCCTGGCCGCCAACGAGGCCACCGGCCTGCCGCCGCAGCCCGCCGAAGTGCAGGCCGCCGCCCAGTTCGAGCGCCTGCTGCAAAGTCGCCTCAGCGTCACGGAGTACCAGCGCCACCTGCTGGTGGAACTGCACCGCCGCAATGCCTACAGCGAAGAAGCCATCCGGCAGGTAGAGTTGGAATTAGACCGCTTCGAAATCGCCCTCGATACCCAGCTCGCCACCGTGCAGCAGCCCGCCGAAACCCCGGCCGACGAAGAGGATAACACCACCGAGCTGCTGGAGCCCGACGAAACTGCCAGCCGCTTTCCCGGCCCCCGCGGCCGGCCCAACAACCGGCCCGAGCCCCGGCAGTCCACCGGCGGGCAGTAGCCCAGCCGCCTAGTGCCGGGCCGCCAGGTAGTACAGCGTGCGGTAGCTGTCCACGTTGGTTTGCAGAGCGTGCAGGCGCTCCTGCGCCTCGGGGCTCAGCACCGGCTCCAGGCGTTGGGCTAGCTGCTCGGGCACGAGCGGGCGGGGCACTTCGGTGCGCAAGGCTTGCTGCACGGCCACGGCCTGCGCCGGCGTGAGGCGTAGCGTGGCCGTGAGGTAGCGCACCAGCGGGCGCGCGCCGGGCCGCAGGGGCCCCATGGCCGCCAGAGGCACCTGGGGCCGCACGGGCGCGGGGCCAGCCACGGTCAGTTGCGAGCCAGCTACGCTATTCAGCAGCAAGAGGAGGGTAAGGTGTTTTTTCATGTGTGATAACGAGTAGAAAGCGGAAGGGTGGCCAGCATGACCTTTGCGTGGTGCAAAAGTGGTAGCCCAGTTCCCTCAGCGATGTAGCTATTCGACTAGCCCAGCTAATGGCCTACTCAACTGGCCGTTTTGCTATGTTAAGCTGGAGGCTTAGCCAACTGGCTTCTCAAAAACAAACCAGCTGTTTATTTCCACTAGAAGCTGGCTTGCGGAAGGGCTGCGTAAAGCAGTTGATTATGACCGGGCGCTACCACGGCCGTCATGCTGAGGGTGCTGCTACTGGTATCGGCCCACTGAGCCTGTGCATTGCAAAAGCAGTTCCCGCTAAGAGCTGCACCGGCCGCAGCCGATGTTGCACAATGCAGACTGGTTGTAAGGCAGCGCCGCCAGCCAGGGGGCGCGGCTAGTGGCTCCACCCGCCGCTACGGCTCCCGGTACACGGCCAGGCGAGAGGTAGCCAGCGACTCGTCTCCCAGCGCCGTGAACTCGCCACCCACTACCAGTTCGTTGGGCGAGGCAAATAGCAAGGTATTCACCCTACCATTGAGCCCGGGCCCCAGGGGCTGCCAGTGGCCAGCGTGCCAGCGGGCTATGTAGTCGGCGTGCGGGTCGCCGCCTGCGTCAAGGAAGCTGCCACCAGCCAGCAGGTCACCATCGGGGGCTTGTGCCAGCGCCTCCACCGCGCCGAGCAGGCGGGGCCCGAGCTGCTGCCAGGTGCTACCATTCCAGCGGGCCAGGTAGCCGATGTGGCTCAGGCTGTCGGGGTGAAAAGAGCTGTGGTGGCCGCCGGCCACCAGGCTGCCATCGGCTGCCGTTAGCAGGCAGTCTACCTCAAATGGCAATTCCTCGCCCACCACCTGCCAGCGCTGGCCGTCGTGGCGGGCCACGAAGCCCTTGCTTCGTATCTCGTGGCTCAGGTTGGCCCCACCCGCCAGCAAGCTGCCGTCGGGGGCGAAGGTGAGCACGTGTGCCGTGCGGGCGGTGAGCTTCGTGCCATCGGGCGGCGGCAGGGGCCACGACTGCCAGCGGTGGCCATCGTGGCGCCAAACCTTCTCCCAGCGGGCGGCCGCCAACTCGCCGGCCGGCCCAGCCGCCAGCAGCTCGGCCTCTGCTGGTGGCCGGCTGCTCGGCGGCTGCCAGCGCCCGCCGGCCCACTCCACCGTTGCCCACGAGCCAGCGGCACCGGGTGGCTCCAAAAAGCCACTCAGCACCACTTCACCGCCTGGCCGCACCACCAGCGCCGACCCCGAGCCCGTGAGCGAGTAGCCCACGGGCTCCCGCCGTCCGTCGTGGAGGTGATACACGCGCAGTTGGCTTGGCCAGTCACTACTGTCTTCCTGGGTTAGCAGCAAAACACCGCCCCCAGAGGCTTTCACCAGGGCCTTTACTTCGGTGCCCAAAGTGCCCGCGATGCCTAGTTGAGTAGGGGTGCTCAGCACCTGCCAGCGGCCGGCGTGGTAGCGAGCCAGGCCCGTGGGGTGGTTAGCCAGCAGGTCGCCGTTGGTGGCCAGCGCCAGGGGCCGGCGATTGCTACCCAGCCTGGGAGAGGCGGCCGGCAGGGGCTGCCAGCGCCCGCTTTGCCAGCGCACTACCCGGCCCCCGGTGGGTAGCGGGCGGGTGTGCTCGGCCAAGGCCACGCCGCCGGGCATCAGCGTAGCGGAGGTAAATGGCTGGCCGGCGGTCAGCGACTGCCAGCGGGTGCCGTCCCACCGCAAGAGCTCGAACAGCGGGCCTTGCCGGTGGCCCCCGCCGCGCAGGTGCATGCCCAGCTCGCATTCCACCAGCGCCTGCCCGTCGGCCCCGGCGGCCAACTGCCGGATGTACTCGACCCGCTCGGGCAGGCGGCCCAGGTAGCGCCAGGCGCGCCCATTCCAGCAGCTGACGGCGGGCGGGGTGTGGCGGGCCGCGCCGGGCCGCTCGCCGCAGGCTACTACCTGGCCGGTAGCCGCTACTGCCAAGCCGGTGATAGCCGTGAGCTGGCCGGAGTGCGGGCTGCCGGCGGCGGGTGCGCCCAGCGCCTGCCAGCGGTGGCCATCCCAACGCCGCACGCTGCTTTGCCGGCCGGGTAGCTTTGCCTCAGCATACTCGGAGAAAGCGGCCAGCAGCTCACCGGTCGGCGTCAGGGCCAACGCCGCTATTTGCCCAGCCTCGGAGGGATTACCTAAGGGCTGCCAACTGCCCGCGTGCCAGCGCCGCACCACGCTGCGCGGGGGCTCGCCGCCCAAGTAGCTGGTGGTCAGGCTGGCTACCAGGTCGCCAGTAGGCAGCTGCACCAGGCCAGTGAGGTAGCCTGCTCCAACGAGCGGGCTCTCGGCGGCGGGGCCGGTACCCAGCGCCTGCCAGGTGCCTTGGTGCCAGCGAGCTACGTAGTCGGCCGCTGGGTTGCCGCCCGCGTCGGTGAAGCTGCCGCCCACCAGCAGGTCGCCATCGCGCTGCTCTAGCACCACCCGGACAGGGCCATTGAGGCCCGGCGTATTATAGCCCGGCTGCCAGCCCGGCGCGGGCTGCGCCATCGCCAACCCAGAGAGAAGTATGCTAAAGCTAATTGCCCAGGCGGTGACGCCTGGTAGAAAAAATGAGCGCATGTGACGTACCTGGGAGCCAGCCACCCGGCCGACTGGCTCCGGGCCACGATAACGGTAGCGCGGCTAAGGTAGTGTAAGCGCCGGCCAGGGCAGCGGCCTTGTGGATAGGCCCCAGGTGTGAAAAAAACCACCTTTAAGGCAAGAATGACTTTTAGGCTGGCTGCACATTACCCGTCGCGGTAATGAAACCAACTAAAAAGCCTGGGCCGTCTTCCAGAGGGAAACGGCCCAGGCTTTTTGGCTAGCGTTGGTAAGCGGTAGCTATACCTTCTCGGGCAGCAGCACCGCATCGGGGTAGTTGCCGAGCACGGGCTGCGAGGGCGCGCCCTGCGTCACGGCTTCTACCAGCAGCTTGCCGCCCACGAAGGCCCCTTTCCAGCTTTCGCCCAGGCCACCGAATACCTCTTCGCGGTCGCCGCGGCTACGCAGCTTGTTTATGCCTACTTTGAAGGCGCGCAGCTCTTTGGCGGTGCGGGTGGCCCATTTTTCGTCGTCCGAGCCGAGGGCGCTCACGAGCGCGCCGTTCGAGATGTTCATCTCGCCTACCAGCTCCTCCACGCGGTCTACCAGCACCACCGAGTCAATGGGGCCGAAAGGCTCCTTGAAGTACAGCTCGGCCTGGCGGGGCAAACCCACCAGCGCGCGCGGGGCGCGGTAGGCCGAGCGGTCCTGACCGGGCAAAAAGAGGCTGTCGTCGAGCTTGCCCTGGTAAAACGGAATGGCCCCGTGCTTGCCGGCATTAGCAAACAGCTCATCGAGGCTCTGGGCCTGCGCGGCGTTGATAACCGGCCCGAAAGCCAGGTCGGGCAGTTTGTCGCCGGGGTTATCGACCAGCGTGGGGTTGCCCACTTTGAGGCTGCCGATGGCCTGGGTGTAGGTTTCGAGAAACTGCGGAAACAAGTCGCGCTGCACCACCCAGCGCACGTAGGCCGTGCAGCGCTGCTTGCCGTAGTCGTAGCCTTTTTTGAGCTGGTCGGCCAGCGCGTCCCACTGCGAGTAGTCCCAGATGCCGTAGGTGTTCACGCCCTCCATCTCCAGCATGTAGCGCTTGTGCTCTTGGCTCAGGGCGTCGGCGATGTTGCGGCCGTTGTAGCGCCCGCCCACGAAGGAAAGGCAGTCCACGGCTGGGTCTTTCACCAGCACGTCGCTAAGCTCACCCCCTGGGCCGCTCACCAGCGTCACGGGCAGGCCGCAACGGCGAGCGATGGCGAAGGTGACGCTCAGCGAGATAAAGCCGCCGTCGGTGGGCGTCTTGGCAATCACGGCGTTGCCGGCCAGCGCCTGCACCAGCACCGCGTGCATCAGCACCGACATGGGGTAGTTCCAGCTGGCGATGTTGCTCACCAGGCCCAGCGGGCGGCGGTCGCCGAGCAGGCTCTCGATGTTGTCCACGTACCACTGCACGCCCTCGATGCAGCGGTCGATGTCGTTGAAGCCCAGCTTGTAGGTTTTGCCGATTTCCCACATCAGCAGCTTGCTGATGAGGTCGATGTGCGGGCGCAGCTGGTTTAGGCAGTCCTGCACGCGGCGGCGGCGCTCGTCGAGGTCGGTAGCGCCCCAGGCGGTGCTTTCGCCTTTGGCAAAATGCACGGCGCGCAGGGCCTCGTCGTGCTTGAGCATGGGCAGCGCGCCGATTTCCGACCCGTCGATGGGCGAGACGAACGGCTTGGGCGTGCCGGGCTCCTGCCAGCGGCCTTCGAGCAGGTTGAGGTAGCCGCCGTTGGGGGCGAAGATTTCGGGCGTGGCCTGCTTCACGTCGTTCAGCAGCTTGCTGAACTCAACTTCGGGCGCGATGATTTTGGGCATGGGAAGTAGCACCAAGCTCCTGCCTGGTGAATCGTTGGTTCGTTGAGTAAGTACGGCCCCTTTTACCGGCTTGCTGCGCAAACGGTTCGTGCGGCTGGTGCCTGGAGCGCGCCGAATGATGAGGCGAACGGTTCACCAAGCTGGAGCTTGGTGTTACGCCGCCACGGCTTGCAGCTCGCGCACGAGCTCGGCCGAGCCCACGAAGAGCGGCATGCGCTGGTGCAGGTCGGCGGTGGGGGCCACGTCGAGCACGTCCTCGGCCCCGGTCACGGCCCGGCCGCCGGCCTGCTCGGTTATCATGGCGATGGGGTAGCACTCGTAGAGCAGGCGCAGCTTGCCGCTGGGCCACTCGCCGGTGGGCGGGTAGAGGTAGATGCCGCCCGTGAAAAGATTGCGGTGATAATCGGCCGCCAGCGAGCCCACGTAGCGGGCCGTGTAGCGGCGCTCCTTGCAGGTAGTGAGGAAGGTGCGCGCAAACTCTGGAAAGTCAAACCAGTTGCCTTCATTGCACGAAAACACCTTGCCGCTGGGCGGAATGGTGAGCTTGGGGTGCGAGAGGAAAAACTCGCCCAAGCTAGGCTCATACGTGAAGCCCGCCACGCCGTGGCCGGTGGTGTACACCAGCATCACGCTGGAGCCGTAGAGGATGTAGCCCGCCGCCACCTGCGCCCGGCCGCCCTGCATAAAATCCTCGGCCCGCGCCGGCCCGCCGTAGCGGCTCACGCGCCGGTAGATGCTGAAAATGGTGCCCGTGCTCACGTTGAAATCCAGACTCACCGAGCCATTCAAGGGGTTTAGCGCCACCACGTACTTGCCATCGGGGTTGCCGGTGTCGATGATGTCGGGCCGCGCCTCGCTGAGCACCGCGCAGCACTCGCGCCCGTTGGTGAGCGCCCGCACGAAGCGGATGTGCGCCTCTTCGCCCAGGCGGTGGCGCGGCGGCCCCTGCTCGCCTTCAGGGCCGGTGGCCTCGGCGATGCTGCTGAGGCCAGTGCGGCCTACTTCGCGCACCATAATCTTGCTGGCTAGTGCGATATCGCGCAGGAGCTGCGAAAGCTCGCCGGTGGCGAAGGGAAATTCGGCCTGCTTGCGCATGATGTAGCGCTCGAGCGTAGTGCCGACGGGGGTAGCTAGTTCGTCGTGATTCATTTAACAATTAACATTTATCATTTAACAGCTTCCGCATTCATCATTTGGCTAGTGCCGTCAGGTGCAGCTACCAGCTGTTAAATGATAAATGTTAATTGTTAAATGTTACTTCACTTCTGCTTGTTTCTGCGACTGCCACAGCACTACCTGCCAGCCCTTCTTAGGGTCTTTCACCTGCACGGTCACGTACTTGATGTGGGCCACGTTGGGCGTGCCGTCGGGCTTATTGGGCTGGTAGATGACGATTTGGCCGTTTACTACTGCCGTCTGGCCGTCGTTGTAAGCGCGCACGTTCAGATTTTCCACGTCAATCTTGTCATACACGCTCTTGCCATCGCGGATGCTTTGCAGGTAATCGGTTTTGCCGTTCTGCTTGCCGTTGGCGTGGGTGTAAACGAGGTCGTCGGCAAAAACGCGTTCCAGGAAAGCGTAGTCCTTGCTCACCTGCGCCTCGAAGCGCTGGCGCTCCAGCTTCTCGACCTCCTGCACGGCGGCGGCGTTTTTCTTGCTCATCGGGCCGCCGGTGGGGGCGGGCGCGGTGGTGATGAGCGCCCGGCCCATCGGGTTGGGTTTCGGCTGGGTAGCCTGCGCGGAAGCGAGCAGCGGTAAGCCCAGCAGGGCGAGTAGCGCGAAGGAACGTTTCATAGGAAAAGCAAAAAGCAACTTAGGCAGCGGTGGGAAGCGTGTCGTCGTCATCGAGCTTGATGGGCTCCATGCGCGGCACCAGCGTAAACATGATAACCCAGGCCAGCAGGTACATTCCGCCGCAAATCAGGAACATAATGAAGTAGCCCTTATTGAGCTGCCCGAGCGCCTCGTAGTACACGAACATGCGCTTCTGCACCAGCGCCGTGAGGGCAATGCCGCCCAGGCCGCCGGCCATGCCGCCGATGCCCGTGACCGAAGCCACGGCTCGCTTGGGGAACATGTCTGACACGGTAGTGAAAATGTTGGCGCTCCAGGCTTGGTGCGCTGCCGCCGCAATACCGATTACCAGCACCGCCAGCCACATATTCAGCTGCCCCAAATACTGGGCAAACACTATTGGGAACACGCAAAACGCGATAACCAACATGGCCATCTTGCGGGCCTGGAAGGCCGCCATGCCGCGTTTGATAAAGCCCAGCGGCAGGTAGCCACCCCCGACGCTGCCCACGCTCGAAAGAATATATACCGTGGCCGTCGGCAAGGCTAGTTGCGTCTTGGTCAAGCCGTATTGCTTGCTCAAGAAGTCAGGCAGCCAGAACAGGTAAAACCACCAAACAGGGTCGGTCAAGAACTTGCCAATCACGAAAGCCCATGTCTGGCGAAAGCCCAACAGGGTAGACCACGAAGCTTTCGGCTTTTCTTCTACTACCGCGCTTTCTACTGGCAGACCGGCCGGAGTATCAGCGTTGATATACTCGAACTCGGCTCTGCTCAAGCGCTTGCTGTTGGCCGGCGTGTCATACACCAGCATCCACAGCACCAGCCATACAAACCCCAGTGCACCCGTAATCACAAAAGCCCACTGCCAGCCGTATTGCTCAGCAATGAAAGGCACGGTAAGTGGGGCTACGATGGCCCCCACGTTGGCCCCCGAGTTAAAGATACCCGTCGCCAAAGCCCGCTCGCGCTGCGGAAACCACTCGGCTACCGTCTTGATAGCCGAGGGAAAATTGCCCGCTTCCATCACGCCCAGCGCCCCACGGGCCACGCTAAAGCTAAAGGTGCCCGTTGTCAGCGCGTGGGCCATCGCAGCGATACTCCACAGGGTAGTAGCCAGCGCGTAGCCTATTTTGGTACCCAGCTTGTCAATAACGCGCCCCACGCCGGCCATACCCACGGCGTAGGAGATTTTAAATACTAGCTCAATGTTAGCGTAGTCAGCCACGCCCCAGCCAAATGCCTTCTCCAGGTCGGGTTTGAGGTAGGATATAACTGCCCGGTCGAGGTAGTTGATGGTCGTGGCAAAAAACACCAGCGAGCAGATGGTCCAGCGGTACTTGCCGACGACTTCGGAAACAGGCGGCGAAGCAGTAGCAGGGCGGAGGGTGGGATTCATAGAGCGAGTTCGTTAGATAGGATTGTCATGCTGAACGCAGTGAAGCATCTCTACCGCTTCGTTGAACGGTTTGAATGAAGCGGTAGAGATGCTTCACTGCGTTCAGCATGACACTCGTTATCTACTTGTTAAATGAAGAAATAAACTGCATCAGCGGCACCACGCGGGCCGTGATGGCGGCCGGGTCGCTGGCCCCTTTGAAGAGCTGCGAGCCGATGCCCACTGCGTTGATACCCGCGCCAAACCACTCGCCGAGGCTTTCGGTAGTGGCTTCGACGCCACCCGTCACCATCAGCTTCACGCCGGGCATGGGGCCGCGCAGGGCCTTAATGTAGTCGGGGCCCACGGCGTTGCCGGGGAATACTTTCACGAGCTGCGCGCCCAGCTGCGTGGCGTTATATATCTCGTTGAGGGTCATGGCACCGGGCACCCAGGCCACGTCGTGGCGCTGGCAGGCTTCAGCCACGTCGGCAGTCGTTACGGGCTGCACCACGAAAGTTGCGCCTGCTGCGATGAAGCGCTCGGCATCGGCCGCGTTGTATATAGTGCCGATGCCCAGCACCAGGTCGGGGCAGTCGCTGGCGGTCAGCTTGCCGAGCTCCTGGAATACCTCGAAAGCGTTGGCCCCGCGGTTGGTAAACTCAAACACGCGGATGCCGCCCGCGTAGCAGGCCCGCACGATGTCCTGCGCGTAGGCCGCGTCGGCGTGGAAAAAAACCGGCACCAGCGGCGCGGCGAGTACGCGGGAGAGAACGTCGGAAGAAGACATTTTGATAAGCTGTTAGCTATGAGCTGCTAGCTGTTAGCTACCTGTTCAAAGTGGAAAGGAAGCTGTCGTAACTCGCTAGGCGAGAGCTATCAGCTAGCAGCTGATAGCTAACAGCTTACACAAGCTACCGCAGCAAGCGCCCCGTCAGGTTGCCCTGCATGAGGTGCTCGACTTCGGCGGGCGTCACCAGATTGATGTCGCCGTGGATGGTGTGTTTCAGCGCCGAGGCGATGGTAGCGAAGGAAAGCGCCTGCGCCCGGTCTTCGTAAGTGTTTGAGCCGTAGATGAAACCCGAGATAAACGAGTCGCCACCGCCGATGCGGTCTACCACGGGCGCGATGTCGTAGAAGGGCGTTTCAAAAAAATCGCCCTGGTCCCAGAGCAGGCCGCAGATGCGCTCGTGCGAGGCGCTCTGGGTCTGGCGGCGGGTAGCAATGACGCGCTTTATGTTGGGGAAGCGCTGGGTCAGCTGCTCACTCATCGAGATAAAGCCGTTGTCGGAGCCCGCGTCGGCCTTGATGCCAAAAAGGTCGTCGGCGTCGCCCTCGGTGCACACGACGATGTCGCAGCCTTCGACCAAGCCCGGCATTACGTCCTGCGCCTTCCGGCCGTACTGCCACAGGTTGCGGCGGTAGTTGACGTCGGCCGAAACCGTGACGCCCAGCCGCCGCGCGGCGGCGATGGCCTCGGCCGTAGCCTGGGCGGCGGCGGCCGAAATAGCGGGCGTAATGCCCGTCCAGTGCAGCCCGCCGGCATCTTTCAGGATTTCATCCCAGTTAAAAGCGGCCGGGTCGAGGTGGGCAAAAGCCGATTCGGCGCGGTCGTACACGATGCGGCTGGGCCGCAGCGAGGCTCCCACTTCGAGGAAATACAGCCCCAGGCGGTGGCCCTCGGTGAAGAGACAATGCGTGGTATCGACGCCGTAGCGGCGCAGGTGGTTGGCGGCGGCGTAGCCCAGCTCATTGGCCGGGAAGGCCGAGACGTGGGCGGCGGGCACGCCCATTTGAGCCAGGGCGGCGGCTACGTTGGCGTCGCCGCCGCCGTAGGTTACTTCGAGGGTGTCCGTCTGTGGCAGCCGGTAATTCAGCGGCGGCGAGAGCCGCATCATCACTTCGCCGAAGGTTACGACTTGCTTCATGGAGAGAGGTAGTAGGGCTTGCTTTTGCTTTAGGCAAATGTGCGCAAGCGCGATTGGAGCCGGAAAGGTAAGCCTTCAAATCGGGCTGCGGGGCCGATAGAGGCGCTTTTATTCACGTAAACGATTTCGATAGCACATGTTGCGCGGACTTTGTAGTCCGCCTGCGTCAGCGGGCAGCCAGACGCACGCGGACTACAAAGTCCGCGCAACTTCGGGCCTAGCTGCCGACCAACTCACCCGTGCTTACCGGCACGGCGGCTGGCTCGAAGCCAAAGTACTCGCTGGCATTGCCGTAGCAGATGCGCTCGACCAGCTCACCCAGCCAGGGCAGCTCCTCGGCGGGCAGCTCGCCGTTTTCCACATCGCGGCCCAGCAGGTTGCACAAGATGCGGCGGAAATACTCGTGGCGCGGAAACGACAGGAAGCTGCGCGAATCGGTGAGCATGCCCACGAAGCGGCTCAACAAACCCATGTTGGAGAGCGCGTTGAGCTGCTTTTCCATGCCGTCTTTCTGGTCCAGAAACCACCAGCCCGAGCCAAATTGCATCTTGCCGGCCACCGAGCCATCCTGGAAGTCGCCAATCATGGTGGCGAACACGTCGTTGTCGGCCGGGTTCAGATTGTAGAGAATGGTTTTGGCCAGCTTGTCCTGGTTATCGAGCCGGTCGAGAAAGCGCGAAAGCGCCTGCGCCTGCGAGAAGTCGCCAATGGAATCCCAGCCCGTGTCGGGACCGAGCTGGCGCAGGGCGCGGGCGTTGTTGTTGCGGAGCGCGCCCAAGTGAAACTGCTGCGTCCAGCCCTTTTCCCAGTCCATGATGGCCAATTCAACCAGCATAGCCGACTTGAATTTCTCAATCTCGGCCGGGCTCAATTCCTGGTCGGCCTGTGCCTTGTCGAAGATGGCCGCTACCTCAGTTTCGGTGTAGTCGGCAGCGTAAATCTGCTCCAAGCCGTGGTCCGACAAGCGCCCGCCGAGCGAGGCAAAGAAGTCGTGGCGCTGGCGCAGGGCCGTCAGCAGGTCGGCGTAGGAGCGGATTTCCACGCCCGCCGCCTGGCCTAGCTTCTGTAAGTAGGCGGGATAGTCGGCCGCCTCGGGCGTCATGGCTTTGTCGGGGCGGAAGGTGGGCAGGATTTGCGTAGCAAAGCCCTGGCCGGCAATATCCTGGTGAAAATTGAGCGCGTCGGCCGGGTCGTCGGTGGTGCAAACCACCTTCACGTTCATCTTGGTCAGCAGGCCCTGCACCGAGTACTCGGGCGTTTGCAACAGGGCGTTGCACTGCTCGTAGATGCGGCGGGCGCTGTCCTTGTTCAGCAATTCGGTGATGCCGAAGTAGCGGCGCAGCTCCAGGTGCGTCCAGTGGTACAAGGGGTTGCGCACGGTGTAAGGCACCGTTTCGGCCCACTTCTCAAACTTCTCCCAGTCCGAGGCATCGCCCGTGATGAAGTGCTCATTCACGCCGTTGGCCCGCATGGCCCGCCACTTGTAGTGATCGCCGTAGAGCCAAATCTGCGTGATGTTCTCAAACTGCCGGTTCTGGGCAATCTGGTCGGGCGGCAGGTGGCAGTGGTAGTCGATGATGGGCTGCGGCGCGGCGTGCGCGTGGTAGAGCGTGCGCGCGGTGGACGACTGGAGAAGGAAGTCGTCGGAGAGAAAGGGAGTCATAACAACGGGGCGCCTCACCCCCCGGCCCCCTCTCCGAAAAGGAGAGGGGGAGCCGAGACGGCTCAGACGTTATGTGGTGTATTACTTAAGAAACCTACTATGAAATGTCGTCAGGCTCCCCCTCTCCTTTTCGGAGAGGGGGCTGGGGGGTGAGGCGCTACGTGACTACAACGAAACCCCGCGCTTCCACGGAATAAAGTCCGTCTGGCCATGCCGCACGGCGTGCACTTCCAGCCCGCTGGCCACCTGAATCACGTAGTCCAGTATTCGCTCGCCGGCCTGCTCGATGGTTTCTTCGCCATCGATGATGGTGCCGGTGTTCAGGTCGATGATGTCGGGCATGCGCTGGGCCAGCTTGGTGTTGGTGCTGATTTTGATGACCGGCGCGATGGGGTTGCCGGTGGGCGTGCCGAGGCCGGTGGTGAAGAGCACCACGTTGGCCCCCGAGCCGACTTCGGCGGTCGTGCTTTCCACGTCGTTGCCGGGCGTGCAGAGTAGGTTCAGGCCGGGCTTGGTCACGAGTTCGGGGTAGTCGAGCACGGCCACCACCGGCGACGAGCCGCCCTTGCGGGCCGCGCCGGCCGACTTAATCGCGTCCGTAATCAGCCCGTCGCGGATGTTGCCGGGCGAGGGGTTCATGTCGAAGCCCGAGCCCACGGCGATGGCGCTGTCGCCATACGCCTTCATGAGCGAGGTAAAGCGCTGGGCCGTTTCGTGGTCCACCGAGCGGTTCACGATTTCCTGCTCCACGCCGCACAGCTCCGGAAATTCGGCCAGGATAACCGAGCCGCCGAGCGTTACCAATAGGTCGGAAGTATGGCCCACCGCCGGGTTGGCCGAGATGCCCGAAAAGCCGTCCGAGCCGCCGCACTCCAGCCCGAGGCAGAGCTTGCTGAGGGGCGCGGGCTGCCGCTGCTGCTGGTTGGCCTGCATGAGGCCGGCGAAGGTTTGGCGCAAAGCCGTGCTCACGAGGGTTTCCTCGGTGCCCATCGTCTGCTGGTCGAGGATGAACAGCGGCTTGCTGAAATTGGGGTCGCGCTTGGCGATTTCATCTTGCAGCATCGTGGCCTGCGCGTTCTGGCAGCCCAGACTGAGCACCGTGGCCCCGGCCACGTTGGGGTGCGTGATGTAGCCGGCGAGCAGGCCGCACAGGCTTTGGGCATCTTGCCGGGTGCCGCCGCAGCCGCCCTCGTGGTTGAGGAAGCGGATGCCGTCCACGTTCGGGAACAGCTTGGGCTTCTGGTAGTCGGTTTCGGCCGAGTGCAGGTCGGTGGCCAGAATCTCCTCTACCGATTTGCCGGCCTGCATCAGCTCAATCAGCGCCTGGGTCTGGGGCTGGTAGCTTTTGCGGCGGGCGTAGCCGAGGTCGTTCACCAAGGCTTCTTCGAGCACCTGGATGTTGCGGTTTTCGCAGAATACCAGCGGGATAACCAGCCAGTAGTTGGCCGTGCCCACGCGGCCGTCGGGGCGGTGGTAGCCCATAAAGGTGCGGCCCTCGTACTTGGCCACATCGGGCTGCGCCCAGCTGTGCGGGTGCTGACCTTCCTGGTACGAATTGGTAGCGTGCTTGAGGTTGCCGGTGGTGAGCAGGCCGCCTTTGGCCACGGGGGCCGACATTTTGCCCACCAGCACGCCGTACATCGATATCTCGTCGCCGATGGCAAAATCGTGCAACGCCAGCTTATGCTTGGCGGGGATTTTCTCGGTCGTCGTCACGGTTTCCCCGTCCCAGGTCACGGGCGTGCCGATGGGCAGGTCGGTGAGGGCAACGAGCACGTTGTCGGCGGGGTGGATTTTAGCAACCAGGTGTTTCATTGTCAATTATCACTTAACAGTTATCAATTAGCAAGTGCCGTGTTGATAGAGCAGAGTAAAAGTAGCGTTCCGTTTGTCATGCTGAGCATTCTGCGCATCAAGCAGAGACGCAGCGGAGT